>JBIOXZ010000015.1:0-28943 GCA_044869895.1 Actinomycetota bacterium | reverse complement strand
CGATGCTTCCGTCCGCGCGGGACTTCCGGCGGTGGGGTCACGAGCTGGAGTCGGCCATCGACGGCGGGGTCGACGAGCTCCAGCGGTGGCTGGCCACCCCACAGGGGCGGTTCGTGCGATCCCTCGCCGCCCGGCTGCTCATCCTGAGCGTTCCCCTGATCGTGCGCCACCCGTTCTTCAAGACCCCGATCGGCCGGCTCGTGGAGCTGGCCGGCGGCGCCGCCATCCTGGTCAAGGTGGCCGAGGTCCTCCGCGACTGGGAGCCGCAGCCGGCGACGGCGCCGGGGGCTCGCGCGGCCCTGCCGTAACGAACTGTTTACGCGGCGGAAACCTCGTCGCGCCGGTTCGCCCCTACCCTTGGTCCGTCCACGAGACGGAAGGGGGGAAGGCGGGGTGACCACGCCGAAGGACGTCCTCTCCCTGGCCAAGGAAGCGGGAGCCGAGATCGTCGATCTGCGGTTCTGCGACCTGCCGGGGCTGATGCAGCACTTCTCCATCCCGATCTCCGAGCTGTCCGAGGCAGGGTTCGAGGACGGCTACGGGTTCGACGGGTCGTCGATCCGGGGGTTCCAGGAGATCCAGGAGTCGGACATGCTCCTCGTGCCCGACCCGGACGCCGCGTACATCGACCCGTTCACCAAGCACTCCACGCTGGCCATCCACTGCTTCGTGCGGGATCCGATCACCGGTGAGACGTACACGCGCGACCCGCGCTCCATCGCGCGCAAGGCCGAGCTGTACCTGAAGCAGAGCGGCATCGCCGACATCTCGTACTGGGGACCGGAGTGCGGGTTCTACATCTTCGACTCGATCCGGTTCGACCAGAACCAGCACGAGGGGTACTACTTCATCGACGCCATCGAGGGCATGTGGAACTCCGGCGCCGAGGAGGGCGGCAAGAACCTCGGGTACAAGCCCCGGTACAAGGAGGGCTACTTCCCCGTCCCGCCCATGGACCACTACCAGGATCTGCGAAGCGAGATGGTCCTGAACCTCCAGAAGGTCGGGGTGGAGGTCGAGGTGCACCACCACGAGGTGGGCACGGCCGGCCAGGCCGAGATCGACATGCGGTACGACACGATGCTTCGCATGGCGGACAAGGTCATGAAGTACAAGTACGTGGTCAAGAACACTGCGTACGCAGCCGGCAAGACCGTCACGTTCATGCCGAAGCCACTGTTCATGGACAACGGATCGGGCATGCACACCCACCAGAGCCTGTGGCGGAACGACGAGAACCTGTTCTGGGACGAGGTCGGCTACGCCGGGATCAGCGACACCGCGAGGTGGTACATCGGTGGGCTGTTGACCCACGCGCCGTCGCTCCTGGCATTCGCCGCGCCGACCACCAACTCCTACCGCCGGCTCGTGCCCGGGTACGAGGCCCCGATCAACCTCGTCTACTCGCAGCGGAACCGGTCGGCGTGCGTACGGATCCCCGTCTACTACAAGACGCCTGCGGCCAAGCGCCTGGAGTTCCGGACCCCCGACCCTTCGTGCAACCCGTACCTGTCGTTCGCGGCCCAGCTCCAGGCCGGCCTCGACGGCATCAAGAACAAGATCGAGCCACCCGAGCCGATCGACAAGGATCTGTACGACCTGCCGCCAGAGGACAAGGCCATGGTCAAGCAGGTGCCGGGGTCCCTCGAGGAGGTGCTCGACGCGCTGGAGGCCGACCACCAGTGGCTGTTGGAGGGCGGGGTGTTCACCCAGGACGTGATCGACACCTGGATCGAGTACAAGCGGACGAACGAGCTCGACGCGGTGCGCCTGCGCCCGCACCCGCACGAGTTCGCCCTGTACTACGACCTGTGACGGTCGTCAGAGCTGAGATCCGCGAGAGCCGGCCTTCGGGCCGGCTCTCGTTCTCGTCACGAGGAACTCAGTCCGCAGCCTCGAACCCCTCGGAGAACACGCGCTGCATGGCGTGCCGGGCCCTGCGCGTGATCCGCCGGTAGTCGTCCAGGAAGCTCTGTCGCGGGTACTCCTCGTAGCCAAGCCGCCGGGCCAGGGCCGTCTGCTCCTCCACCGATGCCGGGACGGCCTCCGCATGCAGCCTGCGGTCCACCTCCAACGCGTTCTTCACATCCGATAGGAACACGAAGGCCTCGCCGAGCTCGCGGGCCACGCTGTCCTCCATCAGCCGGGCCGCGGCCAGCTTCTCGATGGCCTCGAAGGTCCGGGGCGTCCGGACCTCCGGGTGCCGCCCCCCGTGGCGCATCAGTGAGAGTTCCACGGCGAACTGCACGTCGGCTAGCGACCCATACCCAAGCTTGAAATGGAACCGCGCCGCGTCGGACGGTCGAACCCGCTCCCGCTCGATCCGTTCGCGCATCCGGAGGATCTCGCCCGACCGGTCGAGCGAGAGGTACTCCGGGTACGCAAGATCCTCGGCCAAGGAACCGAACCGCCGCCCCAATCCCTCGTCGCCCGCGATGAACCTGGCCCGCAGCAGTGCCTGGAACTCCCAGGTCTCCGCGTATCGCTCCAGGTATTCGAGGTACGCGGCGAACGACCGTGCGAGGGGCCCGGAGCGACCCTCCGGCCGGAGGTCGGCGTCGGGCTCCCAGCCGCCCTCGTGGATCCATTGGAGCACACGCTCGGAGATCTCCCCCGCCCGTCGAAGGTCCTCCGGTCCCTCCCCTTCGTAGACGAACACGAGATCGAGGTCGGAGGCGAAGTTCAGTTCCTCGGCACCCAGCTTCCCCAAGCCGATCACGGCGAACGATAGGTCGGCTCCTGCCGCCTCCAGGGCCTCGTGCACGACCCGATCGGCCACCGTCGTCAGGGCGCGTCCGGTTTCCCGCGGTTCGAGCTCACGAGCCGCGTACCGTCCGACGACTTCGACGAGCGCCGCCTCGGAGTCGAGGGCCCCGGCTCCGTCGGCCAATGCCACGACCCGCTGGGGCCGAGCTACCAGGAGGTCGGTGGCGAAGGAGCTGGCGGAGACCGCGTGGGCCAACCGCTTCGCCACACTGGGGTCGGAAGCGAGTGCGTCCGGGAGCCTTCGCTCGCCGGTGGCGGTCATGGCCTCGGCCACCCGCTCCAGTCGAACGAGCGCAGCATCTGGATTCGAGGCCAGAGCCAGCGCCGGCGCCATGACGGGGAACACGTGGGTCAGGACCTTGCCCACACGCGTGGACGGATCCATCACCCGGCCGAGCACCATGTACGCGGCGCTCGGCTGGCGGAACCCCAGCCCCGCCAGCAGCTCCTCGGTCGCTGGGCGATCGACACCCGGCCGAGGTGCCGCCGGCCCGGCAAAGGCCTCGAGCAGAGGCCGGTAGAACAGTCGCTCGTGCAACCCCCGGACGAGTGAGGTCTGCCGGCCGTACTCGGCCTTCAGCTCGTCGGGTCCGTCCAGATCGAGCGAGCGAGCCAGCCGGGCAAGCGATGCCCGGTCGGTGGGGAGCTCGTGGGTCTGGAGGTCGCGGACCATCTGGAGGCGATGCTCCAGTCTTCGCAGGAACCGGTACGCGCCGGCCAGGGCCTCGGCATCGTCCTCGGCCACGTACCCCTCGCTGGCCAGGACGGAGAGCGCACGCAGGGTGTTCGGCTGTCGCAGCCGCTCGTCCCGACGACCGTGGACGATCTGGAGGAGCTGGACGGCGAACTCCACGTCACGGATCCCGCCCCATCCCCTCTTGACCTCGGTTCCGGTCTTGCCCCGGGCTCGTACGTACTCCTCCAGGCGGACCTTCACCCGGCGGACCTCCTCGATGGCCTGCGGGGGAAGCTCCTCCCGATACACGAACGGGGTGACCATCTCCACGAAGGCCCGCCCCAGCTCGAGGTGGCCGGCCACGGCCCGGGCCTTGATCAAGGCCTGCCGTTCCCAGGTCATTGCCTGCGACTCGTAGTACTCACGCATCGCGGTGAGCGAGCGAGTGAGCGTCCCTCCCCGGCCCCCGGGACGAAGCGTCGTGTCGACCCGGAGCGCGATGCCTTCGGCTGTTGCCTCGGAGAGCAGGCGGATGATCTCAGCGGCCTCTCGCTCGGCCCGTTTGTGCCGCTCCGTCTCTCGCCCTCCCCCACCTCCCTGAGTCACGAAGAGCACGTCGACGTCCGAGGCGTAATTGAGCTCTGCCCCCCCGAGCTTGCCCAGCCCGACCATGGCGAGTCCTTCTGGGGCAACGCTCCGGCACGCCAGTGACAGGCACGCCTCGGCGATGCTGCTGATCTCGGCCACGACTCCCTCGACCGGCGCGCCCGCGAGGTCGCGGGCCGCGAGTCGCCACAGGGCCCGTCGCCGGAAGCGCCGGAGCCCGTCGGCGGGCCCTAGCCTCGACGCCACGGCCGCCAGCTCGTCGTCGAGCTCCTCACGGCTCCGGGCTCGCACGTCGGTCAGCGCCCGCGTCTCCTCGGGATGCCTCACAAAGAAGTCGGCGGCGGCGGTGGAGAAACCCAGCAGGCGAGCAGCGACGGGAAACACGTCCTCCCGGGCCAGCACCTGGCGCGCCCGCTGGTCCTCACCCACACGGGAGATGGCGACACGGGCGAGCTCGGGATCGGGGGCCTCGGCCAGCATCCGGCCCATCGCCTCCGGGCTCACCATCAGGCTTCCCGATTCACCGTCGAGAGGACCAGCGCATCGAGAGCAGGAATGCCGGCGCCGCAACGACGAAGGCGAGGAAGCCACCGCCGGTCGCCGCGACGGCCAGCACTCCATGCTGTCCGGCGATCACGACGTGAAACACCAGGACGACGAGGAGGAAGAACAGGTAGCCGCCTCCGACGGTCGCGGCCACATACCGAAGCGCATCGTGCCATCCAGTCTCCGGCTCGACCGCTGTTGGCTCCGTCCTCGGCCTCCGAAGGGTGGACAGCGCCATGAAGACGAACAGGGCGTACGCCGAAACGAGTGGGATGACGATCCTGGGCAGGATCATCCCTTAGCCTCGCAGGAAGAATCGCCAGCCCCGGATGAACAGGTGCCACCCAAGCCACAGCCACAGCCCGAACAGCACGACGCGCCCCAGCAACGGCCGCATGAAGGTCCGGAAGATGTCCGACATCGTCGGCCACTGCGGCGAGTAGGCGAGCGCCAGGCCCTGCCACGCCAGCAGCAGGCCGACGATCACGATCCACCCGAACACCGCGATCGCCCGCATCCGAGGCTCCCCGTCTGGGTTCACGCAGCCCAGCGTACTCCGGGACGGCACGCCGAACGCGAGAGTTAACGTCGCCGTAACAGGTGTGATGGCATCGCGAGGTAGCCTGCGACCGTGGCGCTCACCGCCGAAGCCGAGTATGTCCTGCGCACCATCGAGGAGCGTGGCATCCGGTTCGTCAGGCTGTGGTTCACCGACGTGCTGGGGTTCCTCAAGGCCTTCACCATCACCTCCCAGGAGCTCGAGGCGGCGTTCGCGGAGGGGTTGGGCTTCGACGGCTCGTCCATCGACGGCTTCTCCCGCATCGAGGAATCCGACATGGTGGCCGTACCGGACCCCTCGACCTTTCAGCTCATCCCGTGGAAGACCGAAGCTCAGGTGGCTCGGATGTTCTGCGACGTGTTCGTGCCCGATGGCTCACCCTTCGAGGGCGACCCCCGGTACGTGTTGAAGCAGCAGCTGAAGCGGGCCGCGGACCTCGGCTTCACGTTCTACGTCGGGCCCGAGCTCGAGTACTTCTACTTCCGGAGCCTCGAAGATCCGAAATTCCTTGACCAGGCAGGCTATTTCGACGAGACCCCGCTCGACGTGGCCACCGATTGGCGGAAGCGAACCGTCGCGTACCTCGAGGCGATGGGCATCCCGGTGGAGTACGTGCACCACGAGGTGGCTCCGTCACAGCACGAGATCGACCTTCGGTACGCCGATGCGCTGACCATGGCCGACAACGTGATGACCTACCGGCTCACGGTGAAGGAAGTCGCGCAGGAATTCGGGATTTACGCGACGTTCATGCCGAAGCCGGTCAAGGGCGTGAACGGAAGTGGGATGCACACGCACCAGTCCCTGTTCGAGGGGGATCGCAACGCGTTCTTCGATGCCACCGACGAGTACCACCTGTCCACGGTGGCGAAGCGGTACATCGCCGGCATCCTGGAGCACGCCCCCGAGATCACGCTCGCCACCAACCAATGGGTGAACTCCTACAAGCGCCTGGTTCCGGGGTACGAAGCGCCCGTCTACGTCTGTTGGGCCCGCCGGAACCGCTCGGCCCTGGTCCGTGTGCCTCTGTACAAGCAGGGCAAGGAGGAGTCGACCCGCATCGAGTATCGATCGCCCGACCCCGCCTGCAACCCCTACCTGGCGTTCGCGGCGATGCTCTCAGCGGGCCTGGCGGGGATCGAGGGCGAGTACGAGCTCCCTCCGGAAGCCTCGAACAACATCTACGTGATGTCGGTCGAAGAGCGTAAGGCCGCCGGCATCAGGTCCCTGCCCGAGGATCTGTACGAGGCCATCCAGCTGGCCTCGGAGTCCAAGGTCCTGCGGGACGGCCTGGGCGAGCATGTGCTCGAGTTCCTTCTGCGCAACAAGCGCGAGGAGTGGGACGATTACCGGTCACAGGTGACCCCCTTCGAGCTGGAGCGGTATCTCCCCATCCTCTGAGGTGGCAACGGGCCCCGCGTGGCTATTCGAATGCGACTCGAACGCCTGTTCGGGTCTCGTGCCAAAAGCTGCACGGGGGGCTTACGTCAAACGATGCAGCCTGCATTGGCTATCCCCCATTCGTGGGTGGGTCAGGGGACTTACGTCAAATGATGCAGAAAACGCATTGACTATCCCCCATCCGGGGCCTCATGCTCTCGCCCTTGTCCAAAAATGTGGCCCGGGGGGTTGCCTCTTGAAGCGACCCCAGGGCCTTCCGAGAGGAGGCAGTTCATGGGTGGAACCACCCTGCGGATGTCTGGACGGGGCCAAACCCCGTTCGCTTTGTTGATCTCGCTGGTCGTTCTGTCGTCGTTCTTCATCGTTGCAGGGGCGCAGGTTGCCAGTGCGGCCCAATGCGGCCAAGCGGGCGCAGGTGCCGGCTGCCACCTGGCGTTCCGATTCGAGGACCCGGCCAAGAGCGGCTCATACACCGATACCAGCCCACATCAGGCTGGGGTGGGCCAGACCGTCACGAACACGGACCTCGATCCCGGTGGTGTCCGCGTGACCGTCGAGGTCGAGGACATTCTCGGCCGTCGAGACACGAGCTACGCTGGCCTGGTCTCGATCACACCCTTCGCTGGATTGAACGGCGTGACGTCAATTCAAGCAGTGGACGGTGCGGCCACGTTCACGCTGAATATCGGTAGCCCCGGCTACTTCCAGCTGACCGCCACCGTCCAGGAAGCCGGGATCGCTCCGGTTACCTCCGCGGTATTTCGGATCCAGAAGTCGGTATGCGAAAGCGGCGACACCTGCAGCGATTCATTCGGGAACTTGATGGACGCGTCCCTCACGAATGGCGGAAGTGGGACCATCGGGCTCTCCGTCGGCATCGACGGCGTGGACAAGCGTGCTGGCGGGAACGGGTTTATCCCCCCCACAACAGGCTGCGGCACGAATACGTTTGCGGACCCGTTCTTCCACGCTCCGGCCGAGTGGACTGTGGACGAGGTCCGCGCCACAACCGCCGCGACCAAGTTGGTTGTCGTCAGGATCGAGAAGGCGTGGCGGCAGATGGTCCTGGACAAAGGGGCCTCGTCATACCGCCCCTGCATCACCGCCCTCGTGCCTTTCACCACGTGGGACAGCAGCCCTTTGACGCAAACCGCGCCCGGTGAATTCACCGGGCTGGCGCCCGACTGCGGTAGGACCATCACGTACTTCTGTAGAGCCTTCGTCAAGAGCAACAAGGTCGGGGATGTGCTCGAGGGGATCAGCCTCCCATCGGGCTCCATCGCCGGAGACCCACGGGGGCATTAGCCTGCTGAATGGAAGCGGTACCCCCAGCGGCCGGGCAGACTGTGCCGCTGGGGGTATGGAGGGTCCAGGAGGGTCGCCCTAAACTCGTCGCGTGCAGATCTGCCCCCAGTGCGGTGAGGAGAACCCAGACAGATTCCGATTGTGTGGGATCTGTGGAGCGAAGCTAGCGCCAGAGGCTCCTCCGCAGGAGGTCCGGAAGACCGTGACGATCGTCTTCTGCGACCTCAAAGGCTCAACCAGCCTGGGTGAGAAGCTGGACACCGAGGCGCTTCGCGAGGTCCTGGGGGCCTACTTCTCGGAGATGAAGGCCGTCCTCGAGCGCCACGGTGGCACGGTGGAGAAGTTCATCGGCGACGCGGTGATGGCGGTGTTTGGCCTGCCGGTGCTCCACGAAGACGACGCCCTGCGAGCGGTCCGAGCCGCGTACGAGATGAAGCAGACCCTTGTCGGCCTGAACGACACGCTCGAGATCCGGTGGGGAGTCCGCCTCGAGAACCGAACTGGCGTGAACACGGGCGAGGTCGTCGCCGGCGACGTCACCGCTGGTCAGCGCCTAGTCACGGGCGACGCAGTGAACACTGCCGCCCGTCTGGAACAGGCGGCTCCTGCGCTCGAGATCCTGATCGGCGAGTCCACCTACCGATTGGTGAAAGACGCCATCGACGTTGAGCCGGTCGAGCCCCTCACCCTCAAGGGCAAGGCCAAGACCGTCGACGCGTATCGGCTCGTCTCGGTCAATGGGGGCGAAGGCGTGGCCCGCCGCCTGGACGCCCCGATGGTCGGCCGGACCGAAGAGCTCCAGGTCCTGGTGGATGCACTGGGGAGGGCGATCGAGCAACGCCGGGCGCAGGTGGTGACGGTTCTCGGGCCCGCCGGCGTCGGGAAATCGCGCTTGTTGCAGGAGTTCGTGAGCAACTCCGCCGACGTGACCGCGTCCCTGAGAGGGCGGTGCCTCTCGTATGGCCAGGGGATCACGTTCTACCCGCTCGCCGAGATGGTTCGGGGAGCCGCCGGCATCCAGAACGACGATTCGCTGGAGGCCGCTCGGGGAAAGCTCACCGCGTTGCTCGGTCAGGCCAATGCCGACGTGGCTGAACGACTGTCGGCGACGATCGGGCTGTCCACGGCCGTGTTCACCCAGGAGGAGACGTTCTGGTCCGCGCGGCGCTTCCTGGAGATCCTGTCTGCGGAGCGGCCCTTGATCGCGCTGGTGGACGACATCCATTGGGCGGAGCAGACGTTCCTCGATCTCCTACGGTACGTGGCGGATTCAGCGCGGGATGCCCGCGTCGTCATCCTCTGTTCCTCTCGGCCGGAACTGAGACAGGATCATCCGGAATGGCTGACGGAGATGGTCAACACGAAGGCCATCACGTTGGACCCGCTCTCCTCCTCAGAGAGCTCCATCGTCGTGAACAACCTCCTCGGAACGGGTGCGCTCAACGAAGCGGCGCGCGCGCGGATCGTCGAGGCGGCGGAAGGCAACCCGCTGTTCGTGGAGCAGATGTTGTCGATGCTGATCGACGACGGGATCCTCCAACGAGGTCCGGGAGAGCAGTGGATCCTGGTCTCCGATCTGGGTGCATTCACCATCCCGCCCACCATCAGTGCGCTGCTGACGGCGCGACTCGACCGACTGGGCCCAACGGACCGAGCGGTGATCGAACGAGGGGCGGTGATCGGACAGATCTTCTTCCGCGGCGCCGTGGAGTATCTGGTGCCCGATCCGATCAAGGAGCAGGTGGGACCGAGCCTGACGAGCCTCGTCCGGAAGGAGTTCACCCAGCCCCACGAGGGTGGGTTCGCCGGCCAAGAGAGCTATTCGTTCCTCCACGGGTTGATCAAGGATGCTGCCTACCAGGGCCTTCTCAAGCGGCGCCGGGCAGAGCTCCATGAGAAGTTCGTGTCCTGGGCTGAGCGCACCGCCCCGGAGCGGATGCGCGAATACGAGGAGATCCTGGGCTATCACCTCGAGCAAGCTTTCCTGATCCTGGCACAGCTGGGTCCGTTGGACGATCACGGGCGAGAACTCGGGATCCACGGAGCGCGCCTGCTCTCCTCGGCGGGGCACCGTGCGCTCGCCCGAGGGGACATGCCGGCGGCCGCGAACCTCTTCCATCGTGCGGCGTATCTCCTGCCGAAGCTGGACCCGGGCAGGCCCCGGCTGCTCGTGCTGGCCGGCGAGGCGTTTTTGGAGCAAGGGGAGTTCCAGATGGCCGACATGGCCCTGGGCATGGCTCTGGAAGACGCTGGCTTGCTCGGGGACCGTGGGCTCCAGACGACGGCTCGGCTCGTCCGGCTCGAGTTGCACTTTGTGGCCGAGGGGATGGGGGCAGAGGATGAGTTGATCGCCGAAGTCGAGAGGTCCATCTCCATCCTCGAGTCCGAGAAGGACCACGAAGGGCTGGCACGGGCCTGGCGGCTCCTGTGGTCCATCCACATGATGGGCTGTCGATATGGAGACGGGGAGCAAGCCGCTCAACGATTGATCCAGCACGCGGAGGCGGCGGGAGACGCCGTCATGCAGGCTCGCGCCCTACCATCGCTGGCCGTCTGCGCGGAGTACGGACCCGCGCCGGTGGAAGACGCCATCAAGACCTGCGAGGAGATCTTCGGCCGGGCCGGGACCGACAGGAAGAGCGAGGCCAATACCCTCCGCGTCCTCGCCCATCTGGAGGCCATGCGGGGCAACTTCGAGCGCGCCCGCGAGCTGTATGGCCTGGTCAAGGCCAACCTCGAAGAGCTGGGGTGGAAGCGCATCGCGGCTCTTGCCGCGCTCGTTTCCGGCACCGTGGAGATGCTGGCCGGAGATGCGGTCGCGGCGGAGCGAGAGCTCCGTCACAGCTACGAGATCTTGCACGGACTCGGCGAGAAGAATTACATCTCGACGATCGCGGGTGACCTGGCCGAAGCTCTGTACCAGCAGGGGCGGTACGACGAAGCCATGAGGTACAGCGAAACCTGCGAGGAATTGGGATCCGCCGACGATATCGCCTCGCAGGTCCGATGGCGGTGCGTGCGCGCCAAGGTAAGAGCTCGCCTTGGGGAGTTCGAGCAGGCAGAATCGCTCGTGGGAGAAGCGCTTGCCCTCATTCGCCGCTCCGACGACCTGAACTCACAAGGCGATACGTTGATGGATCTCGCCGAGGTCCTCGGGTTGGCCGGGCAACAGGAACGGGCCGCTCAGGCCGTGGCAGAAGCTCAGGAGCTTTACGAGCGAAAGGGAAACGTCGTGTCAGCTCGGAGGGCGCAGAAGCTCCTCCAGGATCCACACCCCGCGACGTCCGCACCGACCGGGCAATCCTAGCTGGCGCCCTCGCACATCGGCATCGATGATCGTCCAGTCGCGTCGGGTAGCCCGGGGACCGGACACCACCCTATAGTTGGCGAAAGGAGGGGCATGGGGGACGAGCTCGAGCCAACCCGGGCGTTCGAGGAGGCCGCTCGTCGGCGCGCCGATCTCCATCACGCGCTCGTCGACGTGGAGCGGGGCATCTCCAGCCCCGCCACCGGCCGGCTGGACACCTGGACGGGCAACGTCGTCAAACGGCTGAGCATCCTCCTCGACTCGATCGATGAGCACATCGAGGTGACCGAGCGGCCCGAGGGGCTGTACGAGGAGATCCTTCACCGGGCACCCCGACTTTCATCGCAGGTCGACCGGCTCCGAGCCGAGCATCCGGCCCTCCGAGCGGCCACGGCAGACCTCGTCGAGCGCCTGCATTCGACCATCATCGGGCGTGACTGGCCGCTGGACGAGGTACGAGACGACGCCCAACGATTGCTCGGCAAGATCGTGAAGCATCGACAGCGGGGCGCGGACCTGGTCTGGGAGGCGTACAACCTGGATATCGGCGGCATGGAGTAAGCAGCTTCGAGCGGGCGTTCACCTCCTGGCTTGCCCGGTTACGCTCTCTCCATGGTTCGCATCGCACTCGGCCAGATCAACACGACGGTCGGCGATCTCGACGGAAACGTCGACACCATGTCCGCCTGGGCGGCCCGGGCCACGGAGGCGGGCGCCGATCTGATCTGCTTCCCGGAGCTCGCGATCACCGGCTACCCGCCCGAGGACCTGGTGCTTCGGCGGACGTTCGTCGACGAAAACCTGGAGGCGCTCGAGGAGCTGGCTCGGCGGTCGGCCGGTGGGTGTGCCGTAATCACCGGATTCGTGGACCGAAGCGACGCAGGGATCCACAACGCCGCGGCGCTCCTCCACGGAGGGGCAGTCGAGGCTCGCTACCACAAGGTCAAGCTGCCGAACTACGGGGTCTTCGACGAGAAACGCTACTTCGTGCCGGGCCTGGCCGGGTGCACGGTCCAGGTCGCCTCCTCGGATCTCGGCATCTCGGTGTGCGAGGACGCGTGGGCACCCGGACCTCCGTTCGATGAATACTCCCGTGGCCACGTCCCGCTGGTGCTGAACATCAACGGCTCGCCGTATCACCGTCACAAGATCGCCGAGCGCCTGGACATCTGCCGGGACCGCGCTCTGGAGACCGGCGCCTGGATCGTGTACGTGAACGCGATCGGCGGACAGGACGAGCTGATCTTCGACGGCGGCAGCATGGTCGTCTCCCCACATGGTGAGCTGGCCCACCGCGCCGCGATGTTCGAGGAGGACCTCCTGGTGGTGGACCTCCAGCCGCAAGTGGGCGGCCGGTGGTCCGCTGCCACCGAAGGTGAGGCCCGCCGGTGGCCCGAGGGGCCGGAGGAGGTCTATCGGGCGCTCGTCCTGGGGATGGGCGACTACGTGCGCAAGAACGGCTTCACCGAGGTGCTGGTGGGCCTGTCGGGCGGGATCGACTCGGCACTGAGCGCCGCCGTCGCGTCGGACGGCCTCGGTGCGCAGGCGGTAAGGGCAATGACGATGCCGTCGCCGTACTCGTCGGCCGAGAGCGTGGAGGATGCCCTGGAGGTTGCCCGGCGCCTGGGCATCCGGATCGACGATGTCCGGATCGACGAGATCTTCAAGTCCTACCTTTCGGCGCTGGAGGACCCGTTCCGGGACACGACCGAGGGCGTGGCCGAGGAGAACCTCCAGGCCCGGATCCGCGGCAACCTGTTGATGGCGTTGTCGAACAAGTTCGGTGCCATGGTCCTGGCGACGGGGAACAAGAGCGAGTACGCGGTGGGCTACTCGACGCTGTACGGTGACATGGCCGGCGGGTTCGCCCCCATCAAGGACGTGCCGAAGACCCTCGTGTACGAGCTGGTCGAGTGGCGAAACGCCCAGGGTGGAGCGCCGCCCATCCCACAACGGGTCATCGACAAGCCGCCCTCTGCGGAGCTCAGGCTGAACCAGAAGGACACGGACATGCTGCCCCCGTACGAGGTGCTCGACCCGATCATCGAAGCGTACGTCGAGGAGGACCGTTCCCCGGAGGACATCGTGGCCGCCGGGTTCGACCGTGACCTCGTCGATCGGGTGGTGAGCTGGATCGACGGGGCCGAGTACAAGCGGCGGCAGGCTCCCCCGGGGGTCAAGATCACGCCGAAGGCGTTCGGCCGGGACCGTCGGATGCCCATCACGAACCGGTACCGTCGCCCTCCGCGATAGACGAGAGACAAGACCACGGTCATGGTCACCTGGGTCTCCAGGGTCGGCGGGGAGATCGGGGTCGAGGCCTAGCTCGGCCTGCGTCGGCGGCGAACGGGATCGCCGGCGTCGAACCCTCGGTGATGGTGACGACCGAGCCGAGTGAGGCGTCGCCGGCGGGAGCCAGCGCCTCGGCCGTGGCCCGTGCGTTGGCGACGGCCAGCCTCCGCCAGTGCCCGCTCCACACCCTGGTTCTGGTCGGAGAGCTGGAACTGGATGCCGTTCGAGAGGTTCGCACCGGCGCCCACCGCGTCGTCGATGATCGAGCCGACGGTCGACAGGTCGCGGACGGTGACGCTCACACCTGCTTCTGCGCCGAATACGACACGATGGCCGTCCCGCCGCTGTCGTAGTTCGGGTAGAGGTTCGCCCACTCCGTGGCGATGTCGGCCGACTTCACCCCGCCGTTGACGACTGCCTTCATCACCTCGTTCATCCGAGACGTGTTCTGTTGAAGGGCTCCCTGCGCGCTCGGGGCCTGGGTCTGGACACCGAGCGTGACGACCGCCTCGTCGGGGGCGGAGCGGATCGTGGCCGGGCCGGTCACGGTGATCGTCCTGCCGGAGCCACCGGTCCCCGGCGAAGGAGACGAAGATTGGGCGAGCGAGGGGAGCGTGAGGGCAACAAGAAGCCCGAGCACGAGGCCGGCCGCGCACCATGACACCATGGCCTTCATCGAGAGGCCTCCTTCCTGGTCGGCCCTTGGACGGTCACGAGGTAGGCCAACTTCCCACCGTAGACTTTCCGGCGGGGCCGGTAGCTCAGTGGTCAGAGCAGGGGGCTTTTAACCCTCGTGCCGCGGGTTCGAATCCCGCCCGGCCCACTTACAAAGCCGCAGGGACATCACCGGTTTCGTCTCCGCCTCGACCAACTCCGTTGACCTGGCCGAAGAGCTCGGTCGCCTGGTACGGCCCGGCTGCGGAGAGGTAGTGGAGTGAGGGAACGTCTACAAGGATGTGGGGGTGATGATCCAGAGCACGGTGGCGGGTCGAGAGGCGGATGGGTTCCACCATGCATGCGGTTCGCGGGGCGCGATCAGCAGCGCGTCGCCGGTGCGCAGCCGATGCACCTCCTCCTGCATCGCAACGTTCAGCCGACCACGAAGGACGTAGATCAGCTCCGCATCCGCCTCGAAGCCGTGTGGCTCGTCGCCGCTGCGGCCGCCCGGCTCGATCCGGGATTCGATCACCTGGAGGGATCGCTCCCATCCCGGCGTGAGGAGCTCGTCTTCGACCCCGTACCCGCCGAAGTTCGCGGAGGGCCGCTCCTGTCCACGGACCAGGTTCGTACGGTTCTCCTCGAAGAGAGATCCGATCCGGATACCAAGCGCCCCGCAGATCCTGAACAACGTTCCCACCGAGGCGCTTGTTTCGTCCCGCTCGAGCAGGCTGATGAAGCCACTGGAAAGGTTGGTCTCCGCAGCGAGCCGTGAAATGGTCATACCGCGCTGCTGTCGGGCGGCGCGGAGCTTCGAACCGATAGGCGGGCCGTGCTGGTCCGCCTCTGCGCGCTTGGCCATGTCCGAAACCCCTCACCCGCCGGTCCGATCGGACCGGTCGACGAGCTCTATCAGCGTGCCGTCGGGGTCCTCCGCGTACATGCTTCGGACGCCGAACCATTCGCCCGGCTCGGTCAGTCGGACCGGCTCGGACCGGAGCTGAACGCCCGCTCCCGCGAGCGATGCGAGCAGATCCTCGATCCCCTCCACCTCGAGGCCGATATGGCCGCGTCCGGGCGCGTTCAGATCGCCGTCCACGGGCTCGCCGCGCGGCTCCAGGAACTCGACCAACTCGAGGATCCGCCCTCCTCCGAGGTCGAGCTCGGCCCACCGGATCCTCGCACCCGCCAGCCCGGTCATCTGCGCAAGCCACGGCTGATCCGCCTCCCCTTGGGCTCGGAACGGCAGGCGCAGAAGGTCTCGGTAGAACCGAATCGAGGCGTCGAGATCCGCGCACGTGACGGACACGTGGTCCAGGCCCTTCACGCGCATGCTTCCTCCACCTCTTCGCCTCTGGAGACGCCGATCATTGGGCCAGGTACCCGCCGTCCACGAACAGCTCCGCGCCCGTAATGAACGATGCCTCATCCGACGCGAGGAACACGACCGCGTGCGAGACCTCGACCGGCCTTCCCGGGCGGCCCAACGGCGTCATCCAGAGGTCGTGTTCGTGGATCTCCTCGTCCAGCGCGTCGGTCATCGGGGTGGTGATGAACCCCGGACATATCGTGTTCACCCGGATCCCGTCGCCGACGTAGGACAGTGCGGCGCTCTTGGTCATCTGGCGGACTGCCCCCTTGCTCGCCTGGTAGGCGATATAGTCCTCTGCTCCTACCACCCCCAACGTGGACGCGATGTTCACGATCGAGCCGCCTCCCGCCCGTCGCATCGCCGGAACGGCGTGCTTCATCCCCAGGAAGACGCCGGTCTGGTTGACGGCGATCACGCGCTGCCACGTCCGCTCGTCCTCGTCCACAGCGCCGCCCTCGCTGATGATGCCGGCGTTGTTCACGAGAACGTTCAACGATCCGAACCGGTCCTCGGCCAACCGGACGGCGACCTCCCAGTCCTCGGAGCGGGTCACGTCGAGGTGGAGATACTCCGCGCGGCCGCCGCCGTCCCGGAGCTCGCGGGCCCTGGCCTCGCCTTCCTGATCCAAGACGTCCCCCAGGACAACGGCCGCGTCCTCCTCCACGAAGCGGCCGGCGTGCGCCGCCCCCTGGCCCCGTGCCCCGCCGGAGATCAGAGCGACCTTCCCTTTCAGCCGGGTTCCCATCCCCGCGTCAGTCCCCCCCGAGCCGGTCGGGAACGATGTGACGGGCAAACACGTCCTTGATCGTCTCGGCTCGCTTGATGATCTCGGCCTCACCGCCGTGAACGAGCAGGGTGGCCGGCCTGGGCAGCGCGTTGAAGTTCGAGGACACCACGTCCTGGTACGCCCCGGTGTCCAGGAAGGCGAGAACGTCCCCAACAGCCACCTCGGGAAGCTGGACCTGCGGGACGATGACGTCGAACCCGCAGCTCATGCCGACGACGTCGGCCATCTGCCTGGAGGGCTGGTCGGCGCGATTCGCCACGAGCACCGTCCATCGACTGTGTTCGATCAGCGAGTCGGGAAGGAACATCTCGGTGGTGTCGGTCTCGACCCACGTGAACGGTTCCGGGACGCTCTCGTGCTTGAGGTTGCGGACCGTGGCCAGGTGGATACCCACATCGGAGAACAGGCTCCGCCCCGGCTCGACCTCCAGGGCGATCCCCTGCGGATCCACTCCCTGGCCGATCAGCTCGCTTCGGAGGGTGGAGGTCACGGCTTCGGCGACCTCGTCGATGGCCGGGGAACGATCCTCCGGATCTCGATCGGCAAGCCGGGCGAGCAAGCGTCCCGTCGGGTCGCGCGAGCTGGCATAGCCTCCTCCCACGTCGATCTCGCGCGGGCGCCACCCATCCCATGCCTTACTGATCTTGGCGATCAGACGAACGTAGGCCCGCACCATGCCCCGCCACATGTCGAGTTCCCGGCGGTGCCGGCCCAGATGCACGTGGACACCGGCGACGTCGAGGAGGTCGCTCGCGAGCGCACGCCTTCCGAGCGGTATGAGCTCCTCGGTGGTGATCCCGGGCTTGTAGGCCCGCGCGATCTCCCTGATCGGAACCTCCTCGTGGGCGAAGTCGCTCGGCTGCGTCAGGTCCTCGTAGTCGGGTCGCACCCGGAACCGGATCGTGGCGCGCCTCCCGAGAGCGCTTGCGGCGGTAAGGACGAGGTCGAGCTCTCGCGCGGCGTCCAGCGTGATCTTGGCGCCCACGGCTACTGCTCGCTCGATCAGGTCCGCGTCCTTCACCGATCCGTTCACGGAGATCCAATCCGGGCGTATGCCGCTCGACAGCGCGGCGTGCAGTTCTCCGGGTCCGAACGTGTCGCATCCGACGCCTTCTCGGGCCAGGACCCGCCAGAGGGCGAGCGCGTTGTTTGCCTTGATCGATGGCAGGATCCGGACCACTCCCTCGGGCCAGCCCCTTCCGAACGCCGCGACGAACGTTCGGATGTTTCGCCGCAGCTGATCCTCGGACAGGACATACAGCGGGGTGCCGAAGCGGCGGGCAAGCTCCGGGACGTCGAGCTCCTCCACGTGGAGGCGGCCGTCACGGACGGAGAGCGACTCGTCGATCCTCGTTGACCCGGCGCGCACCATCGCCGGTCACTGTAGGCAGGTGAGTTTGCCTCAGTCAATCTTTCTTCAGTATTACTTGACTGCCCTAGAAGGGTGTGCACTATACTTCGGTTCCCGAGGCGGCAGCGAGGGGGCGCCCCATGACTCACGTGAAGCGGGAGGCGGCTCGAACCGCCAGTACCGGCCATGTCCGCATCTCCAGGCGAGATCTCCTCCGCGGGATGGGCGCCGGGCTTGGCACCGCCTGGCTCCTGGCAGCGTGCGGGACCTCGGAGACGGGCGGCACCGCGACCGGCAGGCCCAACGTGTTCGAGGGCGATCCGACCGGCACGGTTACGGTCGCCAACTGGCCGCTCTACATCGACAAGGCGAAGGACAAGTCGGGGGAACGGTACAGCCCATCCCTTCGCGAGTTCACCAAACGCACGGGGATCGAGGTCGACTACCAAGAAGTCATCGCGGACTACCCGTCGTTCCTGGGGAAGATCCTCCCTCAGCTGGAGGCCGGCCAGCCCATCGGTTGGGACGTGATCGTGATCGGCGGCCGGGAGCTCACCGTCCTTCAAGTAAACGACTGGCTGACGCCCCTCGATCCGAGCCTGCGCCCCAACTTCGAGGCGCACGCGGCGTCCTGGGCACGAGATCCCGCGTTTGATCCAGGCAATCAGCACACGATGGCCTGGCAGGGCGGGTTCACGGCACTTGGCGTGAACCGCAAGTTGGTGAAGGCTCCCATCACCAAGCTCGACGATCTTGCGAACCCCGACAAAGTGGGGAACGACGCCGTTGGCATGATTACATCGGAGATGCCCGACTTCGTGATGCAGAACATGGGTATCGATCCCTCCACATCGACTACCGAGGACTGGAAGGAGGCTGCCGCCTGGCTGATGATGCAGCGCGACTCCGGCACTGTTCGCCAGTACTACAGCCAGAACTACATCGACGACATGACGGCCGGGAATACCTCGGTGTCGATGGCCTGGTCGGGGGACATCCTGTATTACAGCCTGTGGGCCGGCCAGAGCGAGCTGCAGTTCGTCCTCCCCGAGGGAGGGGGCCTCCGCTGGATCGACAGCATGGCGATCCCCGTGAATGCGGAGCATCCCGTGGACGCGGCTACGTTCATGGATTTCTACTATCAGCCAGAGATCGCGGTGATGGTCACCGAGTGGGTGCTCACGATGCCGCCGGTAGACGGAGTGCGCGATCTCGTGATGGCCGACGGGGAGGCCGCCCTCGACCAGGGCTACAAGGGGTACGGGAACAAGCTCCTTGCCACCGCGGAGAATCGGTTCACCTTCCCGGACGACGAGGTCCTCAATGCCACCACTTTCTTGCGAGACCTGAAGACCGACGAGGAGCGGGAAGAGTGGGACGCGATCTTCTCGCCGATCTCCCAGGAATGATGCCCTGAGGGGCTGTCTCAGAGTCTCGCTGGTCCTTGACCTACGGCACGACCACGGGGACGTCGTTCAGGTCGGCCGATCCATCGGTCTCGACCGGTGGTTCGAGCGGAAGCCACACCGAGAAGACCGACCCTGTCGGATCCGAGCGCTGAAGCCAGACGCGCCCGCCGAGCCCCTCGGCCGCCTTCCGGCAGATGTACAGACCCATGCCCGCTCCCCCGACCCGCCGTGTGAGCGACTGGTCGACCTGATAGAAGCGCTCGAAGATCCGCTCCCGCTCCCCCGGGGCGATCCCGGGCCCCTGATCGTGAACCGAGATCTTGACCCCGGCCCCATCGATCCGACCCCGGACGGCGACGGTGGTCTCGGAAGGGGAGTACTTCAGGGCATTGTCGATGAGATTCCCGATCACCCGGTAGACGTCCTCTTCGCGACTCCGGATCGGCGGCAGATGCCCGGGGAACGACAACAAAATCCGTCTCGGATCGAGCTCGTACGCTCGGTCCTCGACAACTCGCTCCACGAGGCCGGCGATACCGACGCTCGTCCAACCGGCCGCCCCCGAGGACTCGACTCGCGATGCGAAGAGGAGATCCTCGATCAGGTGCTTGAGCCGCTCGGCGTGCCGGTCGGCGTGCTCGAGGAACTCGCGCTGCTCCTTGGCGGGCACAGCGATATCCCCTCTGAGCAGCGTCTTGACATAGCCCTGGACATTCGTGAGCGGCGTGCGGAGCTCGTGGGAGATCGTTGCCACGAAGTCGTCCTTGAGCCGACTCATCTCCGTCTCGTGGGCGAGCGCCTCCTCGAGGCGGCGGACGAGTCGGCTATTGCGCACGGCGACGCCGACGTGATTGGCCACCGTCTCCAGGAGCCCCAGGTCCTCAGCGTCGAACGTGCTGAAGTCCCCGAGGCGGTTGGCGACCATCAACGTACCCACGATCTCATCGTCCGACAGCACGGGAACGACGATCACGTCGTGGATCCCCCGGACTGCGAAGTAGTCAGCCAGACGTCGGTTCCGGATCGGACGAGGTAACAGGATGCCCTCGTGCTCGGCGGAAACCCTCGCCCAGACCCCCTCGGTTGGCTCGAGCGTCACCGGTTGCATCAGGGATCGCTGATCGCCCGGACCGATCCTCGAGGACACGCTCTCGACTCCTCCGAGCTCAGCCCAGAGCAGCAGCTCGGCCACGTCGGCATGGAACATCTCACGGGCGTGATCGAGGAGCGGCGGCAGCATCTCATGGATATCGAGGGACCCTTGCGCCAGGGCCGTGGACCGTTGCAGGAGGGCCAGATTGTCGTGCTTTCGCTGCACGTCGGCGTAGGCCTTGCCGGCGAGGAACGTCGCGACCGCCGGAACGGCCACGAGGACGACGGTCGCCGGATGCAGAGACAGCATCATCACCGTGACGAGCGCGAGAGCCGTATTGGCGAAGGTCAGCGCGGTACCCATGCCCACGACCTGATCGAAGACGACGTGCGTGCCTTCGGACAGCGCGATCGCGACGTTGATCAGGATCGCTGCGAGGATATCGGCGACCAGCGTCGCCACGAGCGCCGCAACGCACACCGCTGGCCAACCCGTTCCACCGGCGTCGACGACGAGACCGAAGGCACCGAGTGCGACGAGGGTCGTCACCGACCGTTGGCCCACGTTGAACGCGAGCCGCAGTGGCTTCTGTCTCCGGTGGAGGGCGAGCGCGAGGCCGACTCCGACGGCCTGGGCGAGCACCAGGTGGGTCGGCGCCGAGAATGCCAGGCCCACCACGAGCGGGATCTCGGAGAGGGAGAAGGAGTGTGCATGCTTGGCGATCCGAACGTGCATCACGAAGACCTCGGCGACGCCGAACCCCAGCGCGAGCACCACCCATGGGATGCTCGGGCCCTCGAGGGGAGCGGCCCGGCCACCGATGATCCAGAGGAGGGCTGTCGCCCCGGCCAACAGAGCGATGTTCAACCCCCACACCCGCTGCGAGCCGTTGACGCGGGCGAACAGGAGCGTCCGAAGTCGTTCCGTCACGTCAGACACCCCAGAGCGTGCTCGCCCACGCTCCGGCTGAGAGCGCCGAGGGCGCGTCTGCCCCACCCCACTCCCCTGCCGACCATCCATTCCCGCTCCATGTCCGGCCCGACCAGGTTCGACCGCTCCAGGTTCGACCCGACCATGACTCCCCGCTCCAGGTCCTCCCCGACCACGTCCGGCCGTTCCACGCCCCGTCCGTCCAGCTGGTGCCCTCGAAGCAGCTGGAGGCCCAGGATCCGCTGTCCCACGCATCACCGAAGATCGTCTGCTCTCCTTGCAGGACGACGCCTTCGTCCTCGGTGAGCGCCGACCCTCGGGCCAATTGGAGGGACCCCAGGCCGGAGGACCGGGGCCACGTCTGCACGGCGGCCCCGATCGTCGAGATCTTCGCCTCGCGGGCCCGGTGGAGGTTGATCAGGCCGGCTCCCTGCGCCACGGGATCAGCATTCGGGAGGGGAACCGACGTGGTCATGAGCAGGGCCTTCACCTGGTCGGGCGTGAGCTCTGGATGTTGCTCGAGGACCGTGGCGGCCGCCCCGGAAACGACCGCCGCCGCCTGGGAGGAGCCGCTCCCCCTGAAGAACCTGGCGTCCCCGACTCGTGCGCCGGGATTGGCCTCGTCGACGAAGCTTCCGGGGTCACGGAGGCTGATCAGCGACTTGCCCGGAGCGACGAGGTCCGGGTGCCGCGTCGCGTTCCCCCGCGTCTGCCAGGCCGGGATGACGTCGTCCTTGGGATCGTCGGTTCCCATGGTGTCGTCGGCCCCGACAGCGATCACATACGGGTCGTAGGCCGGGTCGTTCAGCTGTGGCGTCCCGAATCCTGAGTTCCCCGCCGAAACGACAACGACGATGCCGCGCAACCAGGCGACCTCGACGGCATAGGCCAGGGGGTCCTCGAGGTAGCTCTGCGTTCCGTCCGTCCCGAACGACAGGTTGAGCACTCGGATGTTGAGCCCGTCAGTATTGCGATGCTGCACCACCCAGTCGATGGCCGCGATGACCTGAGAGACGTCGGTCGCCCCGTCGCTGGCCGCAACCTTGAGGCTGACGATACGGGCGCCAGGCGCGGCTCCGACGAAGCGCTTGTCGACCTCCTCGTCCTCCTTTCCGGGCGGGATCGAGCTGTCCCTTCCGGCGATGAGCCCAGCCAGATGCGTACCGTGCCCGTAGGTGTCGACGTCCGCCAGGTTGGCGGCCTGGGAGTCGAACGAGAGGTCGGGACCGTTGATCACCTGCATCGACAGCCCCTCGACGGGGGCGACGCCCGAGTCGATGAGCGCGACATCGACGCCTTGTCCCGTGAACCCATGCTTCCACATCTCGTGGAGCTTCGTGTTCTTCGCGACCTTCAGCCACGAGCCGGGGTCCTTGTTGGGGTCGATCCCGTCGATGTTCCCGAGCAGCCGCACGTGGCTGTCGGGCGTGACCGATTGGACGCCATCAACCCGCCCAAGCTCGGGGACCGCGGCGGCCGGAACCTCGGCCACGAACCCGTCGATGATCGGAATGTGTCGCTCGACGACTCCGCCCAAGGCTTCCACCGCTCGCTCCGGCGCGCTGCCCTCGCCAGGGAGCTCGCGAACGATGAAGGAGACCGGGCGATCCGAACTGAATGGGCGGGGGTTCGCCGGAAGCAGTGCCACCAACAGGGCGACGACGAGCAGGAGCGCGAAGAGCACGGCACCGTTCGCGTGGCGCTCCATCCCGATCGAGAGGGCAGGAGAGCCGAATGCCGTCTGTCTCATGTCGTTTCCCTTGGCATGGTGTCCCCTATTCTGAGTAGCCCGTAGCGGTTCTGAATCGGTCGGGAGGCCCCCTTCTCGACCTGGGACGACCGAGTGCTTATGGGGAAGGGGTGCATGCATCGACTTAGGTCGTTCGGTTGAAACCGCAGGTCTCGAGGTTGCCCATCGGCTCAATGACGGAGTACCGTCGGACCTCTGGAATGGCCAACCTGACCATCCGTCTGCCCGCAGCTCCTCCACAGGCGTATCTCGCATGGGTGACATGGTGGCGAGAAGTCGAAGAGCTGCTCGGCTCGGACATGGCGAGGGCAATGACGGCCGGGGAAGGCGGTGCCCGACCTCTTGGGCACGAAGTGCGATCGATCGTGCCGGAGCACGTTCGCTTACTCGAGCAACAGGCCAGGGAGGCGCTCGCGGCCGGCACGGCGGAGATCTCGCCCGAGCTGAGCGCCGACACCGAGGCTTGGGACCAATGGTTGGACTATTGGGGAAGGCGGCGAGAGTGGCTCGAGGCCCTGGCGCTCAGAGGGCTCCCCGTGCCGCAGACACCGAAGGACCTGGCCGCCCTGTGGCAAAAGACACTACGGGCCATCAACGTCGAGCTGGCCATCGATCTCGCTCACATGAAGAACCTGGAGTTGCTCAGAACGGGACAACCGGGCTCATTCCGTCTTTCGGGAGAGCTCGATCTGCTGAACGTGGAGGCAGTGAGCCGTTACCTGCACGAGGAGATTCGAACCGGGCAGCAGTTGACCCTGGATGTCTCGGGCCTGACGTTCATCGATAGCAAGGGACTGGCCATGCTGCTTCAGCTGGCCGCAGTATCTCTAGAGCTTGGCCTCCCCCCCGTCGTCCTGAGGTTCCCATCGGAGGTGCTCCGGCGCGTCCTCGAGGTCGGCCTCCCGTCGCCGATCCCGGGGATTCAGCTCGATTCCTGACGCCCCTCTTCCTGCTCGCTCGCTCTCACAGCGTCCTCCAGTCGCCCCTCCAGTGGAATCACCCTAGGCAAACCCGTCAGTTCGAGCACAGTGCGGACGGGAGACCCGAGCGGGGCGACGATCCGCATCTGTTGCCGTCGAGCCTGCATTCGTTCCGCAAGGCGGAGTAGGAGTGCCAGTCCGGCACTGTCCAGATACGTGGTGTGGCTGAGGTCCACGATGAGTCGAAGTGCGGTGTGCGGCACGGCGGTCTCGATGGCGGCAAGCACCTCCCTGTCATTGGAGATATCGACCTCGCCATGGAGACGGATGACACAGAGGATGCCGCGATGCTCTGCCTCAACGCGCGCGAGCTCGCTCACCTTGCGATCCTGCCTGAAGTCGGCGCCGCATCCGCACAACCGTTCCCCCCGACCCACTGTTGACGTCGACCGAATCCATGAGTCCACGGATCAGCCGTTCCCCGTAGCCCGCACCTCTTCCACCTCCAGAGGGCCTCCAGGCACCGCGATCGCGGACCGTCACTTCTATCGTTCCGTCGAGCATGACGAGGTCCACCTCCAGAAGACCCTCCTTCGCGCCATAGGCATGCTGGATCACGTTCGCACATGCCTCGCCACACGCGATGAGGATGTCGTTCGCGATCTGCGGCGAGGCCCCGATCTCCCTGAGCCACCGGCGCAGCGTCCAGCGGAAGGGTGCGAGCACGTATGGTTCGGCTGGCAGACGAAGGAACAAGGGCTCGCTGGCAAGGCGAACGGGGCGGAGTGCCAACAGGGCGACGTCGTCCGAAACATCGCTCCCCACCATCTCGAAGAGGAGGTGATCGCACATCGCCTCCAGATCATCTCCGGAGGCAGCCACCAACGTCTTCAGCCGTTCGAGTCCATCTCGGATCGTGGCTCCCCGCCGCTCGACGAGCCCATCGGTAAAGAGGAAGAGCGTCGAGCCGGCTGCAAGGTGATACGTGACGTCGAGATGGTTGTCGGGAAAGCCGACCGCTCCCAAGGGCGGACCGAGGCCACCCTCCAGGTACGTGGGGCTTTCCGTTCCTCGGACCACCAGCGGCGGAGGATGGCCGGCGTTTGCGAACCGCACCGTCCCCGAATCGGGATCGAACACGAGATAGACGAGCGTCGCGAACTCGGCCTCGAGCTGTCCACGAACCAGATGACGGAGTCGAGTCACCACTCGGCTCGGCGATCGCTCCTCCAGGGCACAGACGCGTAGCGCCATCCGCATCTGCCCCATCGTCGAGGCGGCCCGCAAGCCGTGTCCGGCGACATCGCCGATCGCGAGCCCAACCCGCCCGTCGGGGAGTTGCACCACGTCGTACCAGTCGCCGCCGATCTCCATATCGGAGGTGGCCGGCACGTAGCGGGCCGTCAACAAGACACCGGGAATCTCGGGGAGACGGTCGGGGAGGAGGCTCCGCTGCAAGGTCTCCGCGATCCGGTGCTCGCGTTCAGCCGTCTTGCTCTCCGTCACATCCTCAACCGTTCCGGTCATTCGGAGCGGCTCCCCGTTCGGCCCGACGGTGAGCTCGGCCTTTCCGTGCAACACGCGCTCGACGCCATCCGGTCGAACGATCCGGTACTCGATGTCGGGCAGATGTTGACTTCGACCTCTCTCGAGTGCCGCTTTCACGGCCGTCTGGATACGAGCGACGTCATCCTCTGGCACCTGTTCCAACGCCCTGTCGAACGTCAGAGGGAACGCTTGCGGAAGGAAGCCGTGGATACGGAACATCTCGTCCGACCACGACACTCGGTCCTCCGGGATCAGCCACTCCCAGCTTCCGACCCGAGCCGCTTGCTGAGCCTCGGCCAGCTGACCCTCGCGTTGCCGAAGTCTTCGATCGGTCTCGTGCCGCTCGACGATCTCGCGCTTCAGCAGCTCGTTGGCGGCGGAGAGCTCAGCCGTTCGCCGAGTGACCCTCACCTCCAGTTCGTCGGCGGCCCGCTCCAGTGCTTCGCGGTCGCGCATCCGCTCGGTGACCAAGGCGGCGAGGAACAGCGACGAGAAGGCGACCGTCGCATCGAAGGATTGAAGTGTAATCATCCTCTCGAACAGCGTGCCCTGTCGGAACGGCCCGAGGCCATACGCGGCCGCCCACGAAGCGATCGCAACGGCGATCAACGCCGCGGGGGCCGCCGCACGCTGCTGGAAGCGCCATGCCGTCCATCCCAGGAACGGAATCACGAGGAACATCAGCCCACGGTCGCTGTTCATCACCAGGAGGGTCACGAAGGCGACGAGGAGAAGCAGCGCGGCCCCTTCGGTGCGTTCCCGGAGCGAGCCGCGCCACGGCCTTTGGAACAGGCTGAGGAGGAACGGGGCAACCACGAGAACTCCCATCGCATCGCCGGTCCACCACACCGCCCATGCCGCAGGGAACTCATGTGCCGACAGGGCCCCGGAGACCACGAGGGTACCGGCCCCCACCGAGGCACTGATCAGCGTGCTCAAGAGGGCTCCGAGGAAGACGATGTGAACGGCGTCCCACAATCGGTCGATCTCTCGGCGAAAACCCACCTGGAGGAGGAGACTCGCGGCGGCGAGCGGTGCGAGGGTGTTCCCGGCCGCAGTCGCCGCGGCTGCAAGGACGTTCGTGTTGATGGGCAGGTTGACCGCGAAGGCGGCCAGTGCAACGCCGGGCCACAGCCCTCGGCCGAAGACGAGGAAGGCCACGAGGGCGATGCCAGTCGGTGGCCAAAGCGGTGTGACGTTCCTCTCGATCAACGCAACCCGCAACCCCAGACGGGCGGCCACGTAATAAGCGACCGCCACGGTGAGCGTCTTTGCGATGTAGTTCAGCGGATCCGACTTGATCGTTCGCGCCAGACTGTCCGGGCGGGTCTTCAGCGGCGTTCTCTCCCCAGCCCCCATATCGCCTTTCCCGACCACCGGATCGACGCTCGGACAAGCGTAGTCCCCGGCACACCCGGCTACCACGGCCGCCCTAATCTTCGAGTCGAGCTGCCACGTTGTCCCCATCGGCCGGCTGGTGCGAGAATCTCGGCCTCGTTTGGGACGAGGAGTGATCGGGTTGGATACCTCCATCACCGAGACTACGCTGGACGAAGCCGCCCTCCGCGACCTCCGACGATCCTTCCGTGGCCAGGTCATCCGACCCGGAGACCCCTCGTACGACGAGCACCGCAAGATCTGGAACGGGTCGATCGACCGATCCCCCGCCCTCATCACCCGATGCGCGGGCGTGGCCGACGTCATCTCGGCCGTGCGGTTCGCCCGTGTCACCGATCTCCCGGTCGCGGTCAGGAGCGGCGGGCATAGCTTCCCCGGACTTTCTCTCTGCGACGACGGCCTGGTGATCGACCTCGGCCTGATGAAGGGAATCCGCGTGGATCCCGAGGCCCGCGCCGCGAGGGCTCAGGCGGGAGCACTGCTGGGAGAGCTCGACCGGGAAACCCAGGCGTTCGGGCTGGCCGTCCCTTCCGGGATCGTCACGCATACCGGGGTGGCCGGCCTCACCCTCGGCGGGGGGATCGGATGGCTGATGCGCAAGTTCGGGCTCACGATCGATCAGCTCCTCGCCGTGGACATGGTCACGGCCGACGGCGAGTTCGTGAAGGCCAGCGAGGATGAGAACGCGGACCTCTTCTGGGCGGTTCGGGGCGGCGGCGGTAACTTCGGCATCGTCACCGAGTTCGAGTTCCGACTCAACGCACTCGGTCCCATGGTGCTCGCCGGGCCGATCTTCTGGCCGATGGAGGAGTCACCGAACGTCCTGCGCTTCTACCGTGACTGGATCTCCGACGTCCCGGACGAGCTCACGACGATCGTGGTGCACCGGAGGGCGCCGCCGCTTCCCGTCATCCCGCCCGAGCTGCACGGCGTGCCGGTGGTGGCGGTGACCTGCTGCTACGCCGGCCCCGTGGAGGACGGGGAAAAGGTGGTGCGTCCGATGAAGGGATTCGGGTCCCCGCTTCTCGACCTGTGCGAGCCGAAGCCGTTCCTCACCCATCAGGGCATGTTCGATCCCTCGTTCCCTCACGGATGGTGGTACTACTTCCGGTCCTGCGATCTGGCTGCCCTGACCGACGATGTCATCGACATCGTTGCCGACCACGCAGCTCGGATGACGTCTCCGCTCACGGCCTTCCCCATCTTCCACCTCGGAGGCGCGATCACGCGGGTGGGCGAGGACGAAACGGCCTTCAACGGCCGTGGCGCCGAGCACACGATCAACATCAACGCCACCACGGCGACGAGCGAGGGATTCGATGAGGAACGCGAGTGGTCGAGGAGCTTCTGGTCAGCTCTCGAGCCGTACCACACCAGCGTGTACGTGAACTTCTTGATGGACGAGGGAGAGGACCGGATCCGTCAGGCCTACGGAGCGCGGAAGTACGATCGCCTCAAGGCCCTGAAGCGCACGTACGATCCAAGGAACTTCTTCAAGCTGAACCAGAACATCTCGCCCACCTAAGTCCGCCGCGCTGTCGGCGGGCACCGCTACCGTGCCACCTCGTGTGGGAGATCGTCCTGCGGGGTCCGCGCGACGAGTGGTGGTTGGTCCAGGTGCCCACCGGGCTGCGCGAACGGATGCGCGGGCTCCGGGGGGCGCGATCGGATGGAGCCCTGCCGCGCGTTCCTCATCCCCAGGACGCGCTCGATCCACACGTTCGGTATGCGGTTTCCCCATCACGTTGGCCCTGCTCGACGCGCGGCTGCGCGTGGTGGCGGTCCTGACCGTCGAACCGGCGAGGATCGTCATGCCGCGTCCCGGGGTCCGTCACGTCCTCGAATGCGGGGTGGGGGCGGACCTGCGTCCCCACGACGTGCTCAGGCTTGGATGCGCCGCGCAGTCAGGAAAGGACGACGTGTATCAAGGCATAGATGGCCAGGGAGGCCAGCGCCATCACCATGGGGAGGACCTGGACGGCCCATCGGACCCAGGCAGGAAGGGCCACCGGCACTCGCCGAGCGGGGTCGGGCGCGACGATCCCCAGGAACTCCAGCAGCGCCCGCATACCAGTGCATCGGCGGTCGCTCTTCCGGTCTGAAGCCTGCTCCGACGGGCTTCCGGTGGAAGCTATACTTCGGGGGCTGCCCCCGGGCCGGGGGCGGGGGTGCCGCAAGCGCCCGGAGCCCCCATCGTCTAGCGGCCTAGGATTTCGCCCTTTCAAGGCGGCGACACGGGTTCGAATCCCGTTGGGGGCACACAACCGAAG
>JBIOXZ010000014.1:0-13589 GCA_044869895.1 Actinomycetota bacterium | reverse complement strand
GCTCCACCGGACTGCGCGGCGATCGTGTACAGGTGGTTCGGGAACGACGGGCCCTGAGCCGAGGCGAAGAAATTGTCCCCGAGGACGAACCGCTTCGCCCAGTGCCAGTAGGCAGGCAGGTCCTTCGGCCCGTACTGGGTATAGGCGTAGCGGTCGCCCGGCGCGCTCACCGAGGCGAAGCCGTCCATCTTCCCCTCGTTCCAGGCCTGCAATGCACATTCGTAGCAGTGCACGATGTCGACGGGGATCCGGTCGAGGGCGTGCGTCAGTGGACGTTCGGTGCCCCGATCCATGCCCGAGGTCGCGCCATCGGCGCCGGGGAACCGGCCGAAGAGGTTATCGAACGTCCGGTTCTCCTTGATGATGAACACGACGTGTTTGATGAGCCAGCGCGTCGGGAACGAGGTCGCATCGACGCGGCCGGGGCGGGTGCCGAGATCGGTGGGGGGCAAGCGGTTCCAGTCCGGCAGTCCGCTGGAACACGCCACCGCTACGAGCAAGAAGGCTGCTGAGAGCACGCCGCCGGATGAACGTCGCCCGTCTTGTCGACGCGGGCCACCTCGCATCCGGGGAACCTATCTCATGACCCCGTAGATCGCGCTGCTCCATGAGACGGCCGGGGGCGAGAAGGGTGCCCGCGGCAACGGTCCGTGGAGCCTCAGCAACACGGCGAGGGCAACGTCGGATCTCGCGTGACGGGGTCGGGCATGATGGTACGGATGGCCGGCCGCACGGGATCCCGGGACGGGCGGATGGCCCGGCATCTTCTGGTCGTCGTGGGCGCGGCCTACCTGGCTGCACAGCTCCTGCTGTTCTCTTCCAACCGGGCGCCGTCGTGGGATGAGGCCATCTACCTCTCGCAGGTGACACCAGGCGTCGACGCGATCGCGTTCGCCCCCTCGCGCGCCCGTGGCATCTCGCTCCTGGTCTCGCCCATCACGATGACCGGAGGATCCATCCGGACGGTCCGGCTGTTCCTGGCCGCCCTGACGTCGGTCGGCCTCGTCGGGAGCTTCCTCCTGTGGGTTCCGGCTCTGGGCCTGGGGGCGCCGGTGGCGGCGTTCCTGTTCGCATCCACCTGGGTGGGGCTGTTCTACGGTTCGGAGGTCATGCCGAACCTGTGGGCCGCCGTGCTGGCCGTGGCGGCCGCCGGAGCGTTCGTCCGCCGGGTGGAGGACGGCGCTCGGTGGGCCGCGATCGCCGCTGCGGTCCTGGTCGGCCTGATGGCACTGGTCCGGCCGGCCGACGCCCTGGTGCTGAGCGGTGCGCTGACGCTGTACGTCCTGCTGTTCCGCCGTTCGCCGAGCCGCGAGCTGATGTCGGTGAGTGCGGGGCTGGCCATCGGCTGGGGGGCCTGGCTCGTCGAGATGTCGGTGCGTTTCGGCGGTCCGGCACGAGCGATACGCGAGGCCGCCGCCCTCGGCCATCTGACCGCCCTCGGAGTGGGGGGCCGGGTGCTCCAGAACCTCGCCCTCACGAACGGGCCGACCATCGGCCCGGAAGCGCACCCCCACGTGCCACTCGCCGGCCTGCTGTGGTGGGGGACCACGGCGGTCCTCGCGGGCATGGCCGTGGTGCGGACGCGCTGTCCGATGCGAGCGGCGGTCCTGTGCGCCGTGCTTGGGGGCTCGGCCCTGGCTGCCGAGTACCTCGTGCTCGTATCGGGCCTCGCGCCCCGGTTCCTACTCCCGGCCTACGCCCTGCTCTCGCTCCCAGCGGCTACCGGCCTGATCTGCCTCCTGACCGGGGGCAGCGCCCGTCGGATCGGTGGCGCTGCCGCCGTGGCCGTCCTCGCTGGGTTGACCGTGTGGCAGGTTGGGACGGCGCGCACGATCGGAACCAACGCGGCAGCCACCCGCGAGGCGGTCGCCTCCGTCGGGGTCGAGGTGCGCGGGCTCGCGGCCGGCCATCCGTGCGTGGTCGCCAGCGCCGCCGCCTTCCCTCAGCTGGCGTTCGCGTCCCGATGCGCCGGGCGGGGGATGGCGGGGACCGATGCAGCGTCGCTTGTGGCCCTTCGCGGCTCCGTTCCGCCGAGCGAGCGACTGTTCGTCGCCCTTCCCACGTCGCCCCCGGCCGGGTCGCCACTCGCGTCGATGCCCGCCGTCTCCGTGGAGGGGTGGTCCGTGTTCGAGCTCCCGGCCGCACCTTGACGTTCAGCCTGAGCCGGGTCAGACCGGCTGGAGCTCGCGCCGTCCCTTGCGGACGAACTCCCGCCAGTACTCCTGGCCCTCTTCGGGCAGCGTGTAGACGGGGTCGTAGTACGGATATTCCCGAGAGAGCGCGTCAGGGTCGTCGAACTCGATCCCCGTGCGGTAGTTCTTCGTCCAGGAGGAGATGCCGAGGGTCCGGTCGTATTTCTTCGCCATGTCGACCCACCGCTTGCCCACGAACGGCACGTCGCAGACCACGCGTGGGGTGGCGAACCCCGGCAGGTACCCGAGCAATGCGTACTGAAGGTCCTGGGCCTCCCCCAGGGAGGTCCGCCAGTGCTCCGAGTTGGGGATCATGTCGCACATGTAGAAGTAGTACGGCATGACCTTGCCGTGGTCGAGCAGGGTGAAGCAGAGCTCGAGGAGCGCCTCGGGCGTCGTGTTCACCCCCCGGAGCAGGACCCCCTGATTTCGAACGTCGCGATACCCCATGTCCAGGAGCTTGCCCACGGCCCTGGCCACGAGCGGCGTGACCTGCTGGGCCGCGTTGATATGCGTGTGGATGGCGATGTCCACGTCGCGCTCGCGGGCCCGCCTGGCCATCGCCTCGTAGCCTTTCAGCACGTCGTCCTGGAGGAAGTGCTGCGGGAGGCCCATCAACCCTTTCGTGGCCAGCCGGATGTCACGGATGTTCGGGACGTCGAGCAGGGCGAGGACGAACTGCTCGAGGCGCTTCACCGGAATGTTCGCCACGTCGCCGCCAGAGACCACCACGTCCCGTACCGACGGGGTCCGCCGCAGGTACTCGAGCATGGCGTCCCATCGCTCCTGCTGCTTCGCCTCGAACTTGTACTTGAGGATCTGTGCCGTGTCGTTCCCCACGAGGTCCATCCGGGTGCAGTGGCCGCAGTACTGCGGGCACGTCGAGATCATCTCGGCCAGCACCTTCGTGGGGTACCGGTGGGTGAGGCCCTCCACGGCCCACATCTCGGCCTCGTGAAGACTGTCGCGCGCCGCCATGGGGTGGGAGGTCCACTCCGGATGCCGGTCGGAGTAGGTGGGCGCCATGTACCTGCGGACGGGGTCGCCCCGCAGGTCGCGCTCGTCCATCGTGTTGAGCATCTGAGGCGGGATGAGCATCGACATCGTGGCCCGCTCCTGCTGATCGCGCTCGATGTCGGTGAGCAGTTCGTCGTCGAGGTGATCGCCCAGCACCCGCTTGAACTCGGTCAGGTTCTTCACCGTGTGAGCGCGCTGCCACTGGGCGCTCTCCCACTCCTCGCTGGTAACGCCGGCATAGGCTGGGAGGCGGGCCCAGTCGGGCTCGACGAACTCCCGCTGCAGGGGATAGGGGAACGGCTGCTCGGCGGCGTGGGCCTTGCCGGACTCGTGCCTGGGCCGATCCACTTTGCCGCGGTCGGCGTCCTCCTCGCTCACCCGACCTCCCTTCATCCCTACTCGGCCGCCCTCAGGAAAACCTGAAGCGGCGAACGGAACGACAGTCAATCCTAACCCAGGCAGGGTCTGTCCGGCTTCTGAGTGAAATGGCCGAAGGATCTTCGGCCCGAGCCTACTTCTGGGCCGTCCCGGGCGGCGGAGCTGACGAGGCTGGGGTACTGCCGGGCTGGGGGCGCGAGGGTGTCGGGGTACTGCCGGGCTGGGGGCCCGCGGGTGTCGGGGGGCCCGCGGGTGTCTGGGCGCCGCGTCCTCCGGCTCCACGCCCGGTACTCGGACCACCTCGCCCAGCGGGACCGCCGCCCCCTCCCCGAGGCCCGCTGCGACCGCCACCACGTCCACCGAAGCCGCGGCCGCCCCCGCCGAACTGGCCGCGGGGACGCCGATCCATCCGTGGGACCTCGGCCTCGCCCTTGGGCAGGCGGGACTTGAGGGGGGTGTGCCCCGTCCGCTCGTAGCGGATCCTGACGTGATCGAACTCCAGCTTCCGCTCCAGCTCCCGCCATCCCGTCGCCAACAGATGGCGATGCCGGCCTGCGGCCGTCTTGCGCAGCTTGTCGGTGTTCGGGACCTTCAGGAACAGGCGCTCGACCCGAACCTCCTTGTACTCGGCCATGGCGCACAGGGTAACAGGCGTCTGGACCCGGGCCGCGGGAGCATTCACGAGCTCAAGATGTCCTCGAGGTCGAACCGGATCGGCTCCTGGAGCTGGGCGAATGTGCAGGATCGTGGGTCGCGGTCGGTGCGCCACCGGACGAACTGGGTGGTGTGCCTGAAGCGTGGCCCCTCCATGTGGTCGTAGCGGACCTCGACGACGCGTTCGGGTCGAAGCGGCACGAACGAGAGGTCCTTTCCGGCGGTCCACCGGCTGGTTTCGGCGCTGCGGGGGGTTCGTGCGCCGGCCTCGAGCTTTGTCCAGTCCCAGGGATGCCGATCGAACGTCGTGACGAGCGGTTGGAGCTCCTGGAACAGCCTCCGGCGTTGTTCCATGGGGAACGCGCCGACGACCCCCACGTTGGCAAGCTCACCCTGCTCGTCGTAGAGGCCAAGGAGCAGAGACCCGATCGCCCGTTCTTCGTTCTTGTACACCCGGTACCCCGCGACCACGCAATCAGCCGTCCGAACGTGCTTGATCTTGAACATCACCCGTTTGCCCGGTTGGTACGTCCCGTCGAGCGGTTTGGCGATCAAGCCGTCGAGGCCCGCGCCCTCGAACGTGCGGAACCAGCGGTCGGAAACGTCTCTGTCGGTGGTGGCGGGGGTGACGTGGATAGGGGACGCGGCGCCGGCGAGAGCCTCGACGAGCGTGCGACGCCGCTCGGCGAACGGTTCCCCCGTGTAGTCGCGATTCCCCAGGGCGAGGAGGTCGAACGCCACGAAGTGCGCGGGGGTTCGTCCGGCGAGCAGCCTGACCCGGCTGTCGGCCGGGTGGATCCGCTGCTGCAGGGCCTCGAAGTCGAGACGCCGACCCGACGGATCCGGGACGACGACCTCACCGTCCACGACGCATCGCTCCGGGAGGTTGGCCTTGATCGCGTCGACGACCTCCGGGAAGTACCGGGTCATCGGCCGCTCGTTCCGGCTGCCGATCTCGACATCGGCTCCGTCACGGAAGACGATCGAGCGGAATCCGTCCCACTTCGGCTCGAAGCTGAACGGGCCGGTCGGGATGTGCTCGATCGGCTTGGCGAGCATGGGGGCCACGGGGGGCATGACCGGCAAGCGCATGGGGCTATCTTCCATGCCGCGGGATGTGGTGGCGACATCCCTGGCCGGAGATGAGGAGGCTCGAGGACTCAGGGCGAGCCTTCGCACGCCGGTCGATAAGCTGGAACCTCGAGGACGGCGAGCCGAAGGACGGGGTCGAAGGAGGGCGGGATGGACAAGGTGCAGGAGTGGAACGAGCTCGCGGCCCAGCTCGCGGTGGACAGCATCCGCGCGTCCACCCGGGCCGGGTCGGGTCACCCCACCTCGTCCATGTCGGCGGCACACCTGCTCGCCGTGCTGTACGCCGAGCATCTTCGCTACGACGCGTCCGATCCGAAGAACCCGGCCAACGATCGCTTCGTCCTGTCCAAGGGCCATGCCTCGCCCCTCATGTACTCGGTCCTGAAGGCCGTCGGCGCCATCACCGACGAACAGCTCCTCTCGTTCCGGGCCTTCGGCAGCCCGCTCGAGGGACACCCGGCGCCTCTGCCGGAGATGCCGTGGATCGACGTGGCCACCGGCTCGCTCGGTCAGGGGCTTCCCATCGGCCTGGGCATGGCCCTGGCCTTGAAGATCGATGAGAGCCCGGCCCGGGTGTGGGTTCTGATGGGCGACTCGGAGGCAGCGGAGGGATCGATATGGGAGGCGATGGCGAATGCCTGGTTCCACCGCGCCGCCAACCTGGTGGCCCTCCTCGACATGAACCGCCTGGGGCAGCGCGGCCCGACCATGCTCGAGTGGCACGGGGACGTGTATGCCGAGCGCGCCAGGGCATTCGGATGGCACGCCATCCAGGTCGACGGCCACGACGTGTCCGCCATCGACGCGGCCTATCGGGAAGCCGGGGATGCCGGGAGGCCCGTGCTCGTGGTGGCCAGGACGGAGAAGGGGCACGGTGTCTCTTTCCTGGCCAACAAGGAGGGCTGGCACGGCAAGGCCCTGTCGATGGACGAGGCCGAGAGAGCCATCGCCGAGCTCGGCGGGCCGAGGAACATCGCGATCACCCCGCCGAAGCCGGAGCTGCGGATCCCGCAACCACCGACACCGTTCACGTATGAGCCGCCCGGCTACGACGACGCCGTCGCCACGCGGAAGGCGTTCGGCGAGACCCTCGCGGCGATGGCCGCCAACCCCAACGTGGTCGTCCTGGACGGCGAGGTGAGCAACTCCACCCACACCGAGGACTTCCAGAAGGTCGCACCGGATCGGTTCCTCGAGATGTACATCGCGGAGCAGTGCATGGTGGGCGCGGCCGTCGGCCTCCAGGCCCTGGGCAAGACCCCGTTCGCGGCGACCTTCGGCGCGTTCGTGACCCGCGCCTACGACTTCGTGCGGATGGCAGCGGTCAGCCGGGCGAACCTCCGGCTCTCCGGGTCACACGCCGGCGTGTCGATCGGGGAGGACGGCCCGTCGCAGATGGCCCTGGAGGACCTGGCCATGATGCGGGCCGTTCACGGATCGACCGTGGTGTATCCGGCGGACGGCAACGCAGCGGCGAAGCTCACGTCGGCGATGGTCGATCTGCCGGGCATCTCGTACATCCGCACGACCCGGGAGGGGACGCCGAAGCTCTACGAGGTCGATGAGCCGTTCCCCATCGGAGGGAGCAAGTGCCTTCGATCGAGCGACGAAGACCGGGCGAGCATCGTCGGGGCGGGCGTGACGGTCCATGAGGCGCTGAAGGCGGCCGACGAGCTCTCGGCTCAGGGCATCGCGGTCCGGGTGATCGACGCGTACTCGGTGAAACCGATCGACGCGGCGACCCTGGCCCGCGCCCTTCGCGAGACGGGGCTCGTGGTCGTCGTGGAGGACCATTGGATCGAGGGTGGGCTCGGCGACGCCGTCCTCCAGGCGCTGGCCGGCGAGGGGGAGCTCTCCGGCCGCGTCCTCAAGCTGGCGGTGAGCGAGATGCCGGGCTCGGGGAAGCCCACGGAGCTCCGGGACTGGGCCGGCATCTCGGGGCCCAAGATAGCGACCGCGGTCCGGCGCGCCCTGGCCTGAGCCGCCTTAGACCTGGAGCGGCACCAGCTCGAAGCGGTCCACGTCGACCAGGCCCCGATCGGTGAGCTTCAGCTCGGGCACCACCGAGAGCGCCAGGAACGACATGGCCATGAACGGCGAGGGGAGGGTCACACCCATCTCCTCAGCGGCCTCGCCGATAGCACGCGCGAGGGCGGCCACCTCCTCGGCCGGGCGATCGGAGAGCAGACCGCCGAACGGGCAGGAGACCTCACCCAGGACAGCGCCTGCGGCCACGGCGACCTGTCCGCCGCCGGTCTCAGCCAGCCGGTTTACCGCGGCGGCCATGTCGTCGTCGTCCACGCCCACGACGACCACGTTGTGAGCGTCGTGGGCGTGCGTCGACGCCATGGCCCCGCGTTTCAGGCCGAAGCCCCGGACGAACCCAAGGCCGATCCGACCGGTTCCCCTGTGCCGCTCGACCACGGCGATCTTCGCCAGATCACGCGAGGGGTCGGCCATCGCCTGACCATCGACATGGGTCACGTTCTCGACCAGGGCTCGGGTCACGATCTGGCCCGGCTCCACCCCGATCACTCGGACCCGACCGGTGGTCTGAATCCGGAAGCTCCCGGCGTCCAGGTGGAGAACCCGGACGCTCCCGCGCATCCAGTCCGGCATCGGCGATCGCGGCACGTCGAGCGATCTTCCTTCCTCGGCCACGAGGCGGCCTCGTTTCCACACCCGGACCGGTTGGAACCGTTCCATGTTCTCGACCGCCACGACGTCGGCGATGTATCCGGGCGCGACGGCCCCGTGCTCGTACAGGCGGTGGTATCGGGCCGCGTTCAGGGTTCCCATCGTCACCGCGTCGGCCGGGGAGCAGCCCAGGGCGACCGCTCGTCGGATCACGTCGTTGATGTGGCCCTCCTCCACCAGGTGATCGGGTTCCTGGTCATCGGTGCACAGGAGGCAGTTCGCGGGACCGTCCTCCAGGACCAGGGGAAGCAGCGCCTCGAGGTTCCGTGCAGCGGAACCCTCCCGGATCATGATGGTCATCCCCAGCCGGCGCTTCTCCAGCGCCTCCTGGAGCGTGGTGCACTCGTGGTCGCTCCGAACCCCGGCCGCGAGGTAGGCGTTCAGCGGGGGGCCGGACAACCCAGGGGCGTGGCCGTCGATGTGCCGCCCATGGGAGGCCACGATCTTGGCCAGCATTCCCTCTTCCCCCGCGACGACCGCGGAGAAGTCCATCATCTCGGCCAGCCCAAGCGCGTTGGGCTCGTCGGCCAGGAACCGGGCGATGTCGTCGGCGTCCACCGTCGCGCCGCTGGACTCGAACGGACTCGCCGGCACGCATGAGGAGACCATCACGAAGAAATCGAAGGGGATCCCGCGAGACGCCTCCAGCAACGCGCGAACGCCCTCGAGCCCGAACACGTTGGCGATCTCGTGAGGATCCAGGACGGCCGTGGTCGTGCCCCACGGCAGGGCCGCCCGAGCGAACTCGTCTGGGGGAAGCTTGGTGGATTCGATGTGCATGTGTCCGTCGATGAACCCGGGGAGCAGGATGAGCCCGGAGGCATCCACCGTTCGGCGGCCCTCGTACCGTCCCACTCCAGCCACGTGCTCGCCGGCCACGGCGACGTCGGCGTCGATGAGCTCGCCCGTGAACACCGACAGCACGCGACCCCCCGCCAGCACTGCGTCGGCGGGCTGGTCGCCTCTGGCGACGGCCAGGCGGTGGGCCAGATCGCCGGTGGGGCCTCGCATCCGGGCCAGGGTACCGTCCTCGCGGGCCGGGAGGGGATCCCTGGTACTCTTGGCCCAACGGACGGCCATCGCCGTCCCGTGAGGTTTCGCTTCCTCGTCCCTCCTCGTGACGGTCTCGGGTGTCGCAAAACCTCCCCGGACCGACCCGCGACCTCGAGTCGCGGCACAAGGAGTGGAACATGACAACCGCACCATCCTTCATCGACCTTGGCGCGTCCCCGGCCGTCGTTCGAGCGCTGGCCACCCTAGGGATCACGGCGCCCTTCCCCATCCAGTCGCTCGTGGTTCCCGACGCCCTCGATGGGCGCGACGTCCTGGCGAAGTCGCAGACCGGCTCGGGCAAGACCCTGGCCTTCGCCATCCCGCTGGTGGAGCGGGTCGACCCTGCTGGCCCGACGCCGTCCGCCCTCGTGCTCACGCCAACGCGCGAGCTCGCCGCCCAGGTGGCCGAGGATTTCGCCGGGATCGCCGGGGCCAACGGGGTACGGGTCGCAGTGGCCTACGGCGGCATCTCCATCCGCGAGCAGGGCAAGGGGGTCGGCCGGGCCCACATCCTGATCGCCACGCCGGGCCGTCTGACCGACCTGGTGGAGCGGCGGCTGGTGAAGCTGGACAATGTGAGGATCCTCGTGCTCGACGAGGCCGACCGGATGCTCGACATGGGTTTCCAGCCCCAGGTCGACCGGATCGTGCGCGACCTCCCCATGGCTCGTCAGACCATGCTGTTCTCGGCGACGCTCGACGGGGCCGTGGGACACCTCGCCGCCTCGTACACGCGCGATCCTCGGCGCCACGAGATCGAGTCCGAGGGCAAGACCGTCGAGGAGGTCGATCACCGGTTCGTCCCCGTCTCGGCCCACGGCAAGGTGGAGGCGCTCATCGAGCTGCTCCAGCGGGATCGGGACCTGACACTCGTCTTCGTCCGAACCAAGCGCGGGGCCGACCGCCTCGTCCACAAGCTGAAGGCGAAGGGCGTGCGGGCCGAGGCCCTGCATGGCGACATGACCCAGCCGGCCCGGCAGCGCTCGCTCAAGCGGTTCGAATCGGGAAACGTCGACGTGCTGGTCGCCACCGACGTGGCCGCCCGGGGCCTGGACCTCGAGCGCATCAGCCACGTGGTCAACTTCGATCCCCCCGCCGACGACAAGGGCTACGTCCACCGAGTGGGGCGCACGGCCCGGGCCGGGCGGACAGGCACCGGCATCACGCTGGTCACGGCGGAGCAGCAGGGCGACATCAGCCGGATGGCCGCCCGCCTGGACCTCCATCGGGAGTTCGAGGAGGAGGGCATGACCGTCGCCCCGCCCCGCGTGGTGTTCTCGGGCTCCTCGGGCGGGCGGCGTTCCTCGCTCCGCGCCCGGCGGCGCCGCTGAGCGGATCGCAGCGCTAGCCAGCCGATTCGATCAGCGAGAACCCGGACCGGCGGTACCGGGCCAGGATGTCCTCGGCCGGGGCCGGACGGCAGAAGTAGAAGCCCTGGCCCAGGCGGCACCCCTGCTCCACCAGGAACCGCCACTCCGCCTCGGTCTCGATGCCCTCGGCCAGCGGGGTCATCCCCAGGCCATGCGCGAGCTGGATGATGGCCCGCACCATGTCGGCCGCCTGCGCGTCGTGTGCGACGTCGCGGATGAACAGCCGGTCGATCTTCAGGATGTCGACGGGCAGGTACCGGAGCCGGGCGAACGACGAGTACCCGGTTCCGAAGTCGTCGATGGCCAGGCGCAAGCCACGGCCGTTCAGGTCCCGGAGGATCCGCAGGGTTCGCTCGGGGTCGGCCATGGCCGTCGACTCCGTCACCTCGACGATGACGCTCCCGGGGTCGAGGTTCGCCGCGCCCAGCCGCTCCAGGATCTTCTCGGTCAGGTCGGGCTGCCACAGCTGCCGGGGGGACAGGTTGAAGGACACCTCGAGCTCGAGGCCCTCGGCCCGCCACGCGGCGGCCTGGCGGCTCAGCTCCTCGACCACCCAGTCACCGATGGCCTCGATCAGCCCCATCTCCTCGGCCAGGGGGATGAAGTCACCGGGAGGAACCAGGCCGCCGTTGGGGTCGGCCCACCGGATCAGGGCCTCGACGCCGACCATCTTCCCTTCAGCCAGCTCGACCACGGGTTGGTAGTGGAGCTGCCAGTTCCGGTTCTCCACGGCCTTTCGAAGGCGTGTCGTGAGGGAGAGCTTGCCCAGGGCTTCCTCGCTCTGCCTCCAGTGAAGCAGGTAGCTGCCTGGGGCCGTCTTCCTGCTCTGATACATCGCGGCGTCGGCGTTCTTCAGGAGCGCGGTGGCGTCGTCGGCGTCGTGGGGGAACATGCTGATGCCGATGCTCGCCGAGACGTAGAGCTCGGTGCCGGCGACATTGAACGGCGCGCGGAGCGACTCGTGGACCCTGGCGGCGACCGATTCGACCACTAGGATCGCGCCGTCCGTGCCCTCGAACCCCGGGGCCGAGCTCCCCTCGATGTCGGCCAGCAGCAGCAGGAACTCGTCGCCGCCCTGGCGGGCCACGAGGTCCGTCTCGCGCGTGGCCTCCCGGAGGCGCCCGGCGACCGCGCGCAGGAGCTCGTCGCCGGCCTCGTAGCCGAGGCTCTCGTTGACCAGCTTGAAGTCGTCCACGTCGATGCACAGCACGGCCACGGAGAGGTCGTGACGGCGGGCCCGGGCCATGCCGAGCTCCAGGAGCTCCTCGAACATCGTCCGGTTGGGCAGGCCGGTCAGGCTGTCGTGGTAGGCCAGGAAGGCGACCCGTTCCTCCGCGTTCTTCCGGTCGGTGATGTCGAACATCACACCGTGGACGAACGCCGGGGCGCCCGACCGGTCGTTCACGACCACCGCGCTGTCGCGGAACCAGACGACCCGTCCGTCCCTGGCCAGGAGGCGGTACTCGAAGCTGAACGGCTCGCCGGATCTCCGTCCCTGCAGGTAGCTCTGGAGCGCCTGCTCCTTGTCGTCGGGATGCAGCTGCTTGGCCCACAGGTCCGGATCGGCGATGTACTCCTCAGGGGAGATCCCGAGCAGCTCCTCCATCTGGGGGCTCACGTAGGTGGTGCTCATCGTGTCGTCCACGACGTCGGTGTAGACGATGGCAGGGATCTGCTCCACCACCGCCCGGTAGCGCGCGTCGGCATCGCTCAGCTCTTCGGTTGCCCGACGGAGCTCGCCAGAGAGGGCCTGGATCGCTTGGATGGCGCCCTGAGGGAGGTCCTCCTGACGCGCCAAGAGATCGCGCACGGCGTCGAGCGACGCGAAGCGCGATTCGATGGAGGGTGCCTTCGGTTCGGCCGTCACAAGGAGATGGCCCTTTCTCTCCGCTCAGAATTTCCTATCGGCGCCCGGCCGTCGCGGGCTTGAGCGGCAAAGGGTCATCCGCCATCCGGGGGATGAAGCTGCACCGTGGGGGGTGTCCGAACGCGTGGACGATCTCGGCAGGCAGGACCGGACGCCTCCACGGTGAAGGAGGCCTGCATCCCCTCCGCCGTCAGCAGGTGTGCTCGTCGGGGAGCAGTGGGCGGAAGATCAACGAGAAGTCGGCCCCGTCGCTTCGCCACGGCGTGAGCTCGTTCGCCCGCTGCGCGTCGGCCAGGAGCTTCGCCAGGTCGGCCCCGCCCACCACGCCACAGCGGAAGTCGCCATAGGTGGCGTCGGCCTTCCCGAAGGAGGACAACGGATCCGAGAGGGGCCAGTCGATGGCGGTCTGGTGCAGCCCCGGCTCGGGGGATCCCGCGTAGGGCTGGACGAAGACGCGCATCTCGGACAACTCGAACTGACCCTGCTCGCCGATGGAGCCCTTGGGCAGCCAGCCGGCGAGGTCGCTCAGCTTGGCGGCGAACGTCGCGAGCTTGGCCCGAGCCTCGGTGTCCTCCCCGGGACACGATCCGGGGACCATACCCAGCGCGTAGGCGCTGACGACGTGCTTGGTGCCGTCGGCGTAGACGGTGAAGGTGGTGGTGGGGGCATCGGCGACGCAGCCCTGGCCGTACGTGCCATCCGGTCCCATGAGCCCGGCCGCCTTGGCCGCCTCCAGGATCGCCTGGATGCCCTCCTCGGAGATGGTCTGGACCTGGACGCTCGGGAGGGCCGGCCCCGGGTAGATCTCGATCTGCGGTCCCTCGGTGATGATCCGACCGTCGGCGAACAGGGACCAGGTCGGGATCCGTCGCAACTCGTACGCCGGTGCCACGAATCCACCGCCGACGTCCATGCGAAGCACGAGGTCGGCGGGACCGGTCGGATGGTCGATGCCCCCGCTTCCGGCCTTGGTCAGCCGGCCGCACCCCCCGGCGATCAGGGCGAGCGCAACGAGCGAAACGGCCAGGGCACGAGTCCTCATGTCAAGAGCCTCCTGGAGGTCATCGTCCGCCCTTCGACGCCACCAAAGGACCACTTCGTTCCAGGCGTGGGTTTGCGCCCGAGGCACCTGGGGATGATTGGCATCGCGCGGGCGCGGTGGCCGCGCTCACCCGGGCCCGGGCAGGAGGGAGGAGCCATGCCAAAGGCATTGATCATCCTCGTGACGACGATCGTGCTCATCGGGGTGACCGCCTACCTGATCGGCAG
>JBIOXZ010000013.1:0-21419 GCA_044869895.1 Actinomycetota bacterium | reverse complement strand
GCGGTCGGATCGTGCGCCCGATCGACAGATCCATAACAAGGTCGCCAGTCACCAGTCGCCGGTACGCCCAGCGGCTGGCGACCACCGTGAGGACGCCGACCGTGCTCGCCGTCAACACCGACCTCATGTGCAGCGGCACACGCGATCACCAGCTCTCGTAGGGGCAACGGATCCTTCGGCTCGAGCGACGAGATCTGCGAACAGTCAATGCTACGTCGAGGTCGGCGAACGCAAGCGTCGAGCCGCTCGGTTCGCCCGGGCATCGGTCCACGCCGCAAGGTGTGGCCGCCGGGCCCCGGTGCGGAGCACCGGCGGCCAGTGAACGAGCTTCACGCAGGGTGCGTCGCGCGAACGTGCTCGTCGAGCTGCTCCTGCGTCTCGAACTCTGCACCGCACGCGGCACACCGGAAAGTGCTGCCGTGCGTCGACCGGGTGTGCTCGTCGAGCTGCTCCTGCGTCTCGAACTCCGCTCCGCAGGCGGGACATGTGAACGCCATCAGATTCCACCTCCTCCTCTGATTCCCCTGTGAACGGCCGTTACGAGTGGCCCGGAGACCTCTTCCGGCGCCGCCTTCCGGAGGACCGCGCGGGCCACCCCCTCCATCCCCTCCTGCAGGGTGGGAAAGACCCCCACCGCCAGCGCGAGGTCGTCGATCAGGCCGTCCCTCCGCATGACGACCACCGCGTCGTAGACGAGGTCGGCGGCCTGGTGACCGACGACATGGCACCCGAGAAGCCGATGCGTGTCTCGCTCGGCCACGTACTTGATGAATCCGGCGGTCTCGCCGATCAGCTCGGCCTTCTCGATGCGCTCGAAGGGGACGAGGCCGGCGATGACGTCGTGGCCGCGCCCCCTCGCGGCCTGCTCGGTGAGCCCCACGCTCCCCACCTCGGGATCGGTGAACACGGCATGGGGGAGCGACGCCCTGGTCATCTGCAGCCCCGCATCGTGGAAGGCGTTCGCGAACGCGATCTTGGCCTCTTCCTGGCAGACGCGGGTGAAGGGCTGGGCACCGTTCATGTCCCCGATCGCCCAGATACCGGCGGCGGTGGTCCGCAACCCGTCGTCCACGCGGACGAACCCTCTCCCGTCGAGCTCCACGCCGGCCCTATCGACTCCGAGCGTGTCGGTGTTCGGCGTCCTTCCCGCGGCCAGGAGGAGATGGGTTCCAGCGAGCGACCTCGACGTGCCGTCGGGGCCGGTCACCTCCACGGTCGGTCGTCCCTCGGTCCACCGGACCGATCGGAGCTCGTGAGCCGTGAGGACATCGATCCCCTCCTCGCGGAACGCGCGCTCGATGGCCGTGGATACGTCGGGCTCCTCGCCGGGAAGCAGCCGGGGCGCGCGCTGCACGATCGTGACCTCCGCCCCGAAGCGGCGGTACGCCTGACCAAGCTCGCACCCGATATACCCGCCGCCGATCACGATGAGGCGGCCGGGGACCTCGTCGAGATCCATCACGGTCTCGTTCGTCAGCCAGGGCCCGTCGCCTATCCCGTCCACATCGGGCACCGACGGACGCATGCCGAGGGCGAGGAAGATCCGCTCCGAGCGCACGACGCGCTCGCGGACCCTGACTTCGTGACCGGAGACGAACTCCGCGGACCCCTCGAGCAGCGTGAGGCGGCGTTCTCGGAGTGCCCCCTGCCACGAGTCGTCGCGGTGTCGGTCGAGGTACTGGCGCTTCTCCTCGACGATCTCCGCGAGATCGACCTGGGCCTGGTCGGCGTGGACCCCGAACCGTTCTGAGGTCCGCACCACGTGCGCCACACGCGCCCGGTGGATGAGGAACTTGCTCGGGACGCAGCCGGAGTTCAGGCACGTGCTTCCCCAGGGCGCCCGGTAGGCGAGCGCGACGCTCGCGCCTTCGTCAACGGCGAGGCTCGCGACCAGGGCGCCGGCTTCCCCGGCCCCGATCACGAGCGCATCCGCCTCGATCACCGGCCTCATGTATAGACCTTTTCTCGGGGCCTCATCCGGTGAACGTGTTCGGAGCGACGACCGGAACCGGGCAGTTAACGGTGAAGATCTCGCCGCCCGTATCCGGCGTGCCCGGGAACTCGTCGAGCTCACCGGCGTCGCGCGCCTCGTGCACCTCGGCCTCGCTCTTGAGCACGCGGGCGTCCCCGCCCTCCTTCCAGACGTAGGTCATGTGGTCCCAGTACGGGCTCCAGGCCGGATCGCCAGCCGAGGAGTCGAATACCGACGGCTGGCCTCCCATCGGACCCGAGCCCTGGATCCCACCCATGAACACATTTACCCGGCCAGTCGCACCGGCGGGCGATGCGCCACCGAGCCGAGGCGACCCGACGATCTGCATCCCGTCGGCCATCGGCGGCGCGGAAGTGTCGCAGACGATGTACCGGGATCCCGGGAAGCACTCGTGGAGCTTGAAGAGCACGGAGCCGCCCTCAGTATCGGGAGGCTCGATGAGCTGTCCGCCGCCGAGGTACTCAACCAGATCGGCATCGATCGGCATCCCCCCGCCGGACCACTTCACGACCGGCATGTTCGCCACGACGTCTTCGGTCGCGATCATCAGGTCGCTGGCGTCCGCGGCCGCACGGACATCGGAGGCAGATTCGAGGAGCGTCGGCGAGGCCTCCCACCTGACCTCGTTGATACGCCAGGCCGGGGCGTAGTCCTTCCTCCCGGGCTCGCTCGAGAGCACTGTCGGCTGGTCCCCCACGCCGTTGGTGAAGAGGTAGGCGTCCCCGACGACGCCTGCGGCTGCGAGCCCCGCGATCTTCGGTACGAAGACGAGGCCTTCGCGCTGAGCGCACGACTTGTCGGACGCGTCGGTCCGGACGTACCAGGCCTCCTCGCCGTCCACGACCGCCGGATGCAGCCGCAGGCGCACCCAGCCGAACGCGCCTTGCCAGTCCGACGAGTTGAGGGCGTGGTCGAGCACGTCCCCGACGATCGCGGTGCCTTGGGTCGTCTGCGGAGACGCGGGTGGCGATCCGGTCACGGCCGCGCCCGCGCCGTCGTCACCGTTCCCGCACGCGGCGAGGATCGCCGGCAGCGACGTGGTCGCAAGGCCGAGTCCAACGCCCCGCCGCCCGGCGAGTGCGAAGAACGCACGTCGGTTGAGTCGTTGCGTTGTCACGTATCACCACCCCCGTGGTCTGTGTGGTTCGCCTCAGCCGATCAGGAAGGCCCCTGCATGCCGTTTGCAACGTGGTACTTGCAGAAGAATGGGACGGAACCGGAGGCGGGCAACTTCACCTGGACGGTGATCGTCCGCCCAGCCTGCACGTCCTCCTCGATCCCTAGCGACTCGATGGTGAGGTTGTGAAGGGCCGGGCCCGAATTGGTCACCGTCACCTCGAGCGTCTCGCCAGCGCCTGACTCGACGCAGGTTGGCGCGAACGCGAACTCGCTCGCGTCGAGCGCGAGCGTCTCGCCCGAGGCTTCCGCCGTCCCGTGATCCTCGATCGGCCCCGTGAGACCGGCCGCCGCGCCACAGCCGCCGGCTGACGTGGGGCTGTCGTTTCCGGTCGGGGTGGCACCTTCGGCCGCGCCGTACCGCTCTCGGACGCGCAGGCCCACAGCGCCAACGTGAGCGCGCCCGCGAGCACGAGCCCGCGCGCTGCACCGAACGGTCGCATGTCACCCCCTCCACGGCGTCGGACGAAGGCGTCTCACCCCCTTGCCCTTGATGGACGCCGGAGGTGCGCGACGATTCCCCGCTTCACAGCGTTCGTGGTCGCCGGTGGCTCCGCGTCTCGATAGCGCATCTCGCCGGCGCGGATCGGAACGGTTAGGTGGTTCTCGATCGGGGGGATCGGGCAACGCCACTCCTGGCTGTACGCGCAGTAGGGGTTGTACGCATAGTTGAAGTCGAGGAGCGTGCGACCGTTGCCCAGAGTGCGTGCCTCGAGGTACCTGCCGGCGCCGTAGGTCTCGGTGCCCGAGGTCGCGTCTCGGAACGGCACGAAGAGCTCCCCGCGACTCGATCGGAAGAGCGTGATCGCAGCGGGGACCCCGGCGACCTCGAACCAGACCACTCCGGCGCTCCGGTAGCGCTCGGTGTCGCCGCACGACGTCACCAGGTCGATGTCGTCAAGGGTGGCGAAGGGCACGAGTCCGACCTCCACCACAAGCGTCGGGTCCGGCGGGAAGTACGCGAGTCCGCGGAACCGCTCCCGCTGCGCCCGCGTGAGAGGGGAGCTCGGGTCCCTCGCGAAGAAGTCGTCCTTCATCGCCCGGAACCGGCGAAGCGCCTCGATGTCCACGCCAATCCGGACGCCGCCGGATCATCTCCGATTCCTGGAGCACTCGGGAATCCCATGCCGACGATCGGCGTCCATCTCAGTGCCTGAGCGAAGGGGAGGATCGCGTGCGCACGAGTGAGCGAGTGGACCGCGACGAAGTGTTCCTCGAGGTCACACGGAGCGTCTGCCCCGTGTGCAGGCGCGTGCTCGATGCCGAGGTGAACGCGCGAGACGACCAGGTGTTCCTCCGCAAGCGTTGCCCGGAGCACGGAGCGTTCGAGGCGCGCGTATACGGCGACGCGACCATGTACGTCGAGGCGATGCGGTTCAACAAGCCCGGGACGATCCCGCTCGAGACCCAGACAGAGGTGCTGGAAGGCTGTCCGCTGGACTGCGGGCTGTGCCCAGATCACAAGCAGCACGCCTGCCTCGGGGTGATCGAAGTGAACTCGGCGTGTAACCTCGATTGCCCGATCTGCTTCGCGGACTCCGGGCATCAGCCCGACGGGTTCACGCTCACCGACGACCAGGTCGAGCGGGCGCTCGACGCGTTCGTCCGGGCCGAGGGCGAGCCCGAGGTCGTGATGTTCTCCGGCGGCGAGCCGTCGATCCACCCGCGGATCCTGGCGCTGCTCGCGCTGGCCCGCTCCAAACCGATCCGCCACGTCGTCCTGAACACGAACGGCATTCGGCTCGCGCGCGATCCGTCATTCGTACCGGCGCTGGCCGATCTCGGCGTCTCGATCTACCTGCAGTTCGACGGCCTGCGCCGCGAGACCCACGAGCGGGTCCGGGGCCGGGACTTGCGCGAGGTGAAGGAGGTCGCGCTGGACGCGTGTGCAGAGGCCGGGCTCACCGTCGCGCTCGTGGCGGCGATCGAGCGCGGCGTGAACGAGGACGAAGTGGGCGACGTGCTTCGGTTCGGCCTGGCGCACCCGGCCGTGCGCTCAGTCGTGTACCAGCCGGTGACGCACGCCGGGCGCCACCTCGAGTTCGACCCGCGGACGCGCCTGACGAACTCGGACGTGATCCACGCGATCGTCGAGCAAACCGGCGGCGCCCTCGTCGCCTCGGACTTCTTCCCGGTCCCCTGCTGCTTCCCGACGTGCCGGAGCGTTACGTACCTGCTCGTGGAGGGCGAGACAGTGGTGGCGATCCCGCGCGTCCTTCGGGTCGAGGACTACCTCGACTATGTAACGAACCGCGTGTTGCCGGACCCCGCGATCCGCGGCGCGCTCGAGAAGCTATGGAGCGCCTCGGCCGTGGCCGGGTCGGGCTCGGTGGCCGAGCAGCTCGCCTGCGCCACGTGCGCGATCGAGCTGCCGGCGGCAGTTCGCGACGCGTCGGCGAAGGCGTTCATGGTCGTGATCCAGGACTTCCAGGACCCGTACACCCTGAACGTGAAGCAGCTCATGAAGTGCTGCGTCGAGCAGCTCGTGCCCGACGGACGGCTGATCCCGTTCTGCGCTTACAACTCCGTCGGTTACCGCGAACAGGTCCGCGCGGCTCTCACCGGCGTCGATGTGCCCGACGCTGTGCCGAACGCCCGGGAGCTGCTCCCGATTATCCGGGTCGGTCCCCACGGGTCGAAGATCGCCGCCGACGCCACGAACGACGGCCGGCCTGCCCGCGCAGGCAGCGTGGGGAGTTCGCTGTGACGGATCTCGCCAGCACTCGGGGCGACGACGACAAGGCCTGCTGGGCCGCCGTATACGGGAGCGAGCTCGTCAACCTGCTCCTCGGCGGGCGCCTGCACCCCGGAGGCGACGTGCTCACGAGACGGCTCGCGGACCTCTCCGGCATCGGTCCCGGCGATCGGGTCCTCGACGTGGCAAGCGGCGGAGGCTCGACGGCCCGGCTCCTTGCGGCCGAGCGCGGGGCCACGGTGCGGGGCATCGAACTGTCGCCTAGGCTCGTCGCGATGGCCGAGCGCGACGCGGTCGAGACCGGGCTCACCAGCGCGACCGCCTTCGAGGTCGGCGACGCGGAGCGACTGCCCGTCGATGACGCCTCCTTCGACGTCGTTCTGTGCGAATGCGCGCTGTGCACGTTCCCCGATCAGGCCGCGGCCGTCGCCGGCTTCCGGCGCGCGCTCGGGCCGGGCGGCAGGGTCGGGATCGCGGACGTCACCCTGGAGCCGGGCCGGCTGCCGGCCGAGCTCGACACGCCGATCGGTCGCATCGCCTGTGTCGCCGGCGCCCTGTCCGCGTCGGGATACGAGCGCCTGCTCCGCGAGGGTGGATTCACTGACGTCGTGGCCGAGCCCCATCCGGAGGCCGCGCTCGCGACCGTGGAGTCGATCCGGGAAGTGTTGGACGCCGTGCGCGTCGGGCTCCGAAACGTCTTCGATGTGGAGGGATCGCTGCGCCTGGTCGATCTCGTCCGGGAAGCCGTACGCGAGGGGGTGCTCGGCTACGCCCTGATCGCGGCGACCGTCGGGGACGCCGAACCGGATGTGGGCCAGCGTCGGGCCGATGGTCGCCTCGGCTGAGACCGATCCGGCGCCCGCCGGGCTCGAGACGCCTCGCCCGGTCCGACCGCCACGGACCGCGCTCCTCGGCGCGGTCGCCGGGCTGATCGGCATCGGCTGCTGCGTGTACCCGGTGGCACTCGTCGTGCTCGGCCTGTCAAGCGCGGTCGCGGCCGTCGATCTCGCCAATGTCCTGTTCCACGAGTGGGGATGGGCGTTCAAGTCGGCCGGCGCCGCGTTCGCGGTCTCTGCCCTGTGGATCCAACGACGGCGCGCTCGGGCGTGTCCGGTGGACGCCCGGCCGAGCCTCGCGCGGAACGCGCTGCGGATGGCAGCGGCGGGGCTCGCCACATACGCCGCCTTCTACGGGTTCACGACGTGGCTCGGCCGCTTCGCGACGTGACCCGTCCTAGAGCTGCACGAAGATCCGGGTCTCGGGATGAAAGGCCGCCCAGTCGAACCAGAGGCTATCGATCGCCAGCTCCGGGCGAAGGGCGTACCGTAAACTGCCCCGTGCCGGTGCGACGCCGAATGCATTGACCGGCCGACGGTAGGGCTCCGTCAAGTCGATCCGGGACGCGGGGCAGTCCGTGACCTGGCTCGCCGCTCGGACGCCTCCCTGGGGGCATCCCGGCTGGAGCTTCGAGATCAGCCACCGAAGCTGCCTATCCCAGATCGCCCTGGATCGACCACCGTGCTGCGGCGCGGTAGGTGCGGGTCCTCCTGGACTCGGCCGACCAGTAGTCCTCCAGCTCGACCCCCAGCCCTTCGGCCACGCGGTTGACGTAGTTGAAGTAGGCGACCACCTGGTTCGCGTCCACGATGTCGCGGTCGGACAAATCGCCCTCCCTGAGTGCGAGGACGTCCGCCTCTGTCGTCTCCCAGGGCGAGACAGTGAGTTTCAGGGCATAGCGACAGAGCAGTCGCACCCGCGGCGGCAGGGCGTCGAGCTGACCGGAGACGACCGTCTCCACCAGCGCCGGGCCTGCCTCCCTGGCCAAGGCGGCGCCGTGGTGGATCACTCAGTAGTGGCAGTCGTTGGCTGCGGAGACGCATACCGCCATCGCTTCCCGCTCGGCCCTCGACAACCCCGAGGGTCCGAACATGATCGTCCGATACAGCGCCAGATGCGCCGCCAGCGCGTCGGGGTTGAGGCTGTGCGAGGCGAGGACGTTATCCATGCTCCCGGCATCCGGGGTCGTCTGTACCCAGGTCATCGGACAGCTCCCGACGTCGTTCGGCGCCCGTCTGGCGCCGCTCGACACCAGCGTAAGGGGTGCCGGGGTCTGCGATCCGAACATCGTCACCTCATCGACCCACTCCGCGCGCTCTCTGAGCAGGGCCCTATTGATGACACAACAGCCGAGCTCCGCTTCGGTGCCGGCTGAGAGACCCTGGGAATCGGGAACGATGAGGAGGCGTCCGGTTCGGTGGATGTCGCCTGAGAGGGTCCCCGGAGAGGGCCGGCCCGAACGCAGCGGGTCGGCTCCTCCGTCACTCCCGGATCGAGCCATCGCCGGCGTGGCCGGCGCGGCGAGCATGCTCCTCGCGCTCGCCCTGCTTCACCTGGCTTGGCGGGCGATCCCGTTCGCCCCGCTGGCCGCGCTCCAGACGATCGTACGCCTGATACCCGGCCGTATCGATACGTTCTTCATCGAGCGGCTGGGGAAACTGACGCTTCCGCTCGCGGCCGCCGCCGCGGCAGCAACGATCCTGGCCGCTGGAGCCCTGCTCGGCCTCGTCGCCGGCCGATCGATCCGGGCGCTCGGCGGCCGTTGGTACGCGGGAGCGACGTATCTGGTCCTGTGGGCGGGCTGGTCGCTCCTGTACCGGCCTGAGCCGTACTCCCTCAGTCGGATGGCCTTCGCCACCGCCACGTTGCCGGCGCCCCTGGTGGGGGGGTGGGTCCTGCACCGAGGGATGCGCTCGCCACGTCACCCAGGTGAGGGAACGCAGGCCATCCGGGACCCGGCTCGCCGCCGGCTCCTGGTCGCCCTGGGCGTGGGGGCCGCCGGCTTCGCGCTGGGCGCGTCCGATCTCGGTTCCCTCTTCGGCGGCCGGGCAGACCGGCTTCGGCCGATCCGTCTCCTGAAGCTCACCCCGGCCTCCCTTCCGCCTCCCTCCACAGGCGACGCGGCATTCGGCCGTCTGGACGGCCTGACCCCGAGGATCACGCCGATCAGCGACTTCTACGTGGTGGACCAGGCCATCGTCGATCCGGCCATCGACCCCTCCGAGTGGCGCCTACAGGTGAAGGGACTGGTCCGTCGGCCGTCGGCCCTCTCCTACGACGACCTCCTGCAGATGCCGGCCGTAGAGCGGTTCCAGACCCTTGAATGCATCAGCAACCCTGTGGGCGGAGAGCTGATCTCCACGGCCCGGTGGGAGGGAGTCCCTCTGGCCGAGATCCTCAACCGGGCTGGAGTCCAGCCCGGGGCGGTAGAGGTGGTGTTTCGCTCGGCGGACGGTTACACGGACTCCCTTCCTCTGTCCCAGGCCACGGACGAGAGGACCCTGATCGCGCTCGGTATGGACGGTTTCGAGCTGCCACGAAGCCATGGGTTCCCGGCCCGGCTGCTCTCGCTGGGGACCTTCGGAATGAAGAACCCCAAGTGGCTCACCTCGATCGAGGTCGTTGGCGGCCCGTACGAGGGGTTCTGGGAGGTCCGGGGATGGTCGAAGCGGGCGGCGGTCAAGACCACCAGCCGGTTCGACCTCCCCCAACCCGCCACCGCGATCAGGGGTCCCACGTCCATCGGCGGCATCGCGTTCTCCGGGGACCGAGGCATCTCTCGCGTAGAGGTCTCCACCGACGCAGGGAAGACATGGGGCCGGGCCACGCTCGAGTCCCCGCTCTCCCCGTACACCTGGGTCCGGTGGCTGTACCGATGGACCGCGCCCACCCCAGGCACGTACACGCTCCGCGCCAGGGCCTTCGACGGCCAGGGCATCCCCCAGCTGTCGGCGTGGGCCCCGCCCCACCCGGACGGCGCCAGCAGCTACCCGGTCATCGCCGTTCGGGTCCTCTCGGTCTAGCACGGAATCGAACCGGCTCCCAGGAGTCCTTTCAACGGGACTCGAGACTCCGAGGAGGGATGGCGCATGCTCGGCACCAGATCCGTGCTCAGGGTTCCGGCCCTCGTGGGCTTGATCGTGCTCGTGGGCGCCGCATGTGGCGAGTCGACCGCTCCGCCCCAGGCGAAGCCGACCGGCACGCCAGAAGAGGAGATGATGATGCAGCCCGGAGCAGAGGACATGCACGTGCAGATCCTCTCGCCCAGGGCCGGGTTCGTCCTCACGGCCAACACCCTCGACGTGAAGGTCAAGACCTCCGGCTACACCGACAGCTGCGATTGGGCGGGCAAGCCCGACAAGGAGGGCGTGGGCCACTACCACATCCTGCTCGACGGCTCGCTGATCGACATGTTCTGCACAACTACGGCCGGTGTGAACATGCTGGGCGTCCAGCCCGGACAGCACATGTTGGAGGTCGTCCCAGCCCAGGACGACCACGCGGAGGTGCTGGAGAACGAGGAGGAGATCGCGTTCACGTATCGGCCGAAGAACCCGCAGCCCGAGGTCACCCCCGTGGCGACCACCGGTCAGCCGGCAATCACGATGGTGAAGCCGCAGGAGGGAGCCACGCTGTCCGGCACGTTTGCGGTCAAGGTGGAGTTCTCCAACTTCACACCGTCGTGCGGCCTCATGGGCAAGCCCGACGTACCCGGCTACGGCCACTGGCACGTGAACATCGACTCCATGACCGGGCCCATGATGGGGATGGGCACGATGCTGGGGATGAGCTGCACGGGTACCTTCACCGGCACCACCGTTGGACTGAAGCCCGGAAGCACCCACACGCTGTTCGCGCTGCTCACCGACAACGGCCACGCCCCGATCGACGTGTTCGACTCGATCACCTTCACGGTTGGTCAGTGAGGGACGATCAGCGGGGATCGCCTGCGCTGCTGGGGATCGCGGTCGTCGCGGTCAGCCTCGTGCTCACGGCATGCGGATCGAGCGCATCGGGCGGCGGGCCCGCGTCATCTGCCAGTCCATCGAATTCGGGGCAGAGTTGTCAGGCCGCGGCCGGCCTGACCGGCAAGGTGAGCGACCATGGCACTCACCGCGCCGCCGGAACCGCCATCCACCTCGACGGCGCCGACTTCTACTTCGACCCCACGTGCGTCCAGGTCGGACGGGGAACACTGACCGTGACCGTGGAGAACGTGGGCCAAGCTCTCCACAACCTGTCCATCCCCAGCCTGGGGATCGACCGGGACGTCGACGTGGGTCGATCCATCAGGGTGAAGGTGTCGCTCAACGAATCACAGCCATTGCCGTTCTTCTGCAAGTACCATGTGGGGGCGGGAATGCAGGGAGCCTTCCTCCCCGGATGAGTCCTCAGAACTTCGTCATGAAGGCCCTCGACAAGGGCCTGGCGGGGTAAGTTCGTCTCGGCTTGCGGATCTCTCGACGGACCTGGAAGAGGAGGGCGAGATGCTGATCGAACCGGTGGAGCCGGAGCAGGCTCCCGCCGCAGTTCGCAGGATGTACGAGGCGCTGGAGAAGCGCGGGGCGCCTGTCTCGAACCTGGTGAAGATGCTCGCGCACAAGCCCGATCTGCTGCGCGCCTACAACCAGCTCTCGGGCGCGATCTGGGCGGAGAGCGCGCTCCCGGCCAGGCTCAAGGAGCTCGCCTACCTGCGGGTCTCGATCCTTAACGGGTGCACCTACTGAACGCGCGCCCACACCGCTTCGGGCAAGCGGCGAGGACTGACGGAGGAGCAGATCTCGGCCATGAAGGAGCCGGGCGGGACGCGACGCAACGTGTTCAGTGCCGAGGAGCGGGCCGTCCTCCGGTTGACGGATCTCCTCACGACCCGTCCGGGACTCGTGGAGCAGCGGGACCTTGACGCGCTGGGAGAGATCTTCGCGAACGAGCAAGTGGTCGACTTGGTCGTTGTGATCGCCACAGCCAACTGGACCAATCGGATCAACGACGGGTTCTTGACCCCGCTCAGCTGAGTTTCGTGGCTACGCGGGGAAGCGGTCCAGGCCGGCACCCTTCACGTGGATGGAGAACTCGGCTTCGGGCGCAGCTTGGCGGGCAACTGTGCGACCCTCGTGCGAGGGTAGAATTCCGACCAGGCGAACCAGAACGCGGTGACCTGGGGAGCGCGTCGGAGCCGAAAGCCCTTCAGTGGACCCCGAAGCCCGCGCCCGAAGAAGCTGAAGACCGATCCCGTCGTGCGCTCGACGAAGCGACCGTGCCGGACGACGAACCGCAGATCCTGGCCGGCATGTCGCGCATTCCAGACAACGCCCGCCCATCCCCTCGGAGCTTCTTCGAGCAGGTAGGTGGTCTCCGGTAGCCCCACCCCTCGCTGGAAGAACGCGACCAGCAAGGTCGGCCCGAGGCGTGCGGACTCCACGACGGCGGATCGACGTGTCGGAGAGGGGAACGCGATTGAGCGGTCCCGGGTGGCGACCCCAACCACCCGCCACTTGGGAGGCAGCCGTGGGTCGACCGAGAGATCCCGCACGGCGAAGCTGGTCTGATACGGGTCGATTCCGTAGGTGTGGTACGGATCGACCCCGTAATGGAAGGCGGTGCCCTCCGGCTGGTCCAGCACCAGGCCGGCGGGGTGGGCGGCCGCCCAGGCTTCGAAGGGGACCATGCGGACGGGGATCGCGCGAAGCTCCACTCCCTCCAGAGGCCCCTCCACCGCCTGCCCGGTCAGCTGGCGCCAGAGCGAGAAGGTTTCACGGTCGAACATGAGGAGGTTCGCGAAGTTGAGCTGCCCGGATACCCCGAACCGGAGCGTTCGATGGTCCACGCGGCGAGAAAACGCGACCGCGCTGTCACACAAGGGGCAGAAGCTCACCACCACCGGCTCGCCGCCGACAACATCGTTCACGATCTCGTGGTGGACGAGGATCTGGACCGGGTACGCGCGGTGTTCTCCGCCCAGGTCCAGGGCGATCACCGGCTCATCGGCCGCGACGAAGTCGACGTCATCTGCCGGGCGGAAGGTGGGCGCGTCGATTGCCGGGATCGAGTCCCACGGGGCGCATACGGGGCCGACGCCGTAGAGCAAGGCCTCGCGGGCTCGGTTCCCGGTGCACAGTGCCACCGTCGGGTCGTACCCGGGCTTCGAACCGGGCGGGCCTTGCCTGGGGAGGGCTCCGGGGGCTCCGGCCGGTGACAAGGGCTCCAATGATCGGGCTTCGAGATGGGGCGTTTGGCGCGAGATGCCGACCAAGCCGAACATCAGGGCCGCGGTCAGCGCGACGGTGATCGCCACCAGGCTGAATCCCCTATGGCCGAGACGAAGCACCCGTCTCAGTCCTGTCCGTAGATCCGCGTCTCGGGGTGGAAGGCCGCCCAGTCGAACCAGAAGCTGTCGATCGCGAGCTCGGGCACGAGCTGCTCGCCTTGGAGCGGCCCGGATACCGCGCGGCCGAGGATGCTCCACTCGCTGCCGGTCTGTCGATCGACGATACCGTTCGTGCTTGCCTCGAACGTGAGCGGCCGCCCATCTACCTCTGGCCGGTAGGCCGCGATCGCGCCGACGTCACGCCCCTCGGCGATCTCCTGCGAGTCGAGCGCCGAGGCCGTGCCCGCCTTCCAGAACACGGCCACCGGTTCGCCGTCGACCCGCTCTGTCGCAACGGCCCAACCACCTACGGCGTTCGCCGCGACGGCCTCGTACGGGAAGGCCACCACGTCGCCCGCCCGGGCTATGCCGAGCACTCGCGAGGTGGCGGGAAGCCGTTCGTCGGGCTCACCCGCGAACAAAAATGGACGCTCGGAGCTGTCGTAGCCGGCGTACGGATTCTCCCCGTACGGACGTTCGTGGCCGGTGTCGCGCGAGAGCACGAGCCCGTCCGGGTGCTCGGCCCGCCAATCGCCGAACGCGAGGATGCGGGCCGGCACCAAGGTCAGCTGCTCGCCCGCCAGCTCGCCGAGGATCGCCTGTCCGGTGGCCTGGGCCCAGTACGTCTCGGTCTGCCGGTCGTACATCACCAGGTTGGAGTTGTACAGCTTGCCCGAGGTGCCGAAGTCGAGCAGCTCGCCGTGGATCGTCGGCCGTTCGAACGCGATCCCCGTGTTGCACAGTGGGCAGTAGGTGACGGAGACGGGAACGCCACCGATCTCATCGTTCACGATCTCGTGCCAGGTCATGATCTGCAGCGGATAGGCTTTCGCCTCGCCGCCGATCTCCACGGCGAGTACCGGCTCACGGTCGGCGAGGAACGTGGCGTCCTGGGGCGGGAGGAACTTCGGGTCGTCGATCGGGGGGATGCCGTCGGGTGGGGGTCCTCCCGGGATGATGTCCTCGGGGTCGACCAGAGGTTTTGGGGTCGACAGGGCCTTCTCGCCGGACGGCCCGCCGGGACCCCCCGGCGCGCCCGCGGGAGCCCGTTGCGCACACGCAGCCAACACAATCGTGAGTGCCGCGACCATGGTCAGCCACCGGGCCGGAGCGCGGATCCGCATCGTCATAGTCATCATCAAGGACGCGTGCACTACCAGTGCGATTCCTCGGCGTTCATGTCGGGAATCGGGGGGACGAGGAGGCGTCCGATGAGACGAGGAAGCCCATGGGCGAGTTCGATCTCACGGCGTGGTGGGCGCCCTTCCTCGCGTTCGCGGCGGGGATCGTGGCGTTCGCTTCACCGTGCGTGCTGCCCCTCGTGCCCGGGTATCTCTCCTTCGTCACGGCCGCCGGCGAGGGACCTGGATCCGTGCAGTCGCGGACGCATACTTCGCGCACTCGCCCAAACCCCCTCCCGATGATCCTGTTCGTCGCCGGGTTCTCGGTCGTCTTCACGTCCCTCGGAGCGTTCGCCGGGGTGTTCGTTCCGATCGTCCGGTCGACGACCGGCCAGCGCGTTGCCGGGCTCGTCATCCTCGCCGTCGGGTTGTTCCTGCTCTTGTACGCCTTCCGGGTCGGGTCGGCCTCCCTGTACGGGGAGCGCCGTCCGCTCCTGACCAAGGTGCGGCCCGGCGGAGCCACCGCGTTCCCACTCGGGATGGCGTTCGCCGCGGGGTGGACACCCTGCATCGGACCGGTGCTCGCCGGCATCCTCGCGCTCGCCGCGGCGCAATCGGATCCGGGGAGGAACGCCCTCCTGCTGTTCGCGTTCTCCATGGGCCTGGGTGTCCCCTTCGTGTTGATCGGCCTCGGGATCAACGGGCTGATGGACCGACTCGGCTTCCTTCAGCGTCACTACCACGCGATCGCCGGCGTCTCGGGCTCGGTGCTGGTCGCGATCGGCCTGCTGCTCGTGACCGGAGCCTGGCTCCGGGTCATCTCGCCGCTGCTACGCCTGGTGAACTCGTTCGAGCCCCCGATTTGACACCTGAGGAATCGCCCGGCCGGCGCGAGCGTCCTACTAGGTGAAGAGCGATGGCCAGCGATCAGGACGAATTCCTGCGAGCCACGATGGGTGCGGTGGACCTCGTCTACAACCTGTCCCGCCGACTGACCGACGGTCGCCAGGACGCGGAGGACCTGGTGCAGGACACGTTCCTTCAGGCGTTTCGGGCGTGGGCCGATCACCGTCGCCCCAAGAAGGTCGCGCCGTGGCTCGCCACGATCTGCCTGAACCTGGCTCGGTCCCGATACCGCACACGGGCACGCCGGCCGTCCGAGGTGCCGTTCGAGGAGTGGATGGTCGATGCCGCATCGGGCTCGGACCCGGAATCGCGGGCCGTCGGCGAGATCGAGCGCGAACAGCTGTACTGGGCGATGCGCCAGCTGCCGGAGGAGCAGCGCGTGGCGATCACGCTGGTCGACCTGTCCGAGTTCTCCACCTATGAGGCCGCCGAGGCGATGGAGACGCCTCGCGGCACCGTCTTGTCCCGGCTCCACCGAGGCCGGCGCGCGCTCGCACGACTCCTCGGTGACCGGATCGAGGAGGTCAGTCGATGATCCGCTGGATGCGGCAGGGATTCCGGCGTCGGCCACACGACCCCGAACGCAACGCCGCCGAGTACGTGACGGGCGAGCTGTCGAGGCGCGCGACCCGGTGGTTCGAAGCGCACCTGCTGCACTGCGAGGACTGCTGGCGCGAGGTGCTCCTGGGCCGGCTCGGACGGAGCGTGGCGGAGGAGGCCCGCGAGCACGCCTCGGCGGGCCTTCGGGACCGCGTGCGGGCGGCCGTGCAGTTCACGAGCCAGGGCGGACCGGCAGGACCGTCGGAACCCTCCGGCTCATGAGCGGATCGGGGGACGCGAGGGCGACGGGTCGCGCCCCCGATCTGAAGGCCGAAGCGAAGCGCGGGCGGCGAGCCGCAGCGAAGGTCGCGCTCGCGCGACGAGCGCGACGTGCTCGGTTGGTCACCCGCGCGAAGGTGGCGGCTCTCGCCCTCGTCCTGGTGGTGGCCGGCGTGGCGTTGGCCGTCGGGCTCGTCCGTGACCTGCGGCCCTCGGGCGTCGCGTTCGCGGGTGATCTCCGCCGGGGCGGAACGCTCGAGGAGCTGCGGCTCCCGCAGCTCGAGGGCGACGGCGCCATCGACTACGCCGACTACGCCGACCATCCGCTGGTGATCAACTTCTTCGCGTCGTGGTGCCCGTTCTGTATCGCTGAGATGCCCGACTTCGAGCGCGTCCATCGGCTCCTGGGTGAGGATGTGGCGTTCCTCGGCGTCTCCCAGAGCGATGCTCGGGGCGCGAGCATCGATCTCGCGCGTGAGACCGGCATCACGTATGACACCGCGATCGACGAGCGGGGCGAGTTCTTCCGCGCCGTTGGCGGTCAGGGCATGCCGACGACGATCTTCGTTCGGCCGGGCGGTGAGATCGCCGACGTGTGGGTTGGCCCGCTCAGCGCCGACGGGCTCCAGGAGCGCGTTGCGGACCTCTTCGGGATCGTCGCCTGACCATCTCGGTGGCCGGGTGCCGGGACCGCGCGAGTCGGGCCCGAGTAGCGCCCGAGTAGGCTTGACCCGCCTGGTCGAGCTCGAGGGAGGCCGGTGTGCAGGGTGCTCGTCTTTGACGTGAACGAGACGCTCCTCCACCCTGGCGCCCCTTCGAGACCCGTTCGCCCGAGCTTTCGGAGACGCTGCCCCGCTTGGCGAGTGGTTCGCCCGGCTGCTCCATGCCTCTTTGGTGGCGACGCTGACGGACTCCTACCAGGATTTCGCCTCGATCGGGCGGAGTGCGAGATGGTACGGTCCCAGCTCGAGCACGCCGGCATCCTGGAGCTGTTCGACCGCGTGCTGTCCGTCGAGGAGGTTCGGCGGTACAAACCCGCCCCGGAGCTGTACCTGATGGCGGCCGAGCACCTCGGCGTACGGCCCTCGGAGATGCGCATGGTGGCAGCCCATGACTGGGACGTGTGGGGCGCGATACGGGCTGGATGCGCGGCGGCATACGTGTCGAGAACCGACGTGCCGTTCGTGCTGGAGCGACCACCCCACCTGGCTGGCCCGGATTTCTCGGCTGTCGCCGAGGCGATCCTCGCGGTCGACGAGCCGACTGGCTGATGTCGTCGAGCATCGCACACGACGACACTGGAATCCCAGTCGTGCCCGCATCGACGATCCCGGCCGTCACCGCCGAGCAGATGCGCGAAGTCGACCGCATCATGGTGGAGGAGCTCCACATCGAGCTGATCCAGATGATGGAGAACGCGGGCCGCAACCTCGCATCACTCGCGGTCCATCGTTTCGCGCCGCACGAGGTCACCGTCCTGGCGGGACCGGGCGGCAACGGCGGCGGGGGACTCGTTGCGGCGCGTCACCTCAGGAATCACGCGGTCGACGTGAGCGTGGTGCTCTCCAGCTCGGATCGGATGGGCGAGGTGCCGCGCCATCAGCTCGACGTCGTCGAACGGATGGGGATCGCGGTGACCGAAGAGCCGGCGGCGTCCGCTCTTGTGATCGACGCGATCCTCGGCTACAGCCTGCACGGGGATCCGCGGGGTCGAGCGGCGGAGCTCATGCGCTGGTGCCTCCATCAAACCGCTCCGGTCTGCTCGCTCGATACGCCGAGCGGTCTGGACGTCACGTCCGGCGAGCCACGCATGCCGTGCGTGCGTGCGACCGCGACCCTGACGCTCGCGCTTCCCAAGGTTGGGCTGGCAAGGGCCCCGTCGTACGTCGGCGAGCTCTACCTCGCCGACATCTCGGTCCCATCATTCGTCTACGGGCATCTCGGTCTCGGCGTGCCCGACGACCTCTTCGCCGGCGACTCGGTCCTCCGTCTGGGCTGACGGGCCGCGGACCTTCTCATTGTGAGGCCGATGACGGTTACGTATCGACTCCCAGTAGCGGAGCGTGCCGTATCGTACGCGGGATGAGGCTGCTGCCGTTTGCTCGTGGCGGACCCGACGACATGGTTCGGGAAGCCGCGTGGCTCGCGCGCTGTGTCGGCCGCGGTGACTGGGCGCCCCTGTCGGAAGCCGACATCGTGGAGCTCGGGAACCGCCTCCAACCGGTGGCGCTCGAGCCTGGCGCGCCGCTGTTCGCCCAAGGTGCGACCTCGGAGGCCGTGTGGATCGTCCGGGAGGGACGCATCGAGCTCAGCAGACGCGACGGGCGATGACGGATGATCCTGCAGATCGTGCACTCAGGTGAAGTCGACGGCGATATCAGCCTCATCCTCGAGATGCCGCTGCCGGACTCGGCCCGCGCGGTCGATCACGTGCAAGCCCTCCGCCTGTCCGCGCCGGACTTCGAATGGCTGATCGCCTCCCGGCCCGCCCTCGCCCGCAGGTGGCTGTCGAGCGTCGCCGGCCGGCTGATGCACGCGGAGCACCGGATCCTGCAGCTCGGCGGTCGCGACCTCCGAGCCCAGCTGTCGATGCTCCTCCTCGACGAACAGCACGAGGGATCGGTGGAGCTCCCTCAGGAATCCCTCGCCTCGCTGCTCGGCGTGCGCCGGCCTTCCCTAAACAAGGTGCTCCGGGATCTCGAGCGTGAGCGCCTCGTGAGCCTCTCCTACCGTCGGGTCGATATCTCGGATCCGGCGGGTCTGGGCCGCGTCGCGGGCCGCAAGCCCGAGGCCTGACCGAGAGACTGTTCGCCCGCTGACGGTCCCGAAGGGACCTGGCTGCCCCCATCGTTCCTCGCTTCGGAAGCAGATGACGGACGGACGGGACGAAGGAGGTCGACATGAGCATCCTCGCTGCGGCAAGCCTCACGGGGAACTACGACGCGGGGTCGGCGATCGTGGCCGGGCTGATCGGTGGCATCGCGTTCCTGCTGGTGGTCTACATGGGTCTGGGGGTCGGCATGACCCGGATGAACTTCCTGCACCTGCGTGGCTCGATGGTGGCGCCGAGGTCGTCGCGGAGCACCGCCTACGCGATCGGGCTCGTCGTCCACTTGATGCTGTCGGCGGTCTTCGGGCTTGTCCACGCCGGACTGCTCACCGCGATCGGCGTGTCCTCGGTCGGCTCGGCGGCCGCTTGGGACCTGTTGATCGGAGCCGTGCACGGCGTCGCCGTGCTGATCGTCCTACCGATGATGCTGTCGATGGCGCACCCGCTCATTCGATCGGGCGATCTCAATCGTCCGGGCATCGCCCTCGTGGGATATGGCTCGATGACGCCGGCCGGCTCGCTCAAGGCGCACGTCGCCTTCGGTGTGGTCACCGGGGCGATCTACGCTGCGAGCGTGCTCTAGGGATGCATGGGCGGCGTTCGCGATGCGTCGGATCAGGATCCAGAAGCAGAAGCTCCATCCGCGGCGGGATCTCGATGAGGTCCAGCCGCTCGACCCTCGCGATCCCGACGTGCTCCGCGTGAAGGCGGCGGCGCGCCACCGCGACGCCGCTCTTCGCAAGGCGGCTTGACCGTGACGCCGGGACCGTCCGCTCCCTGACGGTCGCGGACATTCGCTCCGATCCGCTCGGTTCTTCCGGTCGACGGAACGAGGGAGGAGACATGGCAGACATCGCGGTGTTCGGAGCGGACTGGTGCCCCGACTGTCGTCGCTCGAAGCGGTTCCTTGTCGAGCAGCGCATCTCGTTCAGCTGGGTCGACCTCGACCGCGACCCGGGCGCGAAGGCTCACGTGGAGCGGCTGAACGGTGGAGCGGCGATCATCCCGACGATCGTCTTCCCCGACGGGTCGCACCTCGCGGAGCCCACGAACGAGGAGCTGGCGGAGAAGCTCCAACGTCAGCCACCTGCTGTGGAGCGGGATCGCTGACAAGCCTCGCGCCGCCCTCACGGTGCACCGGCTCTTGGCCGAGGACATGCTCAGCGGATGGGGGATCCGGACGATGTCGACCGCCGACGCCGGCTACAGCCCCATCGAGTACCACAACGGGACGGTGTGGCCTCACGACACGGCGATCGTGGCCGAGGGCATGCGACGGTACGGGTCCGGAAGGAGGCGGGGACGCTTGCGGTCGCCCTGATTTGAGGCCGCCGAGGTCTTCGAGCATCGGTTGCCCGAGGTCTTCGCTGGGTTCCCGCGAGAGCGAACGCGGATACCGGTCGAGTACCCGACAGCGTCTCGACCGCAAGCCTGGTCGGCGGCGGCGCCGCTCCTGCTGCTCCGGACGGTGCTCGGCCTGGACGTCGGCGACGGGTCGTCTACGCTCGACGGCCAAGCCTCCCTCCGCCTTCGGCAAGCTGCGGCTTCGCGTGCGTTCCGGTCCGGGGTGGACGCAAGGACGTTTTGACAGGATAGCGCCCGCCTGAACGCGGGCGCGATCCCGTCGAGATTTGCCTACCCCTCGGTGCCGGTCGCCTTGCGTTGCTGGACCGACGAGAGGCTCCGATCGGGTCAGGTCACCCGTGCTCCGATGTTGAACCGGTTCACCTCGCTCCAGAGGGAGGCTACTCCCAGGATCTCGGCGATCGCCTCGTCGTCGAAGCCGTGTCGGCGGAGCCCAATCGCGTGCGCGTGGAGGCAGAAGTCGCAGCCGTTCATCGCTGCGACGACGAACGCGATGACCTCCTTGGTCTTCGCGTCCACCTTCCGAGGCTCGAGGACACGCTGCATGTCCTGGTTGATCGACGCCAGGTACTCGGGATCGTGCGCGAACGCCTTGTAGATGTCGGGCAGACGGCCTCCGTACCGAGCCTTGATGTCCTGGTAGGTCTGCCGCACATCTGGACTGGCGTCTTCTTCTTGGATCAGCTCGAAGATCGGTGCGGGCATCGATCCTCCTTCCTAGATCTGAACCCCGGACGACTACGCGGCGATGTCGCGAAGGAGCGCGCGGGCGATGGCATCCTTGCTCTGTGCCCCCACGATCCTGCCCAGCTCCTTGCCGCCGCTGAACAGGATCAGCGTCGGGATGCTCGAGACGCCGTACTCCTGTGCCGTGCGGGTCATGCCAACCACTCCTTCCCGACGTCAGCACCCCGTATTCCACTCCGAGATCCACTGAACGACGAAGCGATCCACGCGCCGAGCAGAGCGTCAGCAACCGGACAAACCTGATCACTCGCGAATCATCACCTCCCCACATGTCGCTACGCGTGCGGCTCGACCGGGAACACGCGGGCGAAGAAGTCGGCGAAGACGCCGAGGGCGACGAACCACGCGCCTACCAGCACCAAGGCGTACCCGCCCCACCTCTTGACCGTAGGAACGCCTGTCTTGATCCGCTCCGTGGTGCGCTCCTGAGCGAGCGCGACGAAGAACGCCGCCGTGAAGGCCAGCATCACGATGGCGGTCGCCGAGACGGCGTAGGCGACGAAGGCCGCTCGGAAGCCTCCGGTCGTGAGCGCCTGCCCCGCCAGACCGGCGAGGATCGGACC
>JBIOXZ010000012.1:0-40309 GCA_044869895.1 Actinomycetota bacterium | reverse complement strand
CGCCCTGGCTTCCCGTGCAGACCACCACGACCCGGGACCGGTCCAGCTTGTCCAGGTCCTCGATCAGGACTATGTCCTCGTCCGGCAGGTGGAGCAGTCCCAGCCTGCGGGCTGCCTCCACGCTCTGGTGCATGGAACGACCGAGTACCGCTACGACCCGCTCGTTCGCCCGCGCCGCGTTCGCCACCTGCTGGATCCTGTGGATGTGGCTGGAGAAGCAGGCGACCACGACGAGCTGGGGGGCTCGGGCGATGATGTCCTGCAGCACCGGGCCGACCGTCCGCTCGCTCGAGGTGTAGCCGGCCTCCTCGGCGTTCGTCGAGTCGGACAGCATGAGGTGCACGCCGCCGTCCCGCCCGGCCTCCTCGGCCAGGCGCTGCAGGTCGGTGGGCCGGCCGTCGAGCGGCGTCTGGTCGATCTTGAAGTCCCCCGTATGCAGGATCGTTCCGAATGGGGTATCGATGGCCACAGCCACGCCTTCCGGGATGGAATGCGTCACCCGCATGAACCGCATGGAGAACGGCCCCACGCTGGCCGCTCCGCCCGGCACCACGGTCTCGAGACCTGCCCTGTCCCTGACCTGGTGCTCCTCGAGCTTTCCCTCCAGCAGCGCGAGGGTGAACGCGGTCCCATAGATCGGCACGACGCGCTCGAACTCCCGCAGAAGGTACGGGACGGAGCCGATGTGATCCTCGTGCCCGTGGGTCAGCACCACGGCCTCGACCCGATCCACGTTCTCCCGCACGTACTCGAAGTCCGGCAACACGAGATCGATCCCCGGCATCTCGGCGTGAGGGAACGATAGGCCCGCGTCGAGGATCAGGAGCCGGTCATCCAGCTCGACGCAGGCCATGTTGCGGCCGACCTCACCGACGCCGCCGAGGAATGCGACCCGAGCCGGCCGGCGCCCCGGCCCGCTAGAGGAGCCTGGCATCCACCAGCGCCTTCTCGATCCTCGCTCGCTCCTGCTTGGTCGCCGGGACGAGCGGCAGCCGGGGCGGGCCGGCCGGAAGGCCGAGGATCCCAAGCGCGGTCTTCACCGGAATGGGGTTGGTGGTGATGAACAGGGTGTTGAACAGCGGCGAGAGCTCCTCGTGGATCTTTCGGGCCGCCGGGATGTCGCCCCCCGCGACGAGATCCGTCAGCTGGCGGATCCGGTCGCCCACCAGGTGGGAGGCCACCGACACCACGCCGACCGCCCCGAGGCACATGTAACCGAAGGTGGCCCAGTCATCGCCCGAATAGACCTCGAACGCGGGGGGCGCCTCGGTGATCAGCCGGGAGATCGACTGGAAGTCGCCGGTCGAGTCCTTGACCCCGATGATGTTCGGGACGTTGGCCAGCTCGAGCAAGGTCTCGTGCTCGATCCGCACGCCGGTCCGGCCGGGGATGTTGTAGGCCACGATCGGGATCGACACGGCAGAGGCGATGCGCGTGTAGTGAGCCACCAGCCCTCGCTGCGGCGGCTTGTTGTAGTAGGGGGCCACCAACAGGAGGCCGTCGGCTCCGAGCTTCTCCGCCTCTCGCGAGAGCTCGAGGGTCTCGGCCGTGCTGTAGGTCCCGGTTCCGCACACGACCTTTCCCTTGCCCTTCGCGGCCTGGATGACCGCGCCGAACAGCTCGAGCTTCTCCTTGTGGCTGAGCGTGGGGGACTCGCCGGTCGACCCAGCAACCACGAGGGTGTCGGAGCCGTGTTCAAACAGGTGGTCGGCGAGCCTGCGCGCGCCTTCGAGATCGAGCGAGTGGTCGTCCCGAAACGGGGTGACCATGGCGGTGACGACCGCCCCGAACCTACCGGCCATGCTTCCTCCTTTGCTGCCGGGTGCGGCGGCGGGCGGCGGCCCGAGGAGGCCGCGCAGACGTGGGCCGGGCGGTCGGGCCCCGCTCAGGCGCCCTGGCTTGCGCCGGCCGCCCGTCCTCACGATTGAGGCCGGAGCGTATCACCGTGCCACCTGCCGCACAAGAGCCACAAGAGTCACATGTTGCACATCAGTCCCCCGTGATGGGGGAAACCCAGTGCACTCGCCGAGGCTCCACTTGCTCCGGAAGGGTAGGTGCATCGGGAGGCTCTTGACCACAGCGTGCCTCGGTGGGCTGTCGAGCCAGCCAACCAAAAGCGTTCCACCCGTGCTCCTCGACGAACGTGACGTTCCAGGGCCACGTGGGCTGGGCGTTGCTCGCATGACGTCTCGTTGTCCGATCGGCTTGGCGTCGGCACCGGATGCAACCTGTGGCGCCCGAACCTCCGGTTATCCTAGCCGCGTGCCCAAGATCTACACGAAACGGGGTGACGACGGCACGACCGGAACGCTCTACGGCGGCCGGGTCTCCAAAGCAGACCCGGGGACCGAGGCGTACGGCACGACCGATGAGGCGGTCGCGGTGCTCGGCCTGGCCCGGGCGCTTTGCGATGACCCTGGATTGGACGAGGAGATCCTGGGGCTCCAGCGCGAGCTGTTCGTGGTCGGAGCGGACCTGGCGACCAATCCGAAGGAACGGACCAAGCTCGAGCCCGGCGTATCGCTCGTCACGGCCGAGATGGTGTCGCGCCTGGAATGCCGGATCGACGAGCTGGTGGCGGGGCATCCTCTGCCGAACGCGTTCATCGTGCCCGGCGCGAATCCGGTCTCGGCGTCGTTCGACGTTGCCAGGAGTGTCATTCGCCGCGCCGAGCGCCACGTCGTCGGGCTCCGCGACTCAGAAGCCGAGGTCAACGATCAGGTGCTTCACTATCTGAATCGCCTCTCGGATCTCCTCTTCGTCCTTGCCCGGGTGGCGGGAGGCGAATCCGAGCCCACGAGCCGTCGATAGACCACGCCCGACGGGTTCTATTGTCGGGCGAACGCGCCGTAGTTGTCGTGGCCGATCACCAGGATCACGAGGCCGATGTCCTTGATCCCCACCCCCGACAACGAGACCCTGAACGTCTTCATGTCGCCGTTCGGGATCACCGTCGGATCCTTCACCTCGCCACTCGCGCGATCGCCGCTGCTGGCGTCGAGGACATAGAACCCCGGCGGCGGCAGCTCGCCGCCCGTGTCGTTCTCGATCGTCAGCGTGCCCGACTCGCCGTCCAGACTCATCACGGCCACCAGCCCGGGATTCGCATACCGATAGACCGCCGTCCCGGGCGGACCGGTCGCCGTCGCTTCCGGAGTGACCGTGTCGCCACCATTTCCAGTTCCGGTTCCGCTTCCGTTCGTCCCGGTCGCGCGGGGCTCGGTGGCGGTGCTTCTCGTGCACGACGTCGTGAGTGTCGCGGCCATCACGATCGTCAGGAAGAGCAAGCCACGGTGGGTAGTCTTCATGCGGTCGGGCATCATACGGGAAGCCCACGAGGAAGGTTCACCGTTGAAGACGCTCGAGATCCGTCGGCACGCTCGCCGCGATCCGGACGCGGACGCACTCTCGCCCGAGGGCCGCGTCCAGGCCGAGGACGTCGGTCGGACGCTGACAGGAGGCTACGACGTCGTGTTCGTCTCGTCGGCCAAGCGGGCCGCCGAAACCGCTGCATGGTTCCTGCGGGCCACCGGCCAGCAGTTGCCGGAGCACGCCATCGTCCCCGGGTTGAGCGGTGGCGGGACCGACAACTCTCCAGAGCAGCTCGGAGAGGTGCTCCATGCGGTCATCGCTGCGATCCCGGAGGGAGGACGTGGCCTGGCCGTCGGGCACACGCCCCTGATCGAGAAGGCGGTCCGAGGGCTGACGAGCCGGGAGATCCGTCCGCTGGCCGAATGCGAGGGAGTCCTCCTGACCGATGACGGCGGAGAGATCCGGGTCGAGGAGCTTCGCCTCTCCTGACGTGGCTTCCGATCTCACACACCCCGTGGCCGCGTTCGGCCTGGGCGTCGCGCTGGGCGCATCGCCCGGCCCGGTGCAACTCCTGGTGTTCTCGGAGGCAGCCCGCGGCGGTGCGACCCGAGGCCTGCGGGCGATGGCGGGAGCCAACGCCACATTCTGTTTCATGCTCGTGGTGTTGGCGGCGGGCCTCTCCTCGATCGACCCCGGTCCGATGTTCCTTTCGATCGTGCGCGTCGTCGGCGGCGGTTTCCTCGTGTTCCTGGCCATCGACGCGCTCCGGGAGAACCGGCGGCGGCGGCACGTCGACGCGGCGCCCGGTGGACTCCACCCCGCGGTTCGAGGGATCCTCGCCGTCCTCCTGAACCCCGGGGCCTATGTGTTCCTGGCCACCACGGGGACCGCGGTGGTGGCGGACGCGGCGCACGACGGAGGACGTGGGCTTGCGTTCCTCACGGTGGCGGCGCTGCTGGCCGGGGTGTCGCTGATGGATTCCGGCATGGTGCTTCTCGGAACCGGCGCGCGCCGGGTGAGCGAACGCGCACTCAGGATCCTGGGTGACGTGTTGGCCCTGGCGCTTGGCGCCCTGGGCGTATGGTTGATCGTTTTGGGGTTCACAGGCTGACCAGGGCGAGCCGCGGCGCTCAGAACACGAACGGGCACCACGGCGCGGGGTCCCAGGCGAACATCGCGTCGGCCCTGGCCAGCGCCCCCGGCCGTTCCTCCTGTACCCGTCCGGCTCGATGCAGCTGCCGGAAGCTCACACCGCCCAGGTAGACGGCCCCGAGCTCGTTCACACTCATCACGAGATCGGGTTCGGCATGCGTGGTGACACATGATGCGCCATCGGGCCCGCCCTCCACCGTGTGGCGGCCCTCGTTCCACGGGCAGAACAGATCCCGGATCTCGATCGTGACCCGGCCCTCGGCCGCATATCTCCGAGCTTCGAGCGACGCGGGGACGTCCACCGGCCGCACCCACAGCGCGTCCTTGATGCGGAGCCGGAGTCGGTCGGGTTCCTGGAGCACGTGGAGCAGTGGGTCGTCGATCGGTCGGTTCCACGCGGTGATCCGTTCGATGAGATCGACGTCGAACAGGTAGCGCCACATATCGGCGTGGGCCTGAGGCGAGGACGCCTGGACCTCCTCCACGGCGAGACCGTTGCGGTGATCGCCGTACTTGCCGTGTTCGATGCGGTAGACGGCGTACGCGTCAAGGCCGTCGCCCTCGTGCACCGCGTAGAACCACTTCCGATCCTCGCCCCAGTCGGACTCGGCGAACCGGTACGCGAACCACGTGGGATCGAGCTCGATCCCACCGGGCCAGTCCCGCCGAACCTGGTCGTACAGCGGTCGCATGGCGGCCAGCGCGTCCTCCCGATCGAGCAGCCGGGTCCGGCCTGAGGAGCGGTAGCCAGGGACGAAGGCCGTACGTTCCCGCTCGACGTCCATCGAGCAGTGGAACGAGGCGAGCCCGTAGCCGAATCGACCGTAGATGCCGCCCTCAGAGGCATACAGGATGGCGAGCGGCTCGCCGTTCGCCCGGACGTCGTCGAGCTGCCGCCGCATGAGCGCCGAGTTGATGCCCTGCCGTCGGTGGGTCGGCTTCACCGCCACGCCGGTCACCCCCGCGGCACGGACCGAACCGCCAGGTACCGTCAGGGTGAACGAGGCGGCGGACGCGCCGCCGACGATTTCCGGGCCGTCGAGGGCTGCGAGGCACCGGTCGATCTCGGCCACCATCCGTTCTCGCTCGATGTCCTCGGGCCGGGCGTGGCCGCCGAAACCCGCGGTGAGCGCGTCGGTGTAGGCGGAGAATTCCTCAGGCGCGATGGTCCGGATCTCGACGTCCACGGTCCCCGGAGCTTACGCGCCCGGGAGCCCCTCGAACACGTCGGACAGGACCGGCTCTTCCCTGGCTCGCTCGGGCCACGCCAAGACGAACGCCTCCCGGTCGAGCACCTCGGGCCACAGCTCGTAGGGGACGTCCTCCAGCTCTCCTTGCGTCCTGTGTTGACGGACGGCCTCCAGCTTGCGCAGGTAGACGGGCGAGCAGTCCACCATGACGGCGATGGTCTCGTCGGGCACCCCGCGCGGCACGAACGGCTGGGTCGGATCGAGCGGCTCGATCCCCCGCTCACGCAAGAGCGCGTTCAACCGGTCCAGTCGCGATTGCGGGATCGCCACGTACAGCAGCCGAGCCAAGCCCTCCTCCGGCGACCCCTCCCTGGCCTGGTGGAACCCGGCCGTCGCGGCCTCGCCGACCGCGATGTGGTCCTCGTGTCCGGTGACCCCATCGGGGCCGAACGTCACCACGACCTCGGGACGGGCCGTCGCGAGGAGCTCGGCGATGCGGCCGACCAGCTCGTCACGGGGAACCCCGTGGAGGCCACCATCCGGGTGACGGAGGAAGTGGATTGCCGGCTTCACACCGAGCTCCCCCCAGGCGGCCCGGTCCTCGCTCTCCCGGACCAATCCCAGGTTCTGCGGCGTTGCCAGGCTGGGGTCGAGGATCCGTCCCGCGTCCCCGCTCGTGGCCAGGATCGCCGTGACCTCGATCCCGGCATCCGCATGCAGCCCGACGGTTCCCCCCACGCCGTACGTGTCGTCGTCGGGGTGCGCGAAGACGGTGGCCAGGCGCCGGGTCACTGCTCGGGGAGGTCGAGCAGCGGCTCCAGGCCGACGGTCAGGCCCGGCCGGGTGGACACGGCCCGGATGGCCATCAGCACGCCGGGCATGAAGGAGCTCCGGTCGGTGGAGTCGTGGCGGATGGTCAGGGTCTGGCCCAGCCCACCCAGGATGACCTCCTGATGGGCCACCAGGCCGGGGAGTCGAACCGAGTGGACGCGCACGCCGTCCACCTCGCCCCCCCGAACGCCCTCGATCGATTCCGTCGAGGGACCTCGATACGCGCCACCGCGCTCTTCGACCAATCGCCTGGCGGTGGAAAGCGCCGTCCCCGAAGGGGCGTCGGCCTTGCCTTCGTGATGGAGCTCGATGATCTCCGCGGCCGGGAAGAATCGGGCCGCCACGGCGGCGAACCGCTGCATCAGCACCGCGCCGAGGGCGAAGTTCGGCGCGACGATCACGTTCGGCTCACCGCCCTCGTCCTCGATCAGCTTGCGGATCTCATCCAGCTCGTCCTCCACCAAACCGGTGGTCCCCACGACCAGGTGGATGCCGTGCTCGATGCACCACCGAATGTCGTCCATGACGACCTCGGGGTGCGTGAAGTCCACGGCCACCTCCACCTCCGCCTCGAGCAGGCGATCCAGCTCGTCGGAGATGGGGACGTCCAGCTTGGGATGGCCGATCTGCGACCCGATCGACTGACCCACCTTGGATCGGTCGATCGCGGCGACCAGCGCGAGGTCGGGCTCGCCGGCCACGGTTCGGCACACCATCTGCCCCATGCGTCCCGCAGCGCCGACCACACCGACCCTGATCACGTGGAAGGTTCCTTTCCGCCCTTGAACGGACCGAGCATCGCCAGGGCAAGCGGCTGGGACAGGACCCGCTTGGCCACCCGGCGAGCGTCGTCGAGGGTCACGGTCTCGATCCGTTGGAGGATCTGGTTCACGGTCAGGATCTCGCCGTGCGAGATCTCGGATTTGCCCAGGCGCGACATCCGGCCGCTCGGGTCCTCCAGCGACAGCACGAGCGATCCCTTCATGTGGCCCTTGGCCCGCTCGAATTCCTCCTCGGAGAGCTCGCCGTCGGCCACGTCGGCCAGCTGCTCGCGAACCAGGTCGAGCACCTCCTTGGCCCGAGCGGGGGTCGTTCCGGCGTACGCGGCGAACAGACCGGCCTCCGCATACTGCGAGTGGTAGCTGTACACCGAGTACGCCAGGCCCCGCTTCTCCCGGATCTCCTGGAACAGCCGCGAGGACATCCCTCCCCCGATCGCCGCGTTCACGATGCCGAAGGCGAAGCGCTCCGGGTCGTTGCGGGCCAGCCCGTTCGTTCCCAGGCAGATGTGGGCCTGCTCGGTCTTCCGCCGTTTCACCAGAGTCTGCCCCGAGGGGGCGGGCGGGTTGCCGGCCAGACGCCGGTTCCAGGAGCTGGGGCCCTCCGAGCGGATGGGGCCGGTCGGCATGCCGGCGCCGAGCAGCTCGAGGAGCGAATCGTGCTGCACGTTTCCCGCGGCCACGACCACCAGGCTCCCCGGCAGGTAGTGGCGCTTGTAGAACCGCCGCACCTGGTCGCGGGTTGCGGCAGTGATGCTCTCCACGGTCCCCAGGATGGGCCGGCCGAGCGGGTGATCGGGCCACAGGGTCTGGTTCAGCAGGTCGTGGATGAGGTCGTCGGGGGTGTCCTCGTGCATGTGGATCTCTTCCAGGATCACCTGGCGCTCGGCCTCGAAGTCCGACGTGCGGATCACTGAGTTCTGGAGCATGTCGGAGAGGTGGTCCGCAGCCATGGGCAGGTCGCGGTCCCGGACCCGGGAATAGAAGCACGTGTACTCCTTGGCGGTGAACGCGTTCACGTCCCCGCCCACCGCGTCGAAGGCCTCGGCGATGTCGCGCGCCGTTCGGGCCTTCGTCCCCTTGAACAGCAGATGCTCGAGGAAATGGGAGGAGCCACTGATGGGCGGCGGCTCATCCCGCGATCCCGCCAGCACCCAGAACCCCAGGGCCACCGACCGAACGCCGGGCATGTGTTCTGTCACGACTCGCAGGCCCGACTCGAATTCGGTCCGGCGGATGGGCATGGGCGAGAGCCTAGTGCGAGGGCCGGTCCCGGCGCTCGCGGTCCCTGGGCCGCCGGTCGCGACCGCGGCCGCCCCTCGAGTCACCGTCCCGCCGCTCCCGGCGGGGCTGCTCCTCCACTTCCATGCCCTCGGGGATCGCCCACTCCTCGCCGACCGGCTTCAGGCTGACCTTGCCCATCTGGTCGATCTCCTGGATCTCGACCTCCAGGGTGTCGCCTTCCTTGACCGCTTCCTCCACCGAGGACAGGCGCTTGCCCTTTCCCAGCTTGGAGATGTGCACCAACCCGTCTCTGCCGGGCACGAGGTTGACGAAGGCGCCGAAGGTGGTCGTCTTCACCACCTTGCCAGTGAACCGCTCCCCAACCGAGAGCGGCCTGGGGTTGACGATCTCGTCGATCATCTTCGCCGCCTGGTCCGCCCCGGCCCCTTCCCGGGAGCCGATGAACACGGTGCCGTCATCCTGGATGTCGATATCGGCTCCGGTCACCGCGATGATCTCGTTGATCCGCTTACCCTTGGGCCCGATGACCTCGCCGATCTTGTCGACCGGGATCTGAATGGTGAGGATCCGCGGCGCCTTGGCGTTCACCTCGCTCCGGGGCTGGGAGATCGTGCGGAGCATCGTGTCCAGGATGAACAGGCGGGCCTCCCGGGCCTGCTTGAGGGCCTGGGTCAGGGCCTCGGCGGGCAGGCCGGTGACCTTCATGTCGAGCTGGATCGCGGTGACCCAGTCCTTGGTCCCCGCAACCTTGAAGTCCATGTCGCCCAGCGCGTCCTCCGCCCCCAGGATGTCGGTGAGCGTGACGTACCGGTCGAACTCGGCGATCAAGCCCATCGCGATGCCGGCCACCGGCGCCTTGATCGGCACGCCTGCGTCCATCAGCGAGAGCGTCGAGGCGCACACGCTGGCCATGGACGTCGAGCCGTTCGAAGAGATGACGTCGGACACCAGGCGGATCGCGTAGGGGAACTCCTCCTCGGGAGGCACCACCGGCACGAGCGCACGCTCGGCGAGCGCCCCGTGGCCGATCTCCCGCCGCCGGGGTGAGCCGATCCTCCCGACCTCGCCGGTGGAGAACGGGGGGAAGTTGTAGTGGTGGATGTATCGCTTGGACTCCTCGGGGTCGAGCGTGTCGATCATCTGGGTCATCCGCAGCATCCCGAGCGTCGTCACGTTCAGGACCTGGGTCTCTCCCCGCTGGAACAGCGAGGACCCGTGGGCTCGGGGGACCAGGCCGACCTCGGAGGACAGGGGCCGGATCTCGTCGGCCTTGCGGCCGTCGAGGCGAACGCCATCCTCCAGGATCCGCTTGCGCATGACCCGCTTCTGGAGCTCCTTGAACGCCGGCGAGATCTGGGCGGCCTGGACGGCGAACCCTTCCTCGCCCCAGGTCACCAGGAGGTGGGCCTTGAGCTCCTCCTTGATCCGGTCGATCGCCCCGTCGCGAGATCGCTTCTCGGTAGCCAGCGCGGCCTCGATCCGGCTCTCGGCGAACTCCGCCACCGTCTGGTAGGTCTCCTCGGAGAACAGGACCTTGGGCTCGAAGGGCTTGGGCGTGGCCTCGATCTCGGAAAGGAACTCGAGCTGGAAGTCGATCATCTCGCCGATGGCACGTTTGGCGGCTTCCAGACCCTCGGCCACGCTCTCCTCGGTCGGGGCCACCGCGGCGCCGCCCCCGGCAAGCAGGCTCCACGTGTTGTCGGGGGCTTCCCCCTCGATCATCAGCAGATCGATGCCGGCGGACTCGTTGCGTCTACCGGCCACGACCACGTCGAACGTGGCCATGTCCAGGTCCTGGTACGTCGGGTTGATGCGCCATTCCCCACCGATCAGGCCCAGCCGGACCGCGCCCACCGGGCCATCGAAGGGGAGCCCGGCGATCATCGTCGACAGGCTCGCCCCGTTGATCCCGGGTACGTCGTACGGGTTGGCCAGGTCCGCAGAGAGGACCGTGACCACGACCTGGACCTCGTCGTTGTAGCCATCCCTGAAGGTGGGGCGGAGCGGGCGGTCGATCAGCCTGGCGGTGAGGATGGCGGTCTCCGACGGCCGGCCCTCCCGACGGAAGAACCCTCCGGGGATCTTCCCCGCCGCATACATCCGCTCCTCGACGTCCACGGTGAGGGGAAAGAAGTCGATGCCCTCACGGGGTGCTGCGGTGGTAGTGGTGGCGAGGACCTGCGTCTCACCATAGGTGACGACGGCGGACCCTTCCGCCTGCATCGCGAGCCTGCCGGACTCGAACGTCATGCCCTGCGAGCCCACGCTCTTCGTACGCTTGATGACGGCCACTGGCCTTCCTCCTTGGGTGCGTCCTGCGTCGCTTCTCGGCGAGGACCGATGGTTGGTATCGCGAGGCGGGGAGGTTCGGCCAGTTGTCAGTGGTGAGTCTCCGGGGTCCGGGGACTCGCTACTGATAACCGACCCCCTCCTTCGCCGGTCTCAGTTGCCCGTTCGCATCACCCCCTTCGGTACGGGCGGCCTCGGCTGCCGCCTCGTCCGCTATCGCCTCAGTCCCAGACGGCCGATCAGCGTCCGGTACCGCTCGATGTCCTTGCGCCGCAGGTAGTCGAGCAGCCGGCGGCGCCGCCCGACCATCTGGAGCAGGCCGCGCCGGGAGTGATGGTCCTCCTTGTGGGTCTTCAGGTGCTCGGTCAGCTCGCTGATGCGCGTGGTCAGCACCGCGATCTGGACCTCGGCCGAGCCGGTGTCGTTCTCGGCGCGCCGATAGTCGGCGATGATCTTCGAGCGGGATTCCGTCGTCAGTGCCATGACCAGGGAAAAGGCTACCAGACCCCGTCATCGCGGCACTGGATGGCGGTGGCGGCCCCTCATGCCGGCCATGCCTCCGGCGCCGGCACGAGCTCGCGAGTGCGACGGACGTCCTCGGCCATGGCTCGGGTGAGGGCCGCGGGCGAGTCGAATCGCTCCTCGTCGCGGAGCCTGGCCCAGAACTCGACGGTGAGCGCCTCGCCATGGAGCTCGCCCGCGAAGTCGAGCACAAAGGCCTCGACGTGGACCGGTTCCCGGCCGAACGTCGGATTGGTCCCCACGCTGATGGCCGCGACGAAGGGTCGCTCCTGTATCGACGCGCGTCCCGCGTAGATGCCGGTCTTGGGCAACAGCACCCTGGGATCGGTCTCCAGATTCGCCGTGGGGAAGCCGAGGTCCATCCCTCGACCCGCCCCGGCGACGACGGTCCCATCGACGGCGTGTGGGCGGCCGAGCGCCCTCGTCGGCCACTCCAGGTCACCCTCGGCGAGCGCCTGCCGGATCGATGACGAGGAGACCGGCCGGCCATCCAGCTCGAGGATGGGGACCTCCTCGGCGGTGAACCCGTGGGCCGGGCCGAGGGTACGCAGGGTCTCCACCGTCCCCCGGGCCTCGTTGCCGAACGTGAAGTTCGCCCCCACGACCACGTGCTCCGCGTGCAGCCCCTCCGCCAGGGCCCGGCGGACGAACTCCTCCGCCGGGATGAGGGAGAACGCTCGATCGAATCGAAGGACGAGGAAGACGTCCACACCGGCCGCCTCGATGAGCCGAGCCTTGCGGTTCGGCGTCGTCAGGAGCTTCGGCTCCCTCCCCGGGGTCAGGATCTCCCGGGGATGCCGATCGAACGTGACGACGACTGATCGGAGTCCGCGCTCTCGGGACAACTCGACGATTCGGCGGAAGACGGCCTGATGACCTCGGTGCACACCGTCGAAGAACCCGACGGTCACGACCGTCGCGCCGGAGCCGAGCGGAAGCGACTCCAGTCCATGCCGCAGTTCCACGCGCGGCAGCCTATCGAACAATCCTTCCCGCTCCGGAACGCGCCGCGTTCGAATAGCCTTGGCCCGTTCGACGCCGGGAAGGAGGACGGTCGTGCTTCGATGGGGAACCGCGATGTTCCTCCCGTTCCTCTTCCTCGCGGCCTGCGGCACACCTCGGGGGGCCCGGACGACCGCCCTCGACGACGGGGCGATCACCGTCGCGTCCTTCAACTTCTCCGAGAGCATGCTGCTCGCAGAGCTCTACGGGCAGGCCCTTCGGTCGGCCGGCTTCCGCGTCGAGCTCGCCCTCGACCTCGGCGCGCGGGAGCTCGTCCAGCCGGCGCTCCAGAAGGGACTGGTCGAGCTCGTCCCGGAGTACGCGGGGAGTGCGCTCGAGTTCGTGGCGGGGAATGGATCGGCATCGGCCGACGAGCGCGCGACGCATCGCGCGCTGGCGCGCGCGATGGCGTCGCGCGGCCTCACCGTTCTCGCCGCGTCGCCGGCGCAGGACCAGAACGGGATCGTGGTCACGAGGGAGACCGCAAGCAGGTTCGACCTGCACACCATCAGCGACCTCGGGCCGGTCGCGCCGCAGATGGCCTTTGGAGGGCCGCCCGAGTGCCGCGAGCGGCCACTGTGCCTGGGAGGGCTCGTGTCCCTGTACGGCCTGCGGTTCGAGTCGTTCGTACCCCTCGACGAGGGAGGCGTGCTCACCGTGGCGGCCCTCCAGGCCGGGCAGGTGCAGGCGGCCCTGCTGTTCACGAGCGACGGACAGATCGACGCCCACGGCTTCGTCCTGCTGGAGGACGACCGCCATCTCCAGCCGGCGGAGAACATCACGCCGATCATCAGGACCGACGCCCTGACCAAGTTCGGGCCCAGGCTGACGGAGGTTACGAACGCCGTCTCAGCGGCCCTGACCACCGAGGACCTGCGACGTATGAACCGCGAGGTCGCCGCGGGCGAGGCATCCGCCGCGGTAGCCGCCGGGTGGCTCGCCGAGCGCGGGATCACGGACGCCCTGGAGTAGAGTCGGGCTTTCGACGAGCGGGCGATCATTGGACGTCACCGACAAGACCTTTGGGGGAGCCAGGGAGCAGCGGAGCCGTGGGCCCGGTCGAAGCGGCAGGCGCCACCGGCGACCATCCGGGGAGGCTCCGCCGCTCCCCCACGTGCTTGGTCGGAGCGGCAAGTTCTGGATCGTCATGGTCGTGTACTTCCTTAGCCTCCTGATCGGCGTGGCGTTCTTCCAGCCGCTCGGTGGGATCTTCGACCGGTTCGACACCCTGCGGCTGCGTTGGATCGCGAACGTGCGGACCGACTCGCTCACCGACGTCGTGCTGTTCGTCAGCTTGCTGGCGTCGAGGTGGACGATCCGCGCGCTGCGATGGGGCACCATCGCCGCGCTCGTCGGGGTCCGGCGTTGGCGGCACCTGTTCGTGTTCCTGGGGAGCATCCTTGTGGCAGAGATCGTGGCGTACCAGATCTCGATCCTCCTCGGTCGGAGCCGGCCGCTCGGCATCACGATCATCGCGCCGTGGGAGGGGTATTCGATGCCCTCCAGGCCGTTGGTGGGACTAACCGCCTCGCTCGTCGGCATCATGTACACGCTCGTCGTCCCCGGTCGTCCGCGCGAGATGGCGAAATGGATCGTCGGCGGCGTGATCCTCTCGCTCGTATTCGCCCGCCTGTACCTCGCGGTGGACCATCCCACCGACGCCGCCTTTGGCGCCATCATGGGCATCGCCATCCCTCTCGTGGCCTTCCGGTGGTACACGCCGAACGATGTGTTCCCGGTGACCTACCGGAGGGGGAAGGCCGCGCACCTGGACGTCGGCGGGCGGCGCGGCGAGGCCATCCGCCGGGCAGTCCAGGACCAGCTTGGTTACGAGATCCTCCAGATCAAGCCGATCGGTCTGGAAGGGTCGGGCGGATCCACACCGCTTCGCCTGCGGGTCGCGGCCACGGGGGACGAACCCGAGCAGTACCTGTTCGCCAAGCTCTACGCGAAGACCCACGTCCGGGCGGACCGCTGGTACAAGCTCGGCCGCTCCATCCTGTACGGGGCGCTGGAGGACGAGACCCCCTTCCAGTCGGTCCGACGGTTCGTCGAGTACGAGGACTACACGCTTCGGCTCTTGTACGACGAGGGACTCCCCACTCCCAGGCCATATGGCATCGTGGAGATCACGCCGGAGCGCGAGTACATGATCGTGATGGAGTTCTTCGACGGAGCAGTCGAGATCGGTGATGCCGAGATCGACGACGCGGGCATCGACGAGGGACTCCAGATCGTCCGCAAGATGTGGGACGAAGGGCTCGCCCACCGGGACATCAAGCCGGCGAACCTCATGGTTCGCGACGGCAAGGTCCTGGTGATCGACGTGTTCTTCGTTCAGGTTCGGCCGTCCCCGTGGCGACAGGCCGTCGACCTGGCGAACATGATGCTGGTGCTCGCGGTGAAGAGCGACGCGAAGCGGGTCTACGAGCTTGCGGTCCAGAGCTTCACGGAGGACGACATCGCCGAGGCCTTCGCCGCCGCTCGTGGTGTGGCCAGCCCCACGCAACTTCGGAGCATGCTCAAACAGGATGGCCGGGACCTCGTGGGCGAGTTCCGAGCACTGGCCCCGGAGCGCAAAGCTGTCTCCATCCAACGGTGGAGCGTGCGGCGCGTGGTCAGGACCGCCGGAGTGCTCCTCCTGGCGCTCGTTGCCCTCCTCGTGGTCGTCAACAACTGGGCGGTGTTCGCGTGAGACGGGGGAGACGGTTCGGAGCCGCCGTCGTCTCCCTTGGGGCCGCCGCCATGCTCGTGCCGGCGTGCGGGGGCGTGTACCCGCAGCCGCTCACGTGTGGAGCCGAGAACGCGAACGCGCTGATCCTGATGGCACAGGCCGTGCCGTCGGCCACCCTCGTTCCCTGTATCGCGGAGTTCCCGTCCGGCTGGTCCTACGGCGGCTCGCGCATCGGAAGCGGCTCGGCCCAGTTCTTCCTGAACTCCGACCGGGCCGGCCTCAACGCGCTCGAGATCACGTTGACCGGTTCCTGCGACGTGTCGAACGCGATCGAGGTGACGGCGGGGGTGGCGGCCTTCCCCGGCGTTCGCGTCTACGAGGAGCCCATCAGCCTGCCGCCGACCTTCCAGGTCAACCGGTACCTTCGGTTCGCAGGGGGGTGCGTGACGAACCGGTTCCGGTTCGCCACGGGGGCCTCGGCGACGCTCGCGCTCGAGGCTCAGCAGGCGCTGTCGTTCGTCTCCCGGTCCGTGCTGGTGGAACAGGTCAAGGAAGAGACCGGGCTCAGCCTATGTGGAGCGGAGGCCCCGCCCTGCCCCGGATAGGCAAGCCCTCGTGCTGAGGAACCATCGACGGACCTTCCTGTACTCGCTCTGCCTGCTGCTCTTCCTGGTCCTGCTGTTCATCGGCGTTGGGCGCCATCCTCCCCGAGCCGCGCCGGCGACGACGTTCGTCCCCATCGGCCGCCTGGACGAGTCCACCTACCGGGCGATGGACGACATCCGAAACGTGGTCCTGTCCGGGGTGGCCCGAGCCCTGAACGTGATCGGCGGCGGGTACGTCACGATCCCCGTACGAGCGGTGGTCTCGCTGTGGCTGGCATTCCGCCGGCGGTGGCGGGCCCTGGGGGCGTGGGTCCTCACCTGGGTCGCCGCCGAGGTGCTCCTGACGGCGGCCAAGGCGTATTTACACCGGGGCCGTCCACCCGATCCCCTCGTGGCCGTCGACGGCTACTCCTTCCCTTCCGGCCATGCGGTGGCCGCCGCCGCCACCGCGGTCGCGCTGGTGCTCGTGCTCATGCCCTCGGGACCGCGCCGGCGGAAGTGGGAGGCCATCGCCGTACTGTTCGCGTTCGTGATGGCCTTCTCGCGCGTGTACCTGAACGCGCACTGGCTGTCCGACGTCGTGGCCGGCGTGGCGCTGGGGGCCGCCGTGGCGCTCGGCTCGGCGGCCCTGGCCACCGAGGTCCGCGACGTGGGCATGCGGATTCGTGGCTCCCCGGTCCATGCAGGCGCGGCGCCCGAGGGTTGGGCCGACACGCCGCCTTAGTGTTGGGCGGACATGCCGCCGGACGACGATGTGACCGGGGCGGCCGCCTGCCGCTCGTGCCCGGTTTCCACGGGCTTGCGCCAGCGCTTGTTGACCCGCCAGATCAGGTAGGTGAAGGCTCCCAGCGGGATCTGGATCCCATAGGTGAGCGTGCGGAACACCAGGACGGCCGCCGCCACCTGCGCGTTGAAGACTTCCGTCGGCACGTTGGCGTGCGCCCTGCCCGCAAGGATCAGGCCCCCGATGTAGCTCAGCTCGATCAGGCCGAGGCCACCGGGTGTGAGGGGGAGCGCCGTCACCAGTCGTCCGAAGGCGAACACGCCGAGCACCTGGGCCGTGCTGATCTCGCTCTCGGAGATGCCGACGTGGCGTACCGCCAGCAGCAGGACCAGGAACAGCGCCAGGTGGCTCACGATGGTGGCGACCGTCAGCGCGATCCCGTGCTTTGACACCAGGTCGATGGTCTGTCGACGGAACCGGACCGCCGCCTCTCCCCAGTGCTCCACGGCCGGCCTGCGGATCAGCCGCAGGAGGAACGAGACGGCCCGTCCCAACGCGTCGCCGATGCGGCGGGCGAGCTCCTTCTTCCACAGCACCAGCGCGAACAGCACGACCCCCGCGGCCAGGACGGCCACGCCGAACAGCGAGGCCAGGACGAGCCCCCCGCTCGCCTGACCCTGGACAGCGAGGATCGCGAGCGCGATCACCGGCAGCCCGAGCTTCATGAACACGTTCCAGATCCCGGTGACCAGCGCCGAGAGTGCGATGGCCGAAGTCGGGAATCCCCACGACCGGTACATCGTGTACCCCACCCCGACCGCGATATAGCCGCCCCCCGGAATCGTGTTGGCGATCGAGGTCGTCGTCTGGTTGTTCACCGCTGCCTGCCACAGCCCAAGCCCAGGGATCGACGTCATGTTCTGCCACCAGTACGTAAACAGGTTGAACGCCGTTGCCACGACCAGCGACGTGAGCTCGATCCAGGTCATGTTGGTGAAGGCCTGCCACACCGATCGGTAATCGGCGATCTTCGGGATCGCATACGCGAAGATGCCCACGACGAGCACGACGGAGATGAGGATCTGCACGACCCGCCAGATGAGCTTCTTGCGCGCGGCTCGGGGGTCCCGTTCGGCCATGGGACCGAAGCCTACGCCAGGATGACCTGCGGGCGGGCCTTGGCTCCATCGTCGCGATACACCCCGATGAGCCCACGCTCCGAACCGAATACGGCATACGGTCCCTCGATCCCCGCCGGGCCGAGGATCCGCCCGTGGGTCGCCGCGGTGGCCTCCTCCACCTCGAGGTCGATCCGAGGAAGGTGCGCCACCGCGGCCTCGATGGGGAGCGGCTCGCCGGCTTCGCCCATGGCAACGGCATCCCGCACGTGGAACGGCCCGATCGCGGTCCTGACCAATCGGGTCAGGTGAGCGCCGCTGCCGACATCGGTCCCAACGTCGGCAACGAGGACCCGGACGTACGTCCCGCCCGAGGTGGTGACGCGGAAGTCGAACCGCGGAGGGTCGAACGCCAGCAGGTCGAACGCGTCCACCCGAACGGGTCGAGGCGCCGCCTCCAACGGTTCGCCGCTCCTCGCCGCCTCGTACAGCTTTCGTCCGCCCACTTTGACCGCCGAATATGCTGGAGGCGGCTGCATCGATGCGCCGATCCGCGCCGCCATGGCTCGTTCGAGCGCTGCCCGGTCGACGTTCACGTCGGCGGTCTCAGCAACCTCGCCCTCGGCGTCGAGCGTGTCGGTCTCCACTCCCAGCAGCCCGGTGCCCTCGTATGTCTTCGGGAGGTCCGCCAGGAACCGGAGCAAGCGGGTGGCCCGGCCGATGCCGAGGATCAGGAGCCCGGTAGCCATGGGGTCGAGCGTTCCGGCATGCCCGATCTTCCGGGTGTCGAGGGCCCGGCGAGCCGCGTCGACCACGTCGTGTGACGTGACCCCCTTCGGCTTGTCCACGAGCAGGACCCCCTCGAGGGGGTTCATGGCTCCACGTGCTCGCCGCGCAGCGCGGCCTCCAACCGCTCCACCGTCCCCGCCAGGCCGTGGTTCGAGGTGTATCCCGACGCCAACCGATGGCCGCCCCCGCCGAAGATCGACGCCACCTCGGACACGTCGTGGCCCCCTCGAGAGCGAAGGCTGACCCGGAACCTGCCGTCGCGCTGTTGCTTCATCACCGCGGCCACATCGGTCTCCCGCGCCGTCCGCACGACGTCGATGAGGTCGTCGGTCTCACTGGGGTGCACGCCGGCCTCGGCCAGGTCGGCCTGCGTCAGGTACGTCCATGTCAGGTCGGCCGCCTCGGCCAGCGTGATGCGACGGAGCGCGACCCCGAGAAGCTTCAGGTACGCCGTCGCGTCGTCCTCGTACAGCGCTTGAGCCACTCGCGTGTGGTCGAACGGATGCTCCCGGAGCTCCGCCGCCAGCCGCAGGGTCTCCGGCCGGACCGCGGCGTACTGGAACCTCCCGGTGTCGGTGACCAGTCCGGCGTACAGGCACATGGCGGCCTCGTCGGGCAGGTCCCCGCCCATGGCTCGGACCAGCCGGAACACCATCTCGCACGTGGAGGAGGCCGAGGGGTCGATCAACGGGATCGTGCCCAGTCCCTCGTTGCTCACGTGGTGATCGATCCAGATCAGCTCGCGGGCCCGTGCCGCGTTCGCACCGAGCGAGCCCAGCCGATCCAGGGATGCGGCATCGCAGGTCACCATGACCTCGGGCTCCTTGGGGAACGTGGCCGGCGGGATCAGCGCCTCGGTACCCGCCAGGACGCCGACCCACCGCGGAGCCTCGAACGGCTCGTTGGCGAAGGAGCATGCGGTGTGGGCCCCGCGCGAGCGCAGGACGATCGACAGTCCGAGCATCGAGCCCAGCGCGTCGGTATCGGGGTTCACGTGGCAGGCCAGCGCGACCTCCTTGGCGCCCGACAGGATCTCGGCCGCACGGGCCACCTGGTCGATCACCGCTCCTCCTCGTGCAGCCCGCGGATCAGCCGGTCGATCCGATCAGCAGCCTCGATCGACCGATCCTCCTCGAATTGGAGGTCCGGAAGGGTCTTGATCCGGACCTGGCCCCCGATCACCTGACGCAGATGGGCTCGAGCCGAGCGGAGTCCAGCGGCCGTGGCCCTGCGCTCCTTCTCGTCCCCCATGGCCGTGTAGAAGACCCGCGCCATCCGGAGATCGGGCGTCACCCGTACATGCGTCACGGTGACGAACCCGATCCTGGGGTCTTTCAGCTTCGGGATCTCTTCCGCCAGGATCTCCCGGAACTCCTCCGACACCCTTCCGGGGCGGGTCCCCTCAGTCATCGGGTGCGTGCAGGGTGAGGTCCGCGTCGATGACCTCCACCTCGGCCCATCGCTCGACGAACTTCTCGACCTCGTGCATGACGCGCTTCGCGTGATAGGCGTCTCCGGAGACGGCGGAGACGGCGATGGTCGTGCGCTGCCACAGGTCGTGGTGGTCCACTTCCGCCACCGCGACGTTGAACTTCGACCGGAGACCCCCGGTGAGCGTCTTCACCACGTGGCGTTTCTCCTTGAGCGACCCGCATCCGGGGATTCGCAGGTCGAACCGTTCCAGCGCAACGAGCATCTGGCCCTCCGGGAGACGCCTACAGCTGCCGGGCGACCTCCCGGACCTCGAACGACTCGATGATGTCGCCCTCGTGGACGTCCTGGAAGTTCTCGATCGAGATCCCGCACTCGAAGCCCTCCGCCACCTCCCGGACGTCGTCCTTGAACCGTCGGAGCGAGCCGATCCGGCCCTCGTACACCACCACACCGTCGCGAACGACGCGGGCCCGCGAATTGCGCGTGATGTTGCCCGATACCACGTACGAGCCGGCCACCACGCCGATCCGGGGAACCCGGAACAGGGCCCGGACCTCCGCCCGACCGAGCTCGATCTCCCTCTCCTCGGGCTTCAGCATGCCCGAGAGCGCGCTTCGGATGTCGTCGATGGCCTCGTAGATGACCCGGTACAGGCGGACATCGACGCCCTCGCGGTCCGCGAGCTCGCGGGCGTTGGCGTCGGGGCGAACGTTGAACCCCACCACGATGGCATGCGACGCCAGGGCCAGCGCGATGTCGCTCTCCGTGATGGCCCCCGTTGCCCCGTGGATGATGTTCACCCGGACCTCCTCCTGCGGCAGCTTCAGGAACGCGTCCATCACTGCTCCGAGCGAGCCCTGGACGTCGGCCTTCACCACGAGGTTCAGATCGGGGACCTCGGCCTGGCGAGCCTGGGCCATCAACTCCTGGAGCGTGGGAGGCCTGCTGGTGACGAGCTCGGCCGCCCGGAACTTGGCCTCGCGTTCCTGGGCTAGATGCCGTGCCTCGCGCTCGTCTTGGACCTCGCGGAAGTCGTCGCCGGCGTTCGGCACCGCCGACCACCCGAGGATCTGCACGGGCTTGCTGGGACCGGCCTGCTTCACGGGCCGCCCATTCTCGTCCAGCATGGCCCGGACCTTGGCCCAGGCGCTACCGGCGACGAGGGCGTCCCCGACGTCGAGCGAACCCTTCTGCACGAGCATTGACGCGACCGCCCCCCGGCCCTTGTCCAGGTTGGCGTCGATGACGGCGCCTCGAGCCCGGCCCTCGGGATCGGCCATCAGCTCCTCGATGTCGGCGACCAGGAGGATCGTCTCGAGCAGTCCGTCCAGGTTGGTCCGGGCCTTCGCCGACACGTCGACGAACTCGACCGTCCCTCCCCATTCGGCGGGGACCACGCCGAGCTCCACCATCTGCTGGCGGACCCGCTGGGGGTCGGCCTCGGGCTTGTCCACCTTGTTCACGGCGACGATGATCGGCACCCCCGCGGCCCGCGCGTGGTCCAGGGCCTCGACCGTCTGCGGCTTGACCCCGTCGTCGGCGGCCACTACGAGCACCGCGATGTCCGTGACCTGCGCCCCTCGAGCGCGCATCGCCGTGAAGGCCTCGTGGCCCGGCGTGTCGATGAACGTGATCTCCCGCCCGTTCACATGCACCTGGTAGGCCCCGATGTGCTGGGTGATCCCTCCGAACTCATGCGAGACGACATCGGTCTTTCGGATGGCGTCGAGCAGGAGCGTCTTGCCGTGGTCGACGTGTCCCATGACCGTGACCACCGGCGGTCGGGGTCGCAGGCGGCTCTCGTCGACCTGTTCCACCTCCTCGAGCTCCTCCTCGAAGCCGACGACCTCGGCCTCGTATCCGAGCTCCGTGGCGACGAGCGAGATTGCCTCGTCCGTGAGGGACTGCGTCGCGGTGACCATCTCTCCCAGCGACAGGAGGATCTTCACGATGTCGGCGGGGGTACGGCCCACCTTCTCGGCGAGGTCCTGCGCGGTGGATCCTCGGACCACCTTGAGGGACGGCAGCGCCGGCTTGGCCGGCGCTGCCGGCGGCGCGGGCTTCGCCTGTGGGGAGGGGCCAGCAGGGGCAACGGCGACCGTCGCGGTTGCGGCCCCGTCAGCTCCAGCCGCGGTGGTTTCCGGTTCGGGCTCTGACGTTGGTTCCGGTTCGGGCTGCGGTTTGGCCCTCGGCCTGGCCCGGGCCTTGGCCACCGGTTCCTCCCGGGCCGCTTTGGGCTTGGCACCTGGAATGGCCTTGCCGCCCGAGGCCCGCAGGCGGGGGACGGCCTCGTCGGGGACCGAGGAGGACGCGGTGCGGCCCTCGAACCCCATGGCGTCGAGAGCGGCGAGCAGGTCCTTGCTCGTCACCCCCAGTTCCTTCGCCAGCTCGTGAACCCTCATCGTCGCACGTCCCGTTCGATCTCCCGTTCAATCTCGTTGCCTAGCCTAGCTGCTTCCTCCGCTCGCAGGCCCACCCGAAGGGACCTGGCCAGCGTCCCGCGCGCCATCGCGACCGTCGCGCACGCCCGATCGGCGTGCACGTACACGCCTCGTCCCGGCGCCCTGCCGTCTGCGTCCACCCGGACCTCGCCCTTCGGCGTTCGCACGATCCTGATGAGGTCGAGCTTTCCGGCAGCCTGTCGGCAGCCGACGCAGGTGCGTTCGGGCTGCGTGTGGGGAGCCACGGCTCAGCCCTCGACGGTCTCCTCGACCACGACGGGCGCGGGTTCGACCGAGGCCAGCTCGTCATTGGCCTCGGTCCCGGCCTGCTTCTCGTCGTCGGCCGGGGGCGCGGGCTCCACGACCACACGAGGTTCCGGTGGAGCCTCTTCGGCCGCGGCCGCCGCCCGAGGTGCGCGCAGCTCCTCCGCGTGCTGCGTCTCGCTCTTGATGTCGATCCGCCAACCGGTGAGGCGAGCCGCCAGACGTGCGTTCTGGCCCTCCTTGCCGATGGCAAGGGACAGCTGATAGTCGGGAACGACGACCATGGCGGTCTGGGTGGTCGGGTCGGTGATGACCTCCTTCACCTTCGCCGGCTGCAGCGCGTTCGCTACGAACTGCGCCGGGTCGGCGCTCCACGGCACGACATCGATCTTCTCCCCCCGAAGCTCGTTCACCACCATGCGGACGCGTGAGCCCTTGGGGCCGACGCAGGCCCCGACCGGATCGACCGCGGGCTCTCGCGATGCCACGGCGATCTTCGAGCGGTGACCCGGCTCCCGTGCGACCTCCTTGATCTCGACGATGCCCTCCTCGATCTCGGGGACTTCCATCTCGAACAGCTTGCGCAGCAGGCCGGGATGGCTCCTCGACACGACGACCTGCGGACCCTTCGTCCCCCGCCGGACCTCCGAGATGTACGCCTTCACTCGCTCGCCGTGGCGGATCTGCTCGGAAGGGATCTGCTCGGTATGGGGCAATAGGGCCTCGACCTTGCCCAGGTCGAGCAGGATGCTCCGCCGGTCCCGCTCCTGGGCCTGGACGATGCCGGTCACCACGTCGCCCTCGCGTCCGGCGAACTCCTCGTAGGTCATCTCCCGCTCGGCGTCTCGGAGCTTCTGGAAGATGACTTGCTTCGCGGTCTGCGCGCCGATCCGGCCCTTGAACTCGTCGGTGACTTCGACCTCCTTCTCCGAGACCACCTCGGGCTCGCCCTCCTCGGTCTCGGCCAGCTCCTGGATCCACACCCGCAGGTCCCCGGACTCGGGGTCGATCGATGCGCGCACGCCGAAGCTGTCGTCCTCCAGGTCGGGATGCTGTTGCTTCCACCACGACTTGTAGGCCGAGGCCATGGCCTCCTCGAGGCCTGCCAGGATCGTCTGGAACGCGATCCCCTTCTCCCGCTCCAGTTCCCGGAGCGCAGCGATCATGTCCGGATTCATCGTCTGCTCCTGTCGGCACCCCACTCGAACACGGTCCGCGCCGAGGCGACGTTCTCGTAGGGGACGCGCAACTCTCCGCCGTCGGTGGCGAGGACGATCGCCTCCGCGTCGGCCGAGACCAGCGCGCCCTCGTACACCTTCACGCCGTGGATGGGCTCCACCGTCTTCACCTTCACTTTCGTTCCCACGCTTCGCTCGAAGTGTCGCGGGTGACGGAGCGGTCGCTCCAGGCCCGGCGAGCTCACCTCGAGCTCGTAGCGGCCTCGCCCGAAGCCTTCCAGGTCCAGGCGTCTCGACAGCCGCTCGGAAGCCTCCGAGATGGTGTCGAGGTCGACGCCTCCCTCCCGGTCGACCACGACCCGCAGCACCATCCGGCCTGCCTCCTTGCGGAAGGTGGCCTCCCACAGCTCCAGCCCCGCCGACTCGACTACCGGCCGGACCAGCGCCTCCACGTCCATCGCGCCCCTCGAAAAAGAAAGTGGGCGCGCGCCCACTTCCGGGTGAAACCGCTCCTTTGCACTTGAAGTATACCGAACCGGTTGTTCTGAAGGGTCCGAGAGGCGCTCTCAGAGGGCTCGGCGCTGGCCGCCGGGTCGGTTCCAGTGGTCCCGCCGGCCCATCCTCCTCGCCATCCGGGGATCGTCCCACCCTCGGTGCATCCGGATGCCGAGGGCCCTGCAGGCCGCCTCGGCCCGGGCCTCGGAGGGGAACTCGTCGCGAACCCAGTTCCCCTCGAGGTCGATCAGGAGCAGATCCCAGGTGCGCAGGCCCACGTGCTGCAGCACGGCCTCGACCTCCGGATGGAGTTTCACGAAGTCCCTGAGCGGGCCCGGCGCGTGGACGGCCATCTCGCGAGCGTACCGGGGCTACGGTGCCGCGGCCAACAGCTCTGCAGCGGCCGATGCCGCCCGATGAAGCGGCGCCGTGGATCGCTCGCCCGTCGCGCGGAGCTTGAGGTCGACCGTCCCTGCGTCCAGGCCACGGCGCCCCACCACGAGCTGCACGGGGAGGCCCATGAGGTCGGCGTCGGCGAACTTCACCCCCGCCGACTCATCGCGGTCGTCGAACAGCACCTCCACGCCGAGCCCGGCCAGCTCCAGGTAGATCCGCTCCCCCTCCGTCGTCACCTGCTCGTCGTCGCGGTTGGCCACGATCACCACGACCCCGAACGGCGCTAGGGCCTTGGGCCACCGGATACCGTGCTCGTCGTGGTTCTGCTCCACGGCCGCCGCGATGGTCCGGGTGACACCCAGGCCGTAGCATCCCATCACGTACGGCCGCTCCGTGCCGTCCTCGTCGACGTACGTCGCCTTGAGTGGCTCGCTGTAGGTCGTGCCGAGTTGGTAGATGTGCCCCACCACGATCGACCGCTCGATTCGGAGCGGCCGGCCGCAGACCGGGCAGGGATCGCCATCCCGGATCTGCACGAGATCCGCGTACTCGTCGACCCGGAAGTCACGTCCGACATTAGCCCCGGTCACGTGGTGCTCAGAGCTGTTCGCCCCGGTCACCCAGTCCTTGCCCCCGCGGACCGAGTAGTCGGCCAGGATCATGATGTCATCGGGTAGGCCCTGTGGCCCGACGTAGCCCTTGACCAGCCCCTGGGATACGAAGTCCGCGTCCTCGAACCGGCGGACCGAGGCGGGGAAGAACCGCCGGGCCACCTTGGTCTCGTTCACCTCCCGGTCGCCGGGGACGAGCACCGCCACTGCCTGACCGCCCACGTCGAACAGGATGCACTTCAGCATCTCGGACGCCTGCCGGCCAAGCAGCGTCGACACGGCATCGATGGTCGCCGCCGACGGTGTCGAGACCTCGGCGAGGGGCTGGAGCTCGGTCGTGTCGACGGGCTCGAGCGGGCGGGGCATGGCCGCCTCCAGGTCGGCCAGGTAATCGCCGTTCGGGCATGCGACGTACAGGTCCTCCCCCACATCGGCGTGGGCCATGAACTCGTGGTTCACGCCACCGCCGATCGTGCCCGGGTCTGCCTCGACGATCACGTACGCGAGCCCACACCGGTCGAACACGCGCCGATACGCCTGGAGCATCGTGTCGTAGGAGGCTTGCAACCCTTCATCGTCCCTGTCGAACGTATAGGCGTCCTTCATCAGGAACTCCCGGACCCGCAGGAGACCGAACCGGGGGCGGAATTCGTCCCGGTACTTCCACTCGATCTGATACAGGTTCACCGGCAGGTCGCGGTAGGAAGGGAGCTCCCCGGCGACGAGGGGCGTCACGACCTCCTCGTGGGTCGGGCCGAGCAGGAGCTCCCGGCCGTGCCGGTCGGTCGGTTTGAACAGCAGATCGCCGTAGGCCTGCCACCGGCCGGTGATCTTCCAGGGCTCGGCCGGGATGACGATCGGCATGCGGATCTCCTGCGCCCCGGAGCCGTCCATTTCCTCGCGGACGATGCGCTCGATCTTGCGCATCGTCCGCAGGCCCAGCGGGAGCATCGTGTACACCCCCGCCATCAGCTGGCGGATGTACGCGGCCCGCAGGAGCAGACGGTGCGAGGGCGCCTCGGCTTCGCTCGGATCCTCTCGGAGCGTGCGAGCGAAGAGCCGGGACATCCTCATGGACGACCCAGGATACCGGCCTCCCGTACCCGCACGGGGAAGCCGAACTCAGGCCCCGACCAGGTCCACCGTCTCCTGCCAGTCACCGGTGGGGCCGGAACCGTCCGACTTCGCGTACTGGTTTACCACCGCCATCACGGCGGGGTCGAGCGGGTCGCGACTGATCGCGTTGAAATCGCCCCACCGCTCCGGACCACGGACGGCCTCCATCCGGGCATCGCCCGCGGCGAGCAGCCCGATCTCGGCGATGGTGGATCCGACCGGGATCTGCGCCACGTACGCGGAGAGGTATTCTCCGGTGACCACACTGGCCCTGCTGTAGGTGACGAACAGGGTGCCAAGCCCGTCGGTGGCAACGACCGGCCATCCCGCGTCGGTCTCCGCCGTTCCCACGAGGCCCCGCCGCGTGACCGCCGACGTCTTCAGCGAGGACCCGGGCGCGACCTCGTACCACCGGATCGCGGCCTCCTCGTATCCGCCGGTGACGCTATCGGGCCTCAGATTCCTGAAGATGACGTGGGCGGCGTAGACTCGCCGAAGGTCCGGATCGTAGAACGCGTTCACCAGGCGAAGGTCTCCGGGATCCCACCATGTGTTCGGGTTGTTGAGCCCGCCGCCCGCCTGCGTACCGTATGGGGAGACGGTGACCTTGCCCACCGGAAGCGCCACCCGCGTCAACCTGAGGCCGCCCGCGGTCTGTCGGAGCCGCCACAGCACCAAGGCCGATCCTCCGCGACGCGCTGTTCTGTAGGACATCAGGTATTGGTCCGCCGTCGCCGTCCCCGCACTCGTGGCCGGCTGCACGGTGAAGGCCCGGCTGCCGTCGGGGTTGGTCGTGGCCGCGCCGCCGAATGTCCGGAACTCGAGGCGCTTCGTGCAGTCGTACAGACCGGTCTTGTCGAACGACAGCACCTGCGCGTAAGCGAATCCTTGCGGTCCGGCGAAGTCGAACTGGTTGCTCGTGACGGTCACCCGGTCTCGGGAGAAGCCGAGTCCCGGGTAATCGGCCCACTGTTTCCCGTCTCCGTTCACCTGATCCGCACCGATCTGGTGGACGCACCAGGTTGCCGGGTCCGACGCGGTCGCGCCGGGCATGGCCGAGAGCACGATCCAGGACCGCTCGAGCGCGTCGTGGATGGCCAGGAAGACCAGCACGAACTCCTGCGCGGAGGGGTCGTAGACCACCTTGGGGTCGAACACGTCGGTTCCCGGCGGAAACGTTCCCAATGGCTCGAGCGGGGTCGGCGCGAGGACCGCGACACCAGCCCGGTCGTACACCGCGATCGACGTGTTCACCGCGGTCACGATGGCCGCGTGCCCGATGGCCCCCGACGGGTCGCCCGGCCAGTTCGGTCCGATCCGAGGGATCGCGTCGAAGTGTAGGGACGACACCGGCGGCTTCGCCGCGGCGAGTCCCGATGAACTCATCGACACGGCCACCAGCACCGCGATCGCCACCCAGACGCCAGGCCGCCGGGCTGAGCTCCTCATCGCTCAACCGTCGCGGGCATGGGGACCGTCGGCATGGTCCGTGACCGTATCTGAAACGCCGCTCGCATACCACGAGCCGCGGCCGGTCCCGTTGACGTCCCCCGGCGGAACCCGCACAATCACCGCCACGATGGCGCGACGGGAAGACGGCTGGTCCTGGCCTTGGGGCTCGAAGAGCCCGGGGCCGCCGCGCATCTAACACGTTCCACGCACTCCGACTCGATGAAGGCCCCGGGCAGCGACCCGGGGCTTCGTGCTTGAACGGGGAGGCCGAAGCGGTGAAGGTACGGCCCGATCGGACCACGTTCGACGAGCTCGCCTCGTCGTGCGCGCTCGTCCCGATGTGGACCGAGCTGCTTGCCGACGTGTCGACACCGGTCGGGATCTTCCCCGCCCTGGCGGCCGATGGGCCGGGGATCCTGCTCGAGAGCGTCGAGCGATCCGAACGTTGGGGACGCTACTCCTTCGCCGCGGGCGACCCCGCCGCGGTGATCACCGCGGACCGCCGAGGCGTGGCTATCCGGGATCTTCGGCGTGGGCTTCCGATCCCCGAGCCGCGGCCGGATCAAGGGGTGCGGGAGCAGCTCCGTCGCCTGGCCCGCTCGTTGGCGGGTCCCCGGTTGCCCGAGCTCCCCTCGCTCACCGGAGGACTCATGGGCTATCTGGCGTACGAGGCGGCCGAGCTTCTCGACGGCCAGCCCGTCCCCAGGCCGGACACGGCGCCGTGTCCCGCCATCGGGCTCCTAGTGGTTGATCGGGCCGTGGTGTTCGACCATTGGCGCCAGCGCCTGCTGCTCGTGGCGCACGTTCCCCCCGGCGCGTATGAGGAGGGAGCGTCAGCACTCGAGGAGCTGGCCGAGACCGTCTCGACGGCCATCGCCCCCGCACCCTCGCCGATCGATGAGGATCCCGATACCGGCGTCGAGGCAGCAGCGGGCGGTCGGGCGAATATGGAGGACGCCCGGTACCGGCAGATCGTCTCGGGGTTCAAGGACCACATCCTGGCCGGGGACATCTATCAGGGCGTGCCGTCGCGGCGCGTCTCCTTCCCCGCAGCCAACGGCGGCTACCCCATCTATCGTCGGTTGCGCGTCTCGAACCCTGCCCCGTACATGTTCTTCCTCCGCATGTTGTCGATGGAGCTCGCCGGGTCCTCGCCCGAGCCGCTCGTTCGGGTGGAAGGGCGGCGTGCGTCCGCCCGGCCGATCGCCGGGACCCGGCCGCGGGGGGCGACCGACGTGCGTGACCGCCTGCTCGAGCACGAGCTGCTCGCCGACCCCAAGGAGCAGGCCGAGCACGCGATGCTCGTGGACTTGGCCCGCAACGACCTCGGCCGCGTCTGCACGCCGGGAACAGTGCGTCCCACCGAGCTCATGGTGGTGGAGCGATTCTCCAAGGTCATGCACATCGTGAGCACCGTGGAGGGGGAGCTGGGCGAGGGGCAGGACGCGCTGGACGCGCTGGCGGTCACCTTCCCGGCCGGGACCGTAACCGGAGCCCCGAAGCGACGGGCCATGGAACTGATCGCCGAGGCGGAGCCGACGGCGCGGGGGCCCTATGCAGGTGCGGTTGGGTACCGGACGTTCTCCGGGGACCTGGACTTCTGCATCACGATCCGCACGGCCGTGATCGCCGACGGTCAGGCGCACGTCCAGACCGGAGCCGGCGTCGTGGCCGATTCGGATCCCGAGATGGAGCTTGGGGAGACGAAGGCCAAGGCCGCGGCGCTCCTTCCGGCCGTCGCAGGAGGAGCGGACCCGACGGCGAGGATGGAGGGCAGCGTGGAGACCCCCCGATGATCCTGGTGGTCGACCACTACGACTCCTTCACATACAACCTCGTCCAGCTGGTCGAGGGCCTCGGGTTCCCGACCGAGGTGGTGAAGAGCGACGCCGAGCCCGCCGAGGCCCTGGTCGAACGGGACCCGGCCGCGGTGATCCTGTCCCCGGGGCCCGGGCGTCCCGAGGAGGCCGGCTGCTTCCCCGAGCTGCTGCGGATCCTTCCCCCGCCCACACCGGTGCTTGGCGTGTGCCTCGGCCATCAGGCCCTCGGCGTGGCCAGCGGGGGGCGGGTCGATCGAGCCTCGCCGGTCCATGGGAAGGCATCGCTCGTCTACCACGACGGCGCCGGCATCCTGGAGGGTGTGGGCAACCCATTCGAGGCCGGCCGGTACCACTCACTTGTCGTCGTCGGCGATGCCCTGCCGGCGGAGCTGCAGCTCACGGCGTGGACCGAGGACGGATTGGTCATGGCCACCCAACACCGTGAGCTTCCGCGCTTCGGCGTGCAGTTCCACCCGGAGTCGATCCTCACGCCCGAGGGCCCGAGGATCGTGGAGAACTTCCTGGCGCTGGCCAAGCCGGCGCGCTAGTCGGCGACGGGCTCGGTCGCGCGCTCGGCGGCGATCCGCTCGGCCTCTTCCACCAGGGCTTCGACGAAGCGCCCTTCGGGGACCTTGCCCTTGACCTCACCGTTCACGATGAGGAACCCCTGCCCCTTCCCCGCCGCGATCCCCAGGTCGGCCTCCCGGGCCTCGCCGGGACCGTTCACCACGCAGCCCATCACCGCGACGCGGATGGGGACGGTGATGCCCTTGGCCAGGAGCACCTCGTTCACCTGCCTGGTCAAGCCGAGCACGTCGACCTCCGCTCGCCCGCACGAGGGGCATGCCACGAGGTCCAGGCCTGCCTTGCGGAGCCCGAGGGACTTCAGGATCTCGATCCCGACCTTGACCTCCTCCACCGGGTCATCGGTCAGGGACACCCGAATGGTGTCGCCGATCCCCTCCGCGAGGAGCGTACCGATGCCCACCGCGCTCTTCACGCCACCGATCGGCATGGGCCCCGCCTCCGTGACGCCGAGGTGGAGCGGGTACTCGCACTTCTCGGCGAGCATCCGATAGGCCTCGATCATCACCCGGGGGCTCGAGTGCTTCACCGAGATCTTGATGTCGAGGAAGTCCTCGTCCTCCAGGATCCGAGCTTCGTCGAGGGCCGACTCCACCAGGGCCTCGGCCGTCGGCGACCCGTAGCGGGCCAGCAGATCCTTCTCCAGAGAGCCGGCGTTCACCCCGATCCGGATGGGCACCCCGCGCGCCTTCGCCTCTCGCGCGATCAGGCGGACCTTGTCCTGGTACTTGATGTTCCCCGGGTTGATCCGCAGCCCGTGCACCCCCGCCTCGAGCGCGGCCATCGCGTACTTCCACTGGAAGTGGATGTCCGCGACCACCGGGATCGTTGACTTGGCCGCGATGGCGGTGAGGGCCTCCGCGTCCTCCCAGTGGGGTACGGCCACCCGGACGATCTCACAGCCCGACGCAACCAACGACGCGATCTGCTGGAGCGTGGCATCGATATTCGCCGTCTTCGTGATGGTCATGGACTGGACGCGGACGGGCGCGTCGCCGCCCACCGTGACCTCGCCCACCCTGACCTGGCGGGATTTCCTCCGCTCCACCTGCATCGTCACCTCACGCTTGCCGGTCACTCGCCGAACACGTGGAACACGACCTGACGGCCCTTGGGCTCGTCCATCTCGAACAGGATGAGACGCTGCCACCGGCCGAGCACGGCCTCACCGGCCGAGATGGGGATGGCGTGGGAGCTGGCGGAGAGCAGCATCGATTTGACGTGCGAGTGGCCGTTCTGACGTTCGTGGGACTCGGCAAGGTTCTGGGTCCGCCGCCCCAGGTCGTCGTGGGCGTAGTAGACGTCCTCTGGCACAAGGTCCAGCACTCGGTTCCGGAAGTCCTCCAGGGCACCCTCCTCCCATTCGTTGATCAGGAGGGCGCACGTCGTGTGTGGACAGAACGCGATGGCCGCCCCGTCGGTGACGCCCGAGTCCTTGATGGCCCGCTCCAGCTCCTCGGTCAGATCGAGGTAGGTGTACCGCGCGGGCGCCGACACCTCGATCGTGACGGTCGATGACTTCACGAGGCCCTCCTTGTCTCGGTCCCGGCCGCAGGGGCGACCGGCAAGTCGAAGGTGAACACGCTTCCCTTCCCCACCTGGCTCTCGGCGCGGATGCGCCCGCCGTGGGCCTCCACCACCGACCTGGCGATGGCCAGGCCGATCCCGGTGCCCCCGTCGTCGCGCGCTCGAGCCGGATCCACCCGGTAGAACCGCTCGAACAACCGAGGCAGGTGCTCGGCGGGGATCCCCGGCCCGGTGTCCGTCACGCTCACCTCGCAGCGCCCATCGACCCGGTGAGCCGAGACCACAACCTCGCCTCCCGGGGGCGTCAGGCGAACGGCATTGTCGAGGAGGTTGAACAGGACCTGGTGCAGGCGCTCCCGGTCCCCGAACACCGCAGGGATGTCGTCGGGCACCCGGTCCTCCACCCGCACCTCTCGGCCGGATCGGACCACCTCGACCTCCGAGAGGACCTCGGCGACGAGCCGGCGAAGAGGCACGCCCTCTCGCCGAAGGGTGAGCTCCCCCGACTCCAGGCGTGACAGGTCGAGCAGCTGTTCCACCAGACGGGACAGCCGCTCGGACTGCGATAGCATCACCTGCAGCGTCTCCGGATCGGGTTCCTCCACGCCGTCGAGCAGGTTCTCGAGGTGCGCCCGGAGCGCCGAGATCGGCGTCTTCAGCTCGTGCGAGACATTGGCCACCAGCTCGCGCCGCAACCGTTCCAGGCTCTCAAGCTCCCCGCTCATGCGGTTGAACGCCGTCGCCAGCTGCCCAACCTCATCCCTGGAGGTGGTGCGGACCCGCCTGCTGTAGTCGCCGATCTCCATCTGCCGAGCGGCCTGGGCCATGTCTCGGAGCGGTTGGGTCATGCCGCGGGCCAGCCATCGGGCCAGCCCGAGCGCGATGGCGGCCGCGATGGCACCGGCGACGAGCAGCTGCCACCAGAAGTCGCTCAGGAACCGGAGGGTCGCGCCCAGCACGCCGGGGGCGTCGCGAATCGCGTACACGGTCTCGGAGGGCTGTCCCGGTTGCTGCACCGGTACCGCCGCATACTCGATACCGCCCGCCACGCCGATGTGAACCCGGCCGTCGTGGAACGTCGGCGGCGGGGTTGCCTCCGGCCCGTACCACGTGAACGTGCCCTCCCGCAGGTGCACCACGGTCACCCCGTCCGGGATGTCGCGAAGGTCGGACGCTGCGGCGCGCGCGGCCACCCGAGCGAGGCGGCCCAGGTCGGCTTCCCGAAACGCGTTTCGAAGCGCGAATCCGAGGAGGAAATAGACCAGGACGATCGTCATGGCCACGGCGAACACGATCGTCGAGCCGAGCTTGGCCCGGATCGTGGGGAGCTTCTCGAGCGGTCTCATGGCGCCTCGGCCGGCTCTCGGAACGCATAGCCGACGCCGTGCACGGTCCGGATGAACCTCGGCTCGGCACCGTCCTCACCCAACTTGCGGCGGATCCTGGCGACATGGGAGTCGACCACCCGTCCCCCGGCATAGTCCCGATACCCCCACACCTTGTCCATGAGCTGTTCCCGGGTAAACACAACGCCGGGCGTCCGGGCGAGCGTCAGAAGGATCTCGAACTCGAGCGGGGTGAGCTGGATGTGGGAGCCGTCCACGGCCACCGTGCGGCGCGCCTGGTCGATGGCCAGGCCGGCATGGTCGATCGGCTCATCGGCGGGGAGCGCGCCGATCCTCTCCATCCGGCGAAGGATGGCCCGCACCCGGACCACCAGCTCGCGAAGGCTGAACGGCTTCGTCAGGTAGTCGTCGGCTCCCACGGCGAAGCCGGCCACCTTGTCCGCCTCCTCGGTACGTGCCGTGAGCATCAGCACGGGAACCCACCGGTCCCGCTGGATCTGCCGGCAGACCTCCAGTCCGTCCATCCCCGGGAGCATGAGGTCAAGGACCACGAGGTCTGGATGAACCTGCTCGCACAGCCCGATGGCTTGGGGCCCATCGCCGGCCACCACGACCTGGAAACCCTCGCTCAGGAGCCGCGCTCGTACCGCCTCCGCGATGGCTTCCTCGTCGTCCACGACCAGGATGGTCTGCTCGGTCACGGACCCATCGTATCCGCAGCGTGTGGCGGCCCTTCGGGGGCCCTGTTGAGAAGTTGTGGCGAAGGCTATGGACTCAAGTTCACGGGCTTGGCGATGTCCAGATAGAGGATCGCCACGAACATCAGGACGAAGAAGGCGGCGACGGCGGCCGAGATGGGGACCAGCTTTCGCATGTCGATCTTCTTGCCCCTCACCTTCTCGATGGCCAGCACCGCCAGATGGCCGCCGTCGAACGGCGGAAGGGGGAGCAGGTTCAGGAACCCGATGACCACGTTGATTTGCCCGAAGATCACCAGGATGTCCCAGAACCGGGCGCTGGCCGCGATCTGACCCGCCACCCGCCCCGCCCCGACCACGCTGACGGCGTCGCTCGGCGTGCGAGCCGCGTCGGTGAACAGCAGTCGGCCGATCCGGGAGATGCCTTCGGGGCCGAAGACCCGGCCGATGAGCTCCACCGCGCCCACGAGGGTCGAGCCGACCAACCTGGCTCCACCGGTCACCGAGGCGACGGGCCCCCGCGGCTCCCGAGCCTCCGCCAGAGACACGCCGATCCGACCGACGTCCTTGCCTTCGACCGGGGCCAGCACCGGCGTGACGGTCACCGTAAACACGCGTCCGTCACGGTCGATCCGAAGCGTGACCGGCTCCCCCACATGTGTCCTGGTGATGCGGATCAGCTCGACGTCGGTGGGGTGCTCGACACCGTCGATGCCGACGATCCGATCTCCCGCCTTCAATCCGATCTGGGCGGCCGGCGAGATTTTCCCTTCCAACGTTTCGGAAACCTCGGCAACGAGCGGATCCGTGGCCACCGGTCTCCCGACGAACCCTAGCCAGAGCGCATAGCACAGGAAGGCCAGCACGAAGTGGGTTGCCGGTCCGGCCGCGATCACCAGGGCGCGCTGCCAGATCGGCCTGGCCCCGAACGTTCGCGGCAGCTCCTCCTCCGGCGTCTCCTGGTACGGGTTCATGCCGGCGATCTTCACGTAGCCGCCCGCCGGGATGGCCTTGATCCCGTACTCGGTCTCGCCGCGCCGGAACGACCACAGGCGCGGGCCGAAGCCGACGAAGAACTCCTCAACCTTGATCCCGAACCACTTGGCCACGCCGAAGTGGGCGGCCTCGTGGATCACGATCACGACGACGAGGGCGACGAAGAACGCGACCTGGGCGACGGTTCCGGCCATCCAGCCCTCGGTCAGCGGGCCTCGATGATCTCCGCGGCCCGCCGTCGGGCCCAGGAGTCGGCCCGCTCGAGGTTGACCACCGACACCACCGATGCGGGCGCCTCGTGCTCGTCCACGACACCCTGGACGATCTCGACTATCCGCGTAAGGGGGATCTTCCCCTCCAGGAAGGCGACGACCGCGACCTCGTTGGCCGCGTTCATGACCGCGGGGAACGTCAGGCCGAGCTGACCAACCCGGTAGGCCAGGTCCACCGCGGGGAAGGCCTCGCGGTCGACCGGCTCGAACGTGAGCCGCTTATCGGCGAGGGGCACCGGAGCGATGCCGGCCGGCAGGCGCTCCGGCCAGGCCAGCGCGAGCTGGATGGGCAGTCGCATGTCCGGCGAGGCCAGATGGGACAGCATCGTGCCGTCGCGGAACTCGACCAGTGCGTGGACGACGCCCTCGGGGTGGAGGATCACGTGGATCTGCGAGTAGTCGATGGCGAACAGGTAGTGGGCCTCGATGACCTCCATGCCCTTGTTCATCAGGGTCGCGGAGTCGACGGTGATCTTCGGGCCCATCTGCCACACCGGGTGCGCCAGGGCCTCCTTCACCGATGCGCGGGCCAGGTCGTTGCGGGTCCAGCCCCGGAACGGGCCACCCGAGCCGGTCAGGATCACGCTCTTCACGTCCTCCTTGCGCTCGCCCCGGAGGAGCTGGGCCAGGGCGGCGTGCTCCGAGTCGACCGGGACGAGCCGTTCGGGCTCCGCCTTGATCAGGTCCATCACCAGCTCGCCCCCGATGACCAGGCTCTCCTTGTTGGCCAGCGCGAGCGTCTTCCCACTCTGCAGGGCAGCCAGCGTGGAGGGCAGTCCGGCCGAGCCCACGAGCGCGTTCAGAACCATGTCCGCCTCCACGTCGCGAGAAAGGCGCTCCGCGGCGTCGGGTCCGTCCATGATGTCGACCCCCCGGATGTTCGAGCCCAGCATCTCGCGCAGCTCCCCCGCGGCCTCGGGGTCCGCAATGGCCACGTACGGGGGCAGGAATTCACGGATCTGACCGACGAGAAGCTCATGGTTGGTCAGGGCGGCCAGCCCCACGACCTTGAACCGATCGGGATTTCGCCGGACCACGTCCAGGGCCTGGGTCCCGACCGATCCGGTGGATCCGAGAATGGTCAGCGAGCGCATCGCTCTCTAAGGGTACCCCGGCAGACCGACAAACCGTAGCAGCTGCGGGTCAGGGGAGGATCACGCGAAGGAACAGGAAGGCGGCCGGCACCACGAACAGCACCGAGTCGATCCGGTCGAGCACTCCCCCATGGCCCGGGAGCACGCTGCCCATGTCCTTCACCCCAAGGTCCCGCTTGATCAGCGATTCCGCCAGGTCGCCCAGGGGCGCGAGAATGGCCACCACCACCGCCAGGGCCACGGACTTGCCCACCGTGTTCAGCGCGGTCACCGCCGGAGCCACCGCCCCCACGGAGACCGCGATGACCACGAGCGTCGCCCCGATGGCACCCTCCAGTGACTTCTTGGGGCTGATGGTCGGAGCGAGCGGCCGGTTCCCCCACCAGGACCCGACGATGAACGCGGCGGTGTCGTACACGAACGTCAATCCGATCACCGACAGGACCACGGCCCGGCCATCGGTGAGATCGAGCATGGCCAGAGCGAAGCCGGCCATGAGTGGCACGTACGCGATGCCCAGGACCGTGACGCCGATGTTCGTCGCGGTGCCTCGCCGGTGCGAGGCCGGAGCTGCCATGTACCAGAGGAACGCGGCGAACACCGACAAGACGAACATCGACAGCATGGCCGCCTCGCCCCGGAAGTACGCCGCCCCGAGCACGAGGCCTCCGGACACCAGACCGAGAGCCGTTGCGGGCTGGAAGTGATGCCGCTGGAGCGCCAGGTACAGCTCACCCTGGGCCCACAGGACGATGGCCCCGGCGGTCAGAGCGAACGCCCACTTCCCCAGGGCCAGGCTGCCCAGGGCCACTCCGGCCAGGGCCAACCCGGTGATGAACGCGGCCGGGACGTCCCGGCCGGTCCGGCGGGCCTCGTGCTCCATCCCGACCTCGATGGTGGTTGGCTCCTGCCAGCTCGGCCCTCCCAGCCCTTCGGGGCCGGAGCCTGACATGCTCGTTGCCCGGCCGCGCCCGACCGGCTCTTCCAGCTCCGCGGCGGTGTCCTCCTCGCCCCCGCCCAACAGCTCCGGGAGCGAGGTCTCGTCCTCGAGATCCAGGTCGGCCTCATCGCGCACCGACTTGGCGAAGTGCTCGGCGGCCGCCTCCACCGCCTCGGGGCTCGGCTCCTCGTCCTCGGCCGACGCCTCCCGGAGGGGGGAATCGATCTCCGGTTCCTCTTCTGCCTCCTCGGAGGGGCCGGGCAGGTCGACGTACGCGGAGGGGGCGCGGCCGAATGTCTCCTCGGAGATCTCGGCTGCCTCCTCCTCCCCCCACACGGATTCCTCGGACACCGCCTCCGAGGGTGACGACCCCTCGAACGGTTCGTCCTGCGGGGGGATCGACCCGGCCCTCGAGGAGTCGTCGGGCTCGTCGATCACCCCGGTATCGGTGTCGGGCGGGGCCTGCTCGCCCGGGGGTGCCGCGGGGGGGTTCTCCGGCCAGTCCACGTCCTGGATGGGCGCGAAGAACTTGTCGAGGTCCTCGAACAGGTCGTCCTTCTTGTCGCCCTCGGGCACTAGATCTCCTTGAGCTCCCGCTCCTTGTGCACCACGATCTCGTCGACCTCCGCCACGTGCTGGTCGGTGAGCTTCTGCAACTCTTTCTCGGAACGAGTCAGGTCGTCCTCGGAGATGGTGGAGGCGCGCTGCAGCCGCTCCAGCTCCTCCTTTGAATGGCGTCGCACGTTCCGCACCGCCACCCGTGCCTCCTCGCCCCGCTGGTGCACCACCTTGACCAGCTCTTTGCGCCGCTCCTCGGTGAGCGGTGGGAACGAGAGGCGGATCACGTTGCCGTCGCTCGACGGTGTGATGCCCACGTCGCTCGACATGATCGCCTTCTCCATGGAGGCGATGGCGTTCTTGTCGTAGGGCTGAATGAGGAGCGTCCTGGGCTCCGGCACCGAGAACGAGGCCAGCTGCTGGATCGGCACTTGAGTACCGTAATAGTCCACAACGATCCGCGAAAGTAGGGCCGGCGTGGCCCTGCCCGTCCGGATCGAGCCGAGCTCCTCCTTGAGCACGGAGATCGCCTTTCCCATCTTCTCCCCGGCCTCACCGAGGGTGGCCTGGACCGTCATCAGGCCCCCCCGTGGACCAGGGTCCCGATGGGCTCGCCGGACAGGGCCCGGCGGATGTTCCCTTCCCGGCGGAAGTCGAACACGATGATGGGGAGCTTGTTCTCCATGCTCAGCGAGATGGCCGTGGCATCCATGACCTGATATCCCTCGCGCAACACGTCGAGGTACTCGATCGACTCGAAACGGCGAGCGTTCGGGTCGACGAGCGGATCGGCGCTGTACACGCCGTCGACCTTCGTGCCCTTCAGGATGGCCTCGGCCCCGATCTCCAACGCACGTTGGGCCGCGGTGGTGTCGGTGGAGAAGAAGGGCGCCCCCATCCCAGCGGCAAAGATCACGATCCGGCCCTTCTCCAGGTGCCGGACCGCCCGGAGTGGGATGTACGGCTCGGCCACCTGTGCCATGTGGATCGCGGTCTGCACCCTCGTCGTCACGCGCAACTTCTCCAGGCCGTCCTGGAGCGCGAGCGCGTTCATGACCGTTGCCAGCATGCCCATGTAGTCGGCCCGGGCTCGGTCGATACTCGGCGCGTCACGCCCCCGCCAGATGTTGCCCCCGCCAACGACCACTGCGACCTGCACCCCGAGGTCCACCACGTCGCGGAGCTCGTGGGCCAGGAGAGCCGTGGAGTCGGTGGAGATGCCATAGCCCGTGTCCGGCGGGGAGAAGGCGTCGCCGGAGAGCTTGAGCAAGACCCGGCGATAGACGGGTCGCGACGTGTCCCCTCGGGCCGGCACAGGGTCGCCCACTCTCACCCCTCTAGTCCAGGTCCTCGCCCAGCTTGTACCGGACGAACCGTCGCACGGCAACCTTCTCTCCGACCTTGGCCGAGACCTCGTCGACCAGCTGCTGGACGGTCTTCTCCGGCTGCTTCACGAACGGCTGGTCCAGCAGGACCGTGGTCTTGAAGAATCCCTGGAGCTTGCCCTCAACGATGCGATCCAGGGCGTTGTCGGGCTTGCCCTTCTGGCGGGCCTCCGCCTCGTAGATCCGCCGCTCGGTCTCCAGGATCTCCTCGGGGACCTCCTCACGGGTCACCCACTGGGGCATGGCGCTGGCGATGTGAAGGGCGACGTCCCTGGCCAGCCGGCGAAACTCATCGGTCTTGGCCACGAAGTCCGTCTCGCAGTTCACCTCGACAAGGACCCCCACTGTGTTGTTGTGGTGGATGTAGGCGTCGATGACGCCCTGCGTCGCCGAGCGGCCGGCCCGTTTCTGGGCCGAGGCCAGGCCCCGCTCCCGGAGGATCTCGATCGCGCGCTCCATGTCACCACCGGCTTCCTGGAGGGCCTTCTTGCTGTCCATCATCCCGGCGCCGGTGCGTTGCCGCAGCCGCTTCACCTCTTCTGCGCTGATGTCGCTCATGCGCTCTCCTGGGAACTCTGCTCCGGGGTCGCCTCGGCCTCTTGCCCGGCGGTTTCCGACTCACCGTCCGCGGCTACGGCTGCTGCGGCCGGCTCCGCCGCTTGCCCCCGGCCGGCGTCGGGCTCGGGCTGGAACTCGGGCTCTTCCCTCCTGGTGACGAGCTCCCGTCGCCCCTCGCCACGCCCCTCTTCCAGGGCGTCGGCGATTATCCGGGTCACCAGGGCGACCGAACGGATGGCGTCGTCGTTGCCCGGGATCACGTAGTCGACCTCGTCGGGGTCGGCGTTGGTGTCCACGATGGCGATGACCGGGATCCCCAGCTTGCGGGCCTCGGCCACGGCGATGTGCTCTTTCTTGGTGTCGATGACGAAGACCGCGTCGGGAAGGCGCTCGAGGTTCTGCATGCCGCCGAGGTTCCGCTCGAGCTTCTCCTTCTCGTGGCGGAGCTTCAGGACCTCCTTCTTGGGGAGGAACTCGAACGCGCCGCCTCGCTCCATCTCGCGCAGCTCCCGGAGTCGAAGGAGCCGGCGGGACACGGTCTGGAAGTTCGTCAGCATGCCCCCCAGCCACCTGGTGTTGACGTAGGGCATGCCCACCCGGCCGGCCTCCCTGGCCACGACCTCCTGGGCCTGCTTCTTCGTCCCCACGAACAGGACGATGCCCACTCGGCGACCAAGGTCGTGGACGAAGCGATACGTCTCCTCCAGGCCGTCCAGGGACTTCTCGAGGTCGATGATGTAGATGCCGGAACGCTCCCCGTACAGGTACCGGCCCATCTTCGGGTTCCAGCGCCTGGTCTGGTGTCCGAAGTGGATACCCGCCTCGAGGAGCTCCCGCCTGGTGACGACAGGCACGGTGCTTCCTCCTTCCGGTTGTCCCTCCGCCCGGTTCGGCCCGCCCCGGCCCGGCTC
>JBIOXZ010000011.1:0-11685 GCA_044869895.1 Actinomycetota bacterium | reverse complement strand
CCTTCACGCTCGAACTGTTGAAGGGCAAGCTCGAAGAGCACGGCGTCACGGACCGGGCCGACCTGCACGTGGTCACCCCCGGCGAAGGTGCGGTCGCCGGCCCGTTCTCGATGCGCTTCCTGCGTGTGACGCACTCGATCCCCGACGGCATGGCCGTCGCGATCGATACGCCGTTCGGCACGATCCTGCACACCGGTGACTTCAAGATCGACCAGACGCCGCTCGACGGTCGGCCCACCGACCTGCACGGTCTCGCCGAGGAGGCCAGCGGGACGGGCGTGCACCTGCTCCTGTCCGACTCCACGAACGCCGAGGAGGCCGGCTACACCTCGAGCGAGCGGACGGTCGGCCCGGTGCTGCAGGACATCATCGCCCGGGCTCCCAAGCTCGTGGTGGTGGCCTGCTTCTCGAGCCACATCCACCGCATCCAGCAGGTGGCGAACGCCGCTCGGGCGAACGAGCGGGTGGTGGCGGTCCTGGGTCGCTCGATGCACCAGAGCGTCGACGCCGCTCGCCGGCTGGGGTTGCTCCACGTGCCCGAAGAGGACATCGTCCTGATCGAGGACCTCGACAGGCTGGACCGATCGCGGGTCGTGGTGGTGTGCACGGGCAGCCAAGGCGAGCCCTACTCGGCGCTCTCGTTGATGGCGGCCCGGGAGCACAAGTTCGTGGACCTTCGCCAGGGCGACACCGTAGTCCTGTCCTCCTCGCTCATCCCGGGGAACGAGCCGGCCATCCACCGAGTCATCGACGGCCTGTACCGCACGGGGGCCGACGTGTACCACGAGCCGGCGGCACCCGTGCACGCGTCTGGGCACGCCGCCCAGGAGGAGCTCCGGCTGATGCTCTCGCTCGTCCAGCCCAGGTGGTTCATCCCGGTCCACGGAGAACGACGGCACCTGGCCCATCACGCCAAGCTGGCCGCCGAGGTGGGCATCCCCCCCGACCACGTGTTGATCTGTGAGGACGGGGATCTGGTGGAGGTGGGGGAGCGGGTCCGGATCGCCGGCAGGATCCCGGCAGGGATGACCTTCGTGGATGGGCTTGGGATCGGCGACGTAGGTGAGGTCGTGCTCCGGGATCGGCGGAAGCTCTCGGCCGATGGCGTGGTGGTCGTGGTGGTCACGATCGACGCCCACCAGGGCGAGATCGTGGCCGGCCCGGACATCGTGAATCGGGGGTTCGTGTTCATCGAGACCTCGGGCGACATCCTTGAAGAAGCCAGGAATCGCGTCATGCTTTCCTTGAAGGAGAGCGCCCAGGCGCGCGTCGTCGACCGGAGCGCGATCGAACAGAACATCCGGAGGACGCTGGGCAAGTACTTCTACGAGGTCACCCAGCGAAAGCCGGTGATCCTGCCGGTGATCATGGAGGTCTGATGCCCGCGAAGCCCAACCGGAGGGCCCCGGCGCGCCGCCGGCCCTCCGCCCGTGACAAGCCTGCCCGCCCGAAGGTCCGCCAGCACCTCGCTCCCTGGGCTCGCGACGCGCTGGGGATCGGACTGATGGTGTTCGCCCTGATCTCGATCCTGGGGCTGTGGTTCGACGCGGCCGGTTTCGTGGGTCGGGGCATCGAGCTCGTGCTGGAAGCTCTGGTGGGGCAGGCCGCGGTGCTGTTCCCACCCCTCGCGCTGTACTGGGGGGTCCTGCTCCTTCGTGGCACGGCCGAGGACGTGCGGGCCCGGATGTTCATCGGGTTCGTCTTCATGTCCGTGGGCCTGCTCGCCCTGTGGTCGCTCACGCACGGCAATCCCGCGCCGTTCTCGGGCCCGGCGAGTGCCCGGGACGCGGCCGGGTTCGTCGGCGCAGTGACGGCGTGGCCAATATCCCGCGGCGTGTCGCGCCTCGGCGCCGGCATCATCTGGGCCGGCGTCACGGTGCTCGGGGTGCTGATCTTCACCGGCACGCCGCTATCCGCAGCCTGGGCCAGGGTCCGCGAGCTGTCGGCTGCGGGCGGCGTCGACGAGGAGGCCGAGCCGAGGCGGGCCACGCGAACCAAGCGTGATCGCCGGCACCGCCCCGAGGAGGACGTCCCGGTCGTGGCGGACCTCCGCGATCAGGACGCCGAACCGGACCCCGCGTCGCCGCCGGCCGGAACGGGATCCGACACCGCCTTCGTCCCCACGTCGGCGCCGAAGGGCGGGGCGTACAAGCTGCCTCCGATCGGCCTGCTCCGAACCGCCCCCGCGTCGGCCGGATCCAGCCGGGACGAGGAGCAGACCACGGCGGCCCTGGAGCGTACGTTCCGCACGTTCGGTGTGGCCGCCCGCGTGCCCAAGGCCCACCGCGGCCCGACCGTCACCCTGTTCGAGGTCGAGGTGGAGGCCGGCACCAAGGTGAACAAGGTGCTGTCGCTGGCCGACGATATCGCCTACGCGCTCGCCACGCCCGACGTCCGGATCATCGCGCCGATCCCCGGGAGGTCCGCCATCGGCGTCGAGGTGCCGAACAAGGTACGCGACTTCGTGATGCTCGGGGACGTCCTTCGGGCCAGGGCGGCCAAGGAGGACCGGCACCCGCTGGCGGTGGCGCTGGGCAAGGACGTCCACGGCCGGGCTCAGATGGTGAACCTGACGAAGATGCCGCACCTGCTGATCGCGGGGGCCACCGGCGCGGGGAAGTCCTCCCTCATCAACTGCTTCATCACGTCCATCCTGATGCGAACGACGCCCGACCAGGTGAAGCTGGTGCTCGTCGATCCCAAACGGGTCGAGCTCGCGCACTTCGCCGACCTGCCGCATCTCCTGTCGCCGGTGATCGTGCATCCCAAGCGAGCCGCGGAGGCACTGGGGTGGGTGGTCCGGGAAATGGAGGAGCGGTACGAGGCCCTGGCCATGGTGGGGGTCCGCGACGTCGACGGATACCGCGAGGGCCTGGCATCGGGCACGCTCCGGATCCCGCCCAGCCAGGAGGAGAAGTTTACCGACCTCCCGTACATCGTGATCGTGATCGACGAGCTGGCCGATCTAATGCTGGTGTCACCGCGCGACGTGGAGGACACGATCGTACGCATCGCCCAGATGGCCAGGGCCGTCGGCATCCATCTGGTCGTGGCCACGCAACGGCCGTCGGTCGACGTCGTCACCGGCCTGATCAAGGCGAACATCCCGTCCAGGATCGCGCTGATGACGTCGTCCCAGGCGGATTCGCGGGTCATCCTGGACATGAACGGCGCGGAGAAGCTCGTCGGGCACGGCGACATGCTGTTCGCGCCGTCCAGCGCGTCGAAGCCGACGCGCCTGCAGGCCGCCTGGGTCACGGAGAAAGAGGTCACCTCGGTGTGCGAGTGGATCCGAGCCCAGCGCGAGCCCGAGTACGCGGCCAGCGTCGAGGCCTTGGGGCGGCCGCCGATGGAGGGCGAGGACGACCTCGGCGCCGGCGACGAGCTCCTGGAGCAGGCCGCGGAGCTCGTTATCCGGTCGCAGCTCGGCTCGACGTCCATGCTCCAGCGGAAGCTCAAGGTGGGGTTCGCCCGAGCCGGCCGGCTGATGGACCTGATGGAAGAACGGGGAATCGTGGGCCCCTCGCAGGGCTCGCGGGCTCGCGACGTCCTGGTCACGTGGGAGGAGTGGGAGGAGTCCCGCTCGGCCCGCACGACCTGAGCTCGAGGTTCATGGCCGCGCCCTTCGCGCAGCTCGACTTCCTCTATTGCCCAAGCGGCGACGTCGCCGTCGAAGCCTCGTACTTCACCGACGTCCTGGGTGGCGAGCTGGTCTTCGCCATCGAGTCCGGCGGGACCAGGGTCGCCGCGGTCCGGCTGACCGCAGGCCCGCCGCTCTTCTTGCTGGCGGACCACGTCGAAGGCGATCGGCCGATCCTCGTCTATCGGGTGGACGACCTTGCGGCCTCGCTCGTCGATCTCCGGGCAAGAGGATGGCAGCCGGTCGGCACCTTCGAGATCCCTCACGGACCATGCTGTTCCTTCCGGACGACCGGAGGGCACCGGGTGGCTCTGTACCAACTCACCCGACCCGAGGCCGCGGCCCACTTCGAGGGTCGCCGGGACTTCTGAGATGGGCGTGTCCGCGCCACCCGATGAGGCCCGGCGCTCCGTGAGGCCACTGCCTATACTCCCACGCCACAGGCCGGATCCAGGAGGAACGGTGCAGCGATCGACGATCGGCGTCGGCCCGGCGCTGCGAAGGGCCCGCACGGCTCGCGGCGTCACCCTCGAGGAGGCCAGCCGCGACACGAGGATCCGCCGCGAGTTCCTGGTCGCCATGGAGGAGGAGGCCTTCGATCGCCTCCTGGGCGATGTGTACGTTCGAGGGTCGATCCGGTCGTACGCGACGTACCTCGGGCTCCCCTCCGATCAGATGGTGCACGCGTACGCGCGGTTCGCCGCCGCGCCGGCGGAGGCGCCGGCGCCGACGGGCCCACCGGCGCCGGAGAACCCCATCGACGCACCTCGTCGTCGCGACAGCCACCTGCTGTTCGTGATGATCGCGGCGACGCTGCTGATCCTGGCGGCGTCGTTCGGGATCATCTCCACGAGGGCCTCCGCCCCGCCCCCGGCCGACCTGTCGTCCGACACGGCGCGCCTGGGAGGACTGGGCCCCGGGATCGTGGCGTTGGTGGCGGCGGTGCAACCCGTCGAGGTCACCGTGACGATCGATGCCGCGGAGCCGCAGGACTTCTCGTTGGAAGCTGGAGAGAGCCGGTCATTCGAGGCCGACCTGTCGCTCACGATCCGGCTTGACCACGGCGCCAGCGCCCATGTGACGGTGAACGGCGATGACAAGGGTTTCCCCGGAAGGCGCAACCGCGCCTGGCGGGAGACCTACAGCTACGGGAACGTTGGCCCCACGCCGTCACCGACGGCGTGAGCGCGAGCCGGCGGAAGCGCGCGAGAGGCAGGTGAGGGCCGAGGTCGTGGGGGTGGGCACCGAGCTCCTGCTCGGGCAGATCACCAACACGAACGCTCGATGGATCTCCGAGCGCCTGGCGGAGATCGGGGTGGACGTCCTGTACCACCAGGTGGTGGGGGACAACCAGGAGCGGATCGTGGGGGCGCTTCGGCATGCGCTCTCCCATGCGGACGTGGTGATCGTGACGGGCGGCCTGGGACCGACACAGGACGACATCACGCGGCAGGCCGTGGCCCGGGTGGCTGGAACCGGAATGGTCCGCCGTCCCGAGCTCGAGGAGATGATCCGGACGAAGTTCGTCCGGGCGGGACGGGACATGGCCGAATCGAACCTCGTCCAGGCGGACGTGCCCGAAGGGGCGCGCGTGATCCTCCCCGACCGCGGGACGGCGCCGGGCCTCGCGGTCGAGATCGGGGCAACGCGTCTCTACGCACTCCCGGGCGTCCCCGCGGAGATGCGGGAGATGATGGAAGGGACCGTGCTGCAGGACCTGGCATCGCTGGCCGGGCCGGCCTCCATCGCGTCACGGATCGTCCGGTGCGTCGGGATCGCGGAGTCGCGGGTCGCCGAGCTGACCGACGACCTGTTCCGGGCCTCCGCCAATCCCACCGTCGCCTATCTGGCCGGCGGCGGAGAAGTGAAGGTCCGCCTGACGGCGAAGGCGAGCAGTCATGGGGACGCCGAGGCATTGCTCGAGCCGCTGGTCGAGGAGGTGGTTCGGCGGCTCGGGGATCACGTGTTCACGACGACCGACGAGGAGTTGGAACGAACCGTGGGCAGGTTGCTGCGCGACTCGGGGAAGACGCTCGCCTGTGCCGAGTCGCTCACGGGCGGTGAGCTCGGTGCCAGGATCACGTCGGTGCCGGGGGCCTCCGACTACTTCCTCGGCTCCGCGGTCTGCTACTCGGCCCGGGCCAAGCGAGAGATCCTCGGCCTCACGCAAGAGACGATCGACGGGCCCGGGTTGGTCAGCGCGGAGTGCGCCCGCGAGATGGCGGCGGGTGCACGCCGGCTGTTCGGCGCCGACCTCGCCCTGGCCCTCACCGGCGCGGCCGGACCGCAGCCCCATGCCGGGGCGGAGCCCGGCCAGATCTGGGCCGCCCTGGAGGCCGAGGGCGTGTCGCACCAGCGCGGCCTGCGCTCTCCCGGCGATCGCGAGCTCGTGCGGCGGTGGGCGGAGCAGGTCGGGCTGGACCTCGTTCGCCGCCATCTCCAGGGCGCGCCCCTCCCCGACGGGCCTCGGCCCGCCTGATGGCGCGAGACCGGGCGTCGCGACCAGAGGCGAAGCCGCTGCGACTGTTCGTGGCGGTCGAGGTGCCCGAGCCGGTCCGTGACCGGGTGCAGGCAGCGATCGGGCCGTGGCGTGAGCACTTTCCGCGGGCGAGATGGGTGCCGAAGCAGAACCAGCACGTGACTATGAAGTTCCTCGGGTCGACGTGGCCGCGGCTCATGGGGTGGGTCATGGAGACCGTCGAGGCAGTCGCTCGACAGAGCGAGCCGTTCGAGACCCGGGTCACCGGGCTCGGCGCATTCCCCTCGACGCGCCGAGCCCGAGTGCTGTGGGCGGGCCTGGACGATCCGGGCGGTCGCCTGGCCTCGCTGGCGGCCGACCTGGAGGGATCGCTGGCCACGGAGTTCACGCCGGAGAAGCGGGCGTTCACCGCTCACCTCACGGTGGCCAGGTTCGATCCGCCGGTCCCGTTCGACGAGGAGGAGATCGCGGCGGCGGACGTCGCATCCGAGCCGTTCGCCGTCGACCGGCTCGTCGTCTACCGGAGCCACCTCCGTCGGCCTGCGCCGATCTACGAGCCCGTCGGGGAGTACGCACTCGGGTCCCCAGGTGATTGACCTCGAACATACGTTCGGGTATGGTCCGGGGTTGCAGGTTCCGAATGACAGAGGTGTAATCCGTGTCAGACCCACGCGCTAGCGTGCGCCCCCACATCGGGGAAGAGCTCACCGGGGTCATGCGCCGGTGGGCGAGGGGACAGAAGGAGGCTTCGCGGATGGATCGGGACAAGATGCTCGACGTGGCGCTCACGCAGATCGAGAAGCAGTACGGCAAGGGGGCAGTGATGCGGCTGGGGGAGCATCCCGCCGGCCAGGGGATCTCGGTCATCCCCACCGGCTCCATCGCCCTCGACATGGCCCTCTGCGTGGGGGGTATCCCCCGGGGGCGCATCGTGGAGGTCTTCGGCCCTGAAGGGTCGGGCAAGACCACAGTGTGCCTCCACGTGATCGCCGAGGCCCAGAGGATGGGCGGGATCGCGGCCTTCGTCGACGCCGAGCATGCGCTCGATCCCACCTACGCTCGCAAGCTCGGCGTGAACATCGACGAGCTCCTGGTGTCGCAGCCGGACTCGGGCGAGCAGGCGTTGGAGATCGCCGACCTCCTGGTGCGATCCGGGGCCATGGATCTCGTGGTCATCGACTCGGTGGCCGCGCTCGTGCCCCGGGCCGAGATCGAGGGCGAGATGGGCGATTCCCACGTCGGCCTGCAGGCCCGGCTCATGTCGCAGGCCATGCGGAAGCTGGCTGGCTCGCTGTCGCGGTTCGACACCACAGCCGTCTTCATCAACCAGCTCCGAGAGAAGATCGGCGTGATGTTCGGCAATCCCGAGACCACACCGGGTGGCCGCGCGCTCAAGTTCTACTCATCGATCCGCCTCGACGTCCGCAAGATCGAGAACCTGAAGGACGGCACCGAGGTCGTGGGGTCCCGCACCAGGGTGAAGGTGGTGAAGAACAAGGTCGCCCCGCCGTTCAGGCAGTGCGAGTTCGACATCATCTACGGAGAGGGCATCTCCAAGGAGGGGAGTCTCCTCGACGTGGGCGTGGACCTGGAGATCGTGAAGAAGAGCGGTGCCTGGTTCACCTACGAGGGCGATCAGCTCGGCCAGGGACGGGAGAACTCGCGACGCTTCCTGTCCGAGCACGCCGACATGGCCCGCGAGATCGAGCGGAGGATCCGGGAAGCCGTTGGCCTCACCAACTTCGAGGATGGGGAGGCCCCGGTCACGGTCGTCCCCGACGTTGCGGTGACCAACGAGCCCCCGCCCTCCAAGTCCGGGGCCAAGGAGAAGGAGCGCGAGCCGCAGCCCGCATCGGCCCCGTAGCCGCGCCGGCATATGCCCCAGGCCTCCCGCTCACGTCGCGCCAAACGCCCGCTCTCATGTCACGACCGGGCCCTCCGACTCCTCGCCGTGCGGCCGCGCTCGCGCCGCGAGATGGAGTCCCGGCTCCGCTCCGCAGGGTTCGACGCCGACATGGTGGCCGAGGAGCTGGTCCGCCTGCAGGAGGTTGGGCTGCTCGACGACGAGCGCTTCGCTCAAGAGTTCGCGGAACAGGTGCTGGGCCGGCGGCTCTCCGGGCGGCGGGCCGTGGCGTCCTCGCTGGCGGCCAGGGGCGTGTCCCGTCCCCTGATCGAGCGGGCCCTCCAGGATGTGGAGGGCGACGAGGACGCCCGCGCCGCCGAGCTGGCCCGGTCAAGGGCGTCGCGTCTGCGGGGCCTGGCCCCGGAGGTAGCGTATCGGCGTCTAGTCTCGTTCCTGGCCCGCCGGGGCTACGAGGGGTCGGTGGCCAGGCGTGCAGCCGCGTCAGCGCTGCGGCCGGACCTGGGCGCCGAGGGCCCGTCCGAGGCGTAGCCCTTCGGGGCAGCCCCTTGCGTCTCACGCCGCCAGGCCGTAGATTGTGCAATTGAGAGGCTCTTTCAGGAAAACGATCTGTTCGACTTGTGCCTGACACATGACTGATACGAAACGCGACGAAGTCTTGCGGCTAGGGGGGCGTGAGGGACCCGAGGGTTCCTTGGCGCCCTGAGCTAGCTCTCGCACCACTCGGACGCACGGCCGAACAGAGGCCTGACCTGCCTCTGTTCGGCCTTTTCTCATACCTGGAGGCAACCGAGATGGAATCGGCATTGGTGGTGATCGGGGTCTTCGTGTCCGGCGTCGCGCTGGGCTTCCTGATCCGGGCGGCGTTCGCCCAGACCAAGGCACTCAGCGCAGAGTCCCGGGCCCAGAAGGTCATCCTCGAGGCCGAGCGGGAGGCGGAGAGCCTCACTCGCGAGGCGCTCGGGGAGGTCAAGGACGAGATCAGCGGCATGCGGAGGGAAGCGGAGCAGGAGGTCCGCTCCCGGCGTGAGGAGATGAAGCGTTCGGAGCAGCGCCTGACCCAGAAGGAGGAGGCGATCGAGAAGAAGCTCGCCGACGTGGAGATGCGAGCGACGGAGATGGACGACCGCGACACGAAGCTCCAGAAGGTGCGCCAGCAGCTGGAGCGGTCGGCAGAGCAGCATCGCGAGCAGCTGGAGGCCGTGGCAAGGATGACGTCACAGGAGGCGAGGGAGTCCCTGGTCACCCAGGTCGTGGACGAGGCCAAGCGGCAGGCCATGGCCACGGTCCGGGAGATCGAGAACCGGGCCCGTGAAGAGGGCGAGGAGCGCGCTCGAAAGATCGTCACGATCGCCATCCAGCGCGTCGCCTCGGAGCAGACCGCGGAGTCGACCGTCTCGGTGTTCTCCCTCCCCTCGGAGGACATGAAGGGCCGGATCATCGGCCGGGAGGGCCGGAACATCCGGGCCTTCGAGTCGGTGACCGGCGTGAACCTCATCATCGACGACACCCCCGAGGCGGTGGTGCTGTCGTGCTTCGACCCCGTCCGGCGGGAGACGGCGCGCATGACGTTGGAGAAGCTCGTGTCGGACGGCCGGATCCACCCTGCCCGTATCGAGGAGACGTTCGAGCGATCGAAGAAGGAGATCGACGAGCAGATCAAGCGGGCCGGCGAGGAGGCGGTGATGGAGGTCGGGGTCACCGACATGCATCCCGACCTGGTGAAGCTCCTCGGCCGGCTTCAGTTCCGGACCTCCTATGGGCAGAACGTCCTGAAGCACCTGGTCGAATCCGCCCACATCGCCGGCTCCATCGCCGCCGAGCTCGGCCTGGACCAGCGGGTCCCCAAGCGTGGCGCACTGCTGCACGACATCGGCAAGGCGGTGACCCACGAGGTCGAGGGGTCCCACGCCATCATCGGCGCGGAGATCGCCCGCCGGCTGCGGGAGGCCCCCGAGGTCGTGCACTGCATCGAGTCCCATCATGGTGAGGTGGAGCAGCGGACGATCGAGGCCGTCCTGGCTCAGATCGCGGACGGCATCTCGGGCGGGCGGCCCGGAGCGCGGCGGGAGAGCCTGGAAACCTACATCAAGCGCCTCGAGCGGCTGGAGGAGATCTGCTCCTCCTACCCGGGGGTGGAGAAGACCTACGCCATGCAGGCGGGGCGGGAGGTTCGGGTGATGGTCAAGCCCGGCGACATCGACGACCTTCAGGCTCAGGTGATGGCCCGCGACATCGCCAAGCAGGTGGAGGAGGAGCTCCAGTACCCGGGCCAGATCAAGATCACCGTGGTGCGAGAGACCCGGGCGGTCGAGTTCGCGCGGTGATCAGCGACCCAGCGCGGGTAGCCTGAGGTGGCGATGAGCGGCCGGTACCTGATCCGCACCTTCGGGTGCCAGATGAACGAGCACGACTCCGAGCGGATCGCCGGCCTGCTCGAGTCCGACGGCTACGCCCGTGCCGAGGACGCTGCCGAGGCCCAGGTGGTCGTGTTGAACACGTGCGCCGTGCGGGAGAACGCCGACAATCGGCTGTACGGCAACCTCGGGCACCTCCGGCCGCTGAAGCAGGCGAACCCGCGCCTGCGGATCGTGGTGGCGGGGTGCCTCGCCCAGAAGGACCGTGGCCAGATCCAGGAGCGGGCGCCGTGGGTCGATGTGGTCGTCGGAACCCACGCGTTGCCAGGGTTGCTCGAGCTCCTGCGGCGGGCCGAGACCGAGGGCCCTCAGATGGACGTCCGGGAGTTCACGGAGGTGTTCCCCAGCGCGCTGCCCGCCCGACGGGAGGTGGCCCACCACGCCTGGGTGTCGATCGCGATGGGATGCGACAACCACTGCACCTTCTGCATCGTGCCGCTCGTCCGGGGGCCGCAGCTGTCGCGGGAGATCGGCGACGTCCTGGCCGAGGTTCAGGGCCTGGCCCGTCACGGCGTCGTGGAGGTCACCCTCCTCGGGCAGAACGTGAACACGTACGGGCGGGACCTCACGGTGCCGGGGTCAAGGCGCCCGCTGTTCGCGGAGCTGCTTCGTGCCGTCAACGCCGTCGAGGGGATCCGCCGCATCCGATTCACCAGCCCGCACCCGCACGACTTCACCCCTGACGTCGTCGAGGCCATGTCGGAGTGCGAGAAGGTGTGCGAGCACATCCATTTCCCGCTCCAGTCAGGCTCGGACCGGATCCTGCGGGCGATGCAGCGGTCCTACCGGAGCGAGCGGTACCTCTCGTGGCTGGATCGGATCCGTGAGGCCATTCCAGGTGTGGCCGTCACTACCGACATCATCGTGGGCTTCCCCGGAGAGACGGAGGAAGACTTCCGTGGAACGCTCGACGTGGTGGGCGCCGCACGGTTCGACCAGGCGTACACGTTCCAGTACTCGTCTCGGCCGGGGACCCCGGCAGCGACGATGCCGGACCAGATCCCCAAGGAGGTCGTGCAGGAGCGGTTCGACCGGCTCGTCAAGGTGCAGGAATCGATCTCGCTCGAGCGCATGCAGGAGACGGTCGGCCGCCGGTTCGAGGTCCTGGTGGAGGGGATGGGCCGAAAGGGTGGGGTCCAGGGCCGGACCCGGACCAACAAGGTGGTGCACGTGCCGGGGACGATCGGTCCCGGGACGTTCCTCGACGTTCGGATCGTGGCCGCGCACCCGCACCACCTGGCCGGCGAGGTGATTGGGGCGACCGAGTCGGGGGGGGGGGGGGGGGGGG
>JBIOXZ010000010.1:0-6186 GCA_044869895.1 Actinomycetota bacterium | reverse complement strand
GGAACTGGTTGCACCGGAAAGTATACCCGGCGATCTGCGCCGGGCATCAGGCCTCCCGGAAGTCGGCCGGGACGGCTCCCGACGCCCGCACGAGGTCCCCGGGCGCGATCGGGAACACCGAGTCCGGCGTCCCGGCCGCGGCCCACACCTCGTCGAACGCCAGCAGGTGGCGGTCCACCAGGACGCGGAGCGGCCGCGGGTGTCCGAAGGGGGGCGTGCCGCCGATCCCGTAGCCGGTCGCCGACCGGGCCTCCTCGGCGTCCGCCCGCCGGACCTCCGCCGCCTCGAGCAGGGCGGCCAGCCTCGCGGTGTCGGCGCGGTTGGCCCCCGAGGTCAGGGCCAGGAAGGGCTCCCCGTCGGCCACGAACACGAGCGATTTCACGATCTGGCCGATCTCGCAGCCGACGGCCCGCGCCGCGTCCCCGGCCGTCTTGGTCCCCTCGGGGAACCGCCGGACCTCGATGGCCAGTCCCGCCGCCGCGGCCGCCATCACCACCCTGTCGGTCGAGCTGCTCACGTCCCCTCCGGGGGGAGCCAGTCGGTTCGGCCGGCGAGGGCCGCGGCGGCCTCCTCGGCCGCCGCGCCGGCCTCGTGGAACGCGCGGTCCCTGCCCACGAGCTCGACGAGCAATCCCTTCGCGGCAAGACGCCGGCCGCCGTCCTCGAGGCGGGGCGGGAGGCCGGCGTGCCGGTAGTGATCGTTTGCGGCCAGGCGGCCATCGAGGTGGAGGGGGTCGAGGTCGCCTCGCTCGCCGAGCGCGTGGGACTGGAGCAGGCCAAGGGCGACACGCGTCCCGCCCTCGAGGAGCTCGCGGAGGAGCTGGCGGCGCGGGCCGAGGAGCTGGCGGAGGCGCGGACATGAGCCGTTCGATCGGGCGCGTGGAGGAGGGGGCCGCGGCGTTGGGCCTCTCCATCGAGGTCCGGCGGTTCCCCGAGGGGACGAAGACCGCGCCCGACGCCGCCCGCGCGGTGGGGTGCGAGGTGGGCCAGATCGTGAAGTCGCTGGTGTTCATGGCCGACGACCGGGCCGTCCTGGCGCTCACTTCGGGAGCCAACCGCGTGGATACAGCCAAGCTGGCGGTGGTTTCCGGCGCGACACAGGCCAGGCGGGCGAACGCCGACGAGGTCAGGGCCGCCACCGGGTATGCGATCGGAGGAACGCCTCCGTTCGGGCATCCCCGGCCGATCCCTGCGTTCATCGACCAGGACCTCTTCGGATACGAGGAGATCTGGGCGGCCGCCGGGACCCCCGACTCGGTGTTCCGGACGACCCCGGAGGAGCTTCGGACCGCGGCCGGGGCCGGTCCCGCGGACGTCAAGGAGCGGAGCACGTAGCGCCCGGAACGTCGCGGCCACCCGCTAGAATGGAGCGGCAACGCCCCCAATCAGCCCAGGCAGCACTGAGCAGGACCGACCGGAGGACCGATGATCCAGCTGACCCAGACCGCAGCCGGCAAGGTGAAGGAGCTCCTCGAGGATGAGGGCCGGGCGGACATCTCGCTCCGCGTGGCCGTTCAGCCCGGTGGTTGCTCGGGGCTCCGCTACGCGATGTATCTCGACGACCAGGTCTCGGAGAAGGACGTCACCGCCGACCAGTTCGGGGTCACGCTGGTCGTGGACAAGATGAGCGCCCCCTACCTGACCCAGGCGACGATCGACTTCGTCGACAGCCTGGAGGCATCGGGCTTCACCATCGACAACCCGGCCGCGCAGGGCTCGTGCGCCTGCGGCCACTCATTCCACTAGAGCGTCCAGCGCGGCGCCGAACCCGTCGCGGAGCTCATCGAGTTCGGCCCGATCGATCACCAGCGCCGGCGAGACCTGCAGGCCTCCCGTCGCGAGCGTCCTGGTCAGGACGCCGGCATCTCGGCACGCTCGAACGGCCCGGGCCGGGAGCGTGGGGTCCTCGCCGATGGCCTGCGTTGACAGTTGGACCGCAGCGAGCACGCCGGTGCCGGCCCGGACGTCGTCGACGATCGGGTGAGCAGCAAGCGGCCTCAGCGCCTCGGCCAGGTCGGCTTCCAGCTCCAGCGCTCGCTTGGGAAGCGCCTCACGCTCGAGGATGTCGAGGTTGGCCATGGCCGCGGCGGCCACCGTGGCGTGGCCGGAATAGGTGTACCCGTGCCGCCACAGCCCGGCCGTCCCATTCCAGAACGGCTCGGCCACACGGGGCGACGCGACGACGGCGCCCATCGGCAAGTAGCCGCTCGTGATGCCCTTGGCACACGTGATGAGGTCGGGCTGGAGGTCCCACCGGTTGCTGGCGAACCAGTCGCCCGTGCGCCCGAAACCGGTGATGACCTCGTCGGCCACGAACAGGACACCCGCCTCGCGGCAGATCGACCGGACCCCTTCGAGGTAGCCTTCCGGAGGCGCGAACACGCCCCCCGCCCCGATGACCGGCTCACAGAAGAACGCGGCGACCCGTTCCGACGTTGCGGCATCGATGGCGTCACGCAGGGCATCCGGTGAATCCCACGCGACCTTCGCCACGTCGGCCACGAGCGTGCCGTACCCGGACGCGTTGGCCCCGATGCCGGCCAGGCTGGTCCCTGCCACGTGCATGCCGTGGTACGCGTTCTCTCGCGTGATGAACATCGTCCGGTCGGTCTGACCCAGGAGCTGCCAGTACCGGCGGGCCATCTTCGCCGCCGTGTCGATCGAGTCCGAGCCACCGCTCGTGAAGAACACCTTGTCGTCGGGGTCGGGCGACAGGTCCGCCACCCGTTCGGCCAGCTCGATGGCCGGCCGGTTCGAGACGTCACCGAAGGTCGAGTACGCGGACAGCCGGCGAAGCTGGGCGGCTGCGGCATCGGCGATCTCGGTCCGGCCGAACCCCACGTTGCAGTACCACAGGCCGGCGGTGGCATCGACGTACCTCCGGCCGTCCTCGTCCCAGACATGCACGCCATCACCACGATCCAGGACGAGCTGGCCACCCTGCTGGATCGCGGACATGTCGGCGAAGGAATGCCAGAACCGGCTCATGGCGCACCACGGTACCAGCCGTCGTCGGGGCGGAGATTCAGTCGGGATCGTATGCGAGGTTCGGACGGAGCCAGCGTTCGGCCTCGGCGACCTCGATGCCCTTGCGCCGCGCGCAGTCCTCCACCTGGTCGCGACCGATCCGGCCGACGTTGAAGTATCGGGCGGCAGGGTGGCCGAAGTACAACCCCGAGACCGAGGCGGCCGGAAGCATGGCGAAACTCTCGGTCAGATCCATGCCCAGCGATGCGGCATCCAGGAGGTCGAACAGCGTCCGCTTCTCGCTGTGGTCCGGGCAGGAGGGGTAGCCGAAGGCGGGGCGGATCCCTCGATAGCGCTCCGCGATGAGCTCCTCGTTCGTCATCTTCGGCCCGGTCTCGTACCACTCGCGTCGGGCCACCTCGTGGAGGTGCTCGGCGAAGGCCTCGGCCAGGCGGTCGGCGAGCGCCTTCACCATGATGGCCCGGTAGTCGTCGTGATCGGCCTCGAAACCCGCCACCACCTCGTCGACGCCGATGCCCGCCGTGACGGCGAACGCCCCGACGTGGTCGGTGAGACCGGCCTCGGCGGGAGCGACGTAGTCGGCGAGCGAGCGGTTCGGCCTGCCGTCGCCGTGATCGGCCTGCTGGCGGAGCATGTGGAAGCGGGTGACGCCGGCGCCGGCCTCGAGGACGAGGTCGTCGCCGTCGGCGCTCGCCGGCCAGAAGCCGTACACGCCACGGGCCGAGATCCGGCCGCCCGCCACGAGCTGGTCCAAGAGCTCGTTCGCGTTCTCGTACAGCTCGCGCGCCGCGGCACCGTGCGCCGGGTGGTCCAGGATGGCCGGGAACCGGCCCTTCAGCTCCCACGCCGTGAAGAAGAACGTCCAGTCGATGTAGGGGCGGAGAGTCTCGATGGAGGCCTCGACGACCCTCGTGCCGGTGAACGTCGGGGTCGCCAGGTCCCGCTGGTGCCAGACGATCGGCGTGCGATTCGCCTTCGCCTCCTCGTACGGCAGGATCGGGCGCCGGTCGCGCTCGGCGTGCTGCTCACGGAGGCGCTGCTGGTCCTCCCGGTTCTGGCGGTCGAGCTTGCCCCTTCGCTCGGAATCGAGCAGATCCGAGACCACCCCGACCACCCGGGACGCGTCGATCACGTGGACGGTCGGGTTGGCGTACTCGGGTGCGATCCGGACCGCCGTGTGCTGCTTGGAGGTGGTGGCCCCGCCGATCAGGAGCGGAAGGTCGATGCCCCGGCGCTCCATCTCCTTGGCCACGTGCACCATCTCATCGAGCGACGGCGTGATGAGACCCGACACGCCCACGATGTCGCACCGCTCGTTGGCCGCGGTGTCCAGGAGGACGTCCGCGGGAACCATCACGCCGAGGTCGATGACCTCGTAGTTGTTGCAGCCCAGCACCACGCCCACGATGTTCTTGCCGATGTCGTGGACGTCGCCCTTCACCGTGGCCAGGACGACCTTGCCCTGCGAGCGGTCGGCCGCGCCCAGGCGGAGCTTCTCCTCCTCCATGAACGGCTCGAGGTAGGCCACGGCCTTCTTCATGGCCCGCGCGCTCTTCACGACCTGCGGCAGGAACATCCTCCCCGAGCCGAACAGGTCGCCGACGACCTGCATCCCCTCCATCAGCGGCCCCTCGATGACCTCCAGTGGCCGCGGGTACCGTGAGCGAGCCTCCTCGGTGTCCTCCTCGATGAAGTCCACGATGCCGTGGACGAGCGCGTGCTTCAGCCGGTCCTCGACGCTGCCCTCGCGCCAGGTCAGGTCCCGCTCTCGCTTGGTCGCCTCGCCCCGGACGCTCCCGGCGAAGGTCACCATCCGCTCCGTGGCGTCGGGCCGGCGGTCGAAGATGATGTCCTCGACGTGCTCCAGGAGGTCGGCCGGGATGTCCTGGTAGAGCGTCAGCTGGCCGGCGTTCACGATGGCCATGTCGAGCCCGGCCTGGATGGCGTGATACAGGAAGGCGGAGTGGATGGCCTCCCGCACCACGTCGTTGCCCCGGAACGAGAACGAGAGGTTCGAAACTCCACCCGAGATTCGCACGCCCGGGCAGCGCTCCTTGATGATCCTCGTCGCCTCGATGAATGCTTTCGCGTACCCGTTGTGCTCCTCGATCCCGGTGGCGATGGCCAGGATGCACGGGTCGAAGATGATGTCCTCGGGCGCCAGGTCCGCCTCCTCGATGAGCAGCCGGTAGGCGCGCTCGCAGATCTGGACCTTCCGTTCCACCGTGTCGGCCTGGCCCTTCTCGTCGAAGGCCATCACGACGACGCCGGCGCCGTACCGCCTGGCGGTCCGAGCCTTCTCCAGGAAGGCCTCGTCGCCCTCCTTCAGGCTGATCGAGTTCACGACGCCCTTGCCCTGCACGCACTTCAGGCCGGCCTCGATCACGGACCACTTCGAGCTGTCGATCATGACCGGTACCCGGGCGATCTCGGGCTCGGTGGCCACGAGGTTCAGGAACGTCGTCATCGCCTGCTCGGAGTCCAGGAGGTCAGCGTCCATGTTCACGTCGATCAGGTTCGCGCCGCCGCGGACCTGCTCCAAGGCGACCTCAACACCGCCCTGGAAGTCGCCCGCGTCGATCAGCCGGTGGAATCGCCTGGATCCGGTGATGTTCGTGCGCTCGCCGATCATCACGAACCCGGTGTCGGGCCGGATGACGAAGGGCTCCAGGCCGGAGAAGCTCGTCAGGCGCCGCGAGGCCGGGACCCGGCGGGGGGGCAGTCCCTCCAAGGCCGTGGCAACCCGTCGGATGTGCTCGGGGGTGGTGCCGCAGCAACCGCCCAGGATGTTGGCAAGGCCGGCCTCCGCGAACTCCCGGAGGTACTTCGCGGTCGTATCGGGCTGCTCGTCGTAGCCTCCGAACGCGTTCGGCAGCCCGGCATTGGGGTGGCAGGTCGTGAAGACCGGGGCCACCGTGGCCAGCGCTTCCAGATACGGCCGCATCTCGGCCGCGCCGAGGGAGCAGTTCACCCCGACGCTGAACGGCTCCGCGTGCTCCACCGAGGTCCAGAAGGCCTCGATGGTCTGGCCGGAGAGCGTCCGCCCGCTCCGGTCAACGATCGTGACGGAGATCCACCGGGGGAGCTCGGGCGCCACGTCCATGGCCGCGGCGTTGGCCGCCTTTGCGTTCAGGGTGTCGAAGATCGTCTCGATCAGCAGCAGGTCCACGCCCCCGTCGCGGAGGCCGCGGATCTGCTC
>JBIOXZ010000009.1:0-23940 GCA_044869895.1 Actinomycetota bacterium | reverse complement strand
TCTCCTCGTTCACCGGGTTCACGACGTGCACGCCGAGCGGCACGCCATCCCGGCTCTCCGCCTGCTCCCGGTTGGTGAGTGGCGTGGCCTGGAGGGCATCGGCCATGGCCTTCACCTCCGCCGCCGTTCCGCCGGCCTCGGCCAGCTTCGCCACCAACGGATGCTCGACCGCGAACACGAAGAACGTCACTCCCCACAGCGTGTCCGGCCGGGTGGTGAACACCTCGAGTTTGTCGCCGGTCTCGGCGATCTCGAACTCCACCGCCGCACCCTCCGAACGCCCGATCCAGTTGCGCTGCATGGTGATCACGCGATCGGGCCAGTCCACCAACTCGTCCACGTCGTCCAGGAGACGCTGCGCGTAGTCGGTGATCTTGAAGAACCACTGGGTCAAGTCCTTGCGGATCACCGGCGTGCCGCATCGCTCGCAGCACCCGTTGATCACCTGCTCGTTGGCCAGGACGGTCTGGTCCTTGGGGCACCAATTGGCCGGGGCCAGCTTCCGGTAGGCCAGGCCCCGCTGGAACAGCGTGACGAACAGCCACTGGGTCCACCGGTAGTACTCCGGGTCGCACGTATTGAACTGACGGCTCCAGTCGAACGACATCCCCATCCGCCGGAACGAGCTCCGCTGCTGATCGATGTTGGCGTACGTCCACTCCTTCGGATGGATGCCCCGCTTGATGGCGGCGTTCTCCGCCGGAAGGCCGAAGGCGTCCCATCCGATGGGGTGCAGGACGTTGTGGCCATGCATCGCGGAGAACCGGGCCACGGCATCCCCCCCGGAGAAGGCCTCAGCGTGGCCCATGTGCAGGTCGCCGGAGGGGTACGGAAACATGTCCAAGGCGTAGAACCTGGGCCGTGAACTGTCCTCGTCGTCCGCCCGATACAGGCCCTCCGCTTCCCAGTTCGCCACCCATTTGGGCTCGATCGTTCCGGGGTCGTACCTCCGCATGATGGGCTCGATGGTACCTGAGCCGTGCGCGGGTACCGGGAACCAGAGCTAGCTGCGGAGGCGCTTCAGCTCAACGCCGGCGCCTCTGGCCTCCGCCTCGGCCGCGCCCAGCTTCTCCTTGCGCTCGGCCAAGCGCTCCTCCATCGCCGCGACCTCGGCGCGGATCCGCTCGGCCCGCTCGCGCATCTGGCGTTCGCGCCGTTCGGCCGCCCGGATCTCGCGTTCGCGCGAGGCCCGCTCGGCGCCGCCCTCGGTGGACGGGCCGACCTGCTCCTCCCCACCCGTTCCCGAGACGACCTGCAGGCCGGCGACGTCGCCGAACCCGGCCGGCCGAGCGATCGGCTTGGACAGCCGTCCCTCCAGCACCAGGCGCGCGGCTGCCTCGTCGGCCGAGGCGGCCTCCAGCGTCGCCGCAACCTCCTCGATAACGGCGGGGGTCGGGCCCTTACCGAGGTCGCGGGCGGCCCGTCGCGTCAGCTCGGTGACCAGCTTTCGCCGATCCTCCGCTCGCCGGCGGAGCTCCTCGGCGTCGCCGCCGGACAGCGCTCGCCGCTGCGCCAGCCGAAGCTGTTCGCCCACCTGGAGCAACTCCTCGACGGCCGAGCGGTCCTCGTGCGCGAGCCGGTTGACGGCCCACGCGGATCGGACAGGCTTTCGCAACGCGCCCACGCGGCGGGCCGAACCGGCGTCCCCCTGGTCCTTGAGACGCTTGGCCAAGGCGTTCCGCGCCTCCGTGAACCCTTCGGGCGGCGCGACAAAGAGGTCGTCGATGTCCCGCTCGACATCCTCGGTTTCCGGCATGCGGAGAACAGTTTGCCCCACCGGCGGGAGATGGTGCCAGGGGCTCAGATCGTCAGGCCCCGCACCTGAGCCGAACGCCGGCCAAGCCTACTCCAAGAGCGGCCGGAGCTTGATGACCTCACAGCTACGGAACGTGTCGTGCTTGTCCCCGATGCACCGGTCGCGTCCTGGTCCCCCCGCGAGAAGGCCAAGCGACTGGCCGCTGGCGAAGTCCTTCAGGACGTCGTTCCCCCGGCCCCCGAAGGCGGCCTCGGTGGCGCCCCCTTTGCCGGTGGTCAGGAGATCATCCCCTAGGCCGCCGTAGAGGATGTCCGGCCCCTTGCCGCCGTTGATCCGGTCGGCGCCGCCCCGCCCGTAGATAGTCTGCGGGCCGTTCATGCCTTGGATCCGGTCGCCCTTTGTCGTGCCCGTCACGACGGTCGGGTTACTGGCCTGAGCAACTGAACCGGCAAGCAGCACAGCCAGGACCGCTGTGCCCAGGATCGTCTTGGAGATAGTCCTTCCAGTCATGCCCTTGGTCCCCCTCCCGTAGTACGAATGGGGGTGGATTATGGCGTTCTCGGAGGATGCGCGCCACCTCCAGCTGACTTAGGGCCAAAGGTGCTGTGGGGACGATGGGCTACCTCCTGAGGATACAGTCACCAACGGATGACCTAGGGCGAAAGGCCCCCTGAGCCGTTCCGGGCCGCGACCTCTCGTGGCTGGGTTTCGCTCTTGGATGAGCGGTGGGGTCAGTCGACGCTGGCGATCGTCAGCACGATCGCCGAGTCGACGCCGCCCGAGACCTGAACCGACGTGGACGTCGCCTTGACGCGGAGCCTGATCACGTCCCCTGAGACGAGCGAGGTGATCGAGGTCAGCGGCACGGCCTCCGGAAGGTCGCTCGCGTTGAACCCAGCGGATTGACACACACCGCTCACCCCGTTGACTACGAGGCACGCCGTCGCGATCGCCGTGGGCGGCAGCAGGCCGGTCATTTTCATCGGTAGCGACACCGTGATCCGATAGACGCCGGACCGGGGGACGAGGATCTGCGCAGTTCCCGGAACGTGCACGAACCCCTCCGTGACCCCGGTCGTCGACCACGTCACGTCCTGGAAGGTACCGGCGACCGCAATCGCTTGCGTCGTCGTATCGGAGACCTGGATGTAGACGGGATCCTCGCCGGGACCGGCTGGCCCGACCAAGCTCGTCCCCGACGCGGGCCACGCGCCTGCGGCCTTTGGTCCGTAGAGGACCCAGGCGGACGTGTCGAGATAGAAATCGCCGCTCACCCCAACCCCGGCGCCCGGTGCTCCCGCACCGCTCAGGATCGTGTTTCCGTCGATTCCGTCAGCTCCGTCGACTCCGTCGGTTCCGTCAGCTCCGGCTGGTCCAGTAGGTCCGGTAGGTCCTTCGGCTCCGTCAGCTCCGCTAGGTCCTGCTGGTCCGGTAGGTCCTTCGGCTCCGTCAGCTCCGCTAGGTCCTGCTGGTCCAGTAGCTCCGGTAGCTCCGTCAGCTCCGTCAGCTCCGGCGGCTCCGATCAAGCCGGTCCCGACCGCCGGCCAGGCGCCTCCGGTCTTCGGCCCGTACAGGTAGAAGGCCACGTCGTCGAGATAGAAGTCGCCGTCTGCCCCGAGCGAGTCGGGCGGCGCGCCCGCGCCGTGCAGGATCGTGTGACCATCGTCTCCCGGGGTGCCGGGTGTTCCGGCGATACCCTGAGGACCGGGAACACCGATCGGTCCCACCGGGCCGGTCGGGCCGGTGGCACCGGGTGAGCCCTCGGGCCCTTGGACGTTGAACGTGAAGCGTCTGGTAGCGGAGGGGCAGCGCCTCGGCAGCCGCGGTTCCAGGATCAAGCGCACGACGCCCGTTCGACGGTTGTAGCAGGCCGAGAGCACCCCGTCGGAGCCGAGAGTCGCACCCGCGATATTCGCAAGCCCCACAATCGCGAGCACACCCCCCGTGAGTAGCGCGATCGCGCGTCGCGAGGGTCTCCGAGCATCGGGTATCGAGTTCCGCCGGTCCGCGTCGCTCGGGCCATACATATAGAGGACTATCGGACGCCCCAAGCTACCCTTTACTCGACGCAATACACCGTTCCGTCGGACGTGAAGTCGTTGGGAGTTCCTTCTGTCGTCAGGACCTGCCGGCGGAGAGGCTGGTTACTGTGAGGGTTCCAGGGGAGCATGCGCTCCCCGAGCCTCTCAGCTCGAAGGTGTGCGGCGGAACATCGCAGCGACACCGCCGAGGAACGTCGGAAGCGATCGTTGCCAAAAGATCCGCCGGTTCACCACGGCGATGACGGCGATGATGGTCAGCAACCACCAGAGGGACGCGGGGCGCCCGTCACGCCATGTCCGCCAGATCGCGAGCGCGTATCCCGTTGCCTGTAGGAGCATCGACATCGCCTCGTTCCGGGTCAGCGCAAACGCCGCGAGCAGAAGCCCGACAAGCCCCAGCCCGAGGGCCGGAGGTATCCAGCCCGACAGGGTGAATCCGAGGACAGCCCCCGCGCCGACGAACGTATCCGCCCATAGGTCGACGTCCCCCAGCCTGGTCCGCCCGGCGGACGCCCTCGCCGCCCGACCGTCGAGGAAGTCGGATATCCACGCGGACCCAAGCAGAACCGCGCCCAGCGTCACTCGTCGGGCTCCCAAGACCGGGATCAGCGCGACGGCGACGACCAGCCGCGCGATCGTGAGCGCATCCGCCGCGAGCCCGACCAGGTCACGCTCCTCCGGCCGCGCGGCGCCGTGCCCTTCCATATCCCGAGCCTAGCTCGGGATCTCACCTCCAGATCGAACAGCATCTCGAGCATCTCCACCTGGGCCTCATCGCGTCACCTGGGGACTTGGTGCTCATCTCGAAGCCGGGGTGTGAATGAAAGCGAGTCTCTATCGGCCAGATGGAGGAGTTTCCGAATCGACGGGACTAGTCGGGAGCTGGGCCGGTCGACTGATTGCTCAACATTCTGCGAGGACTATCGTCAACGAGAATTCATCGACGCTGAGGCCGAGAATCATGGACAACCTATCCCAACTCGCTAACTTCGGGCTTACGCTCGTCGGCTTCGGACTTCCGCTCCTCACCATCTACCTGCTCTACCGTTTGGTGAGGAACACCGAGCGGCCCTCATCGCCGTCGAACCCTTGGCCGACCGCAGTCGAGCTCCTCGAAGAACGCTTCGCAAGGGGCGAGATCTCGGAAGAGGAGTACCGGCAGCGGAAGCGAATACTCATCGAAGAGGATCTAGATAGGCGGGCCCAACTCTAGGCAGCCAGTTTGCACATCGGCACGTTGGTAGACCCCAAGGCGAACAGCCATTCATACGGGGCGCCGGCACCTGGTACCGCCTAACCCTCTTTCCGGATCCGGTACGCCGCGGCGTCCTTACCATCCTCAAGGAGAGGATCAAGTGCCAGCTGCGCCTCGGACTTGCTGGCAAAAGACCGAATCGTCACCCATCCAGTCCGATCTTCGTGACGTCGCTGGAGAACGAATCCGCGGCGTCCGCGCATGGCCTTCGCCGCCTGTTCACTCCATAGCCCGGCTCCGAACAATTCTTCGGGTCGTGTACCCATGTAGGCAACCTCCTAGCCACGCCCCGTGTACGTCATCGATGATTCAACACATGATCGGCCTTGGACTCAACAGTAGTTGATACCCACCAAACCGAACCAGCCACCATTGCTCAACCTCTGGGCCCAAGTTGAGGTCTGGCCATTCAACCTTCAACTCTTCATTATCGGAATGGACCTGAACTGCTCCAGCTCCGTTGCTCTCCAGCCACCCGTGTTGCTGATTGCTCCTATGCTGGGCGCCGAGGGCGCGTGCGTTTGGGCCTGCGCGAGGCTCTGCCTGTGGGTCCCCGTTACGCGCGCCTGCTCGAGGATCGCGTCGCGCCTGTGCCTGTACTACGCTGTGACAATGTCGTCGGCTCAAGCGGCGAAGCGGACCCGCAAGCCCCTTGGGTGGAAGCGGATCGTCGGATACGTCATCTCAATCGCGATCGTTGTCGCCATCTTCGCCTGGGCGGTCCCGAAGTTCGCGGACTACCGGGACGTATGGGCGGCGGTCAAGACCCTCACGCCAATCGAGACATGGTCGCTCGTTGCCGCGACGATCTTCAACCTGGTGACCTACTGGTGGGCGAACCAGGCGGCCCTGCCCGGTCTCGGCATCGGCAAGGCCGCCGTGCTCACGCAAACGACGACTTCGGTCGCGAACACCCTCCCGGCGGGCGGCGCGATCGCGGTCGGGCTGACCTATGAGATCCTGGACTCCTGGGGATTCAGCGGCACGAGCGTGGCGCTCTACGTCGGCGTGACCGGCATCTGGAACATCTTCACCAAGCTCGGCTTACCGATGTTGGCGCTCGTGTTCCTCGCGCTCAGCGGCCATCTAACGACGACCTACATCCTGGCTGCGATCTTCGGCATCATCGTCTTGGGCGTGGCCGTCGGTCTGTTCGCCCTCGTCTTCCGGAGCGAAGCGATCGCGATCCAGATCGGGAACTGGCTGGGTCGCGTCGTGTCGAGGTTCCGGCGCCTCGTGCACAAAGCGCCGGTCACGACGTGGGGCGATGGGGCGGCACGCTTCCGCCGCGACACGATTGTGTTGGTCGAACATCGGTGGCTCCGGCTGAGCCTGATGACGGTGCTCAGTCAGGTCGTGTTGTTCCTCGTGCTGCTCCTGTCGTTGCGGCACCTCGGGGTCTCCGAGCAGGAAGTCTCCACCGCCGAGGCGTTCGCGGTGTACGCGTTCTCGCGGCTCCTTTCGGCCGTGCCGATCACCCCCGGTGGGGTCGGCCTGATCGATCTCGGGTACATCGGAGGGCTCACGGCGTTCAGCGGTGAGGAGAAGGCCGCGATCGTGGCCGCGGTTCTGTTGTTCCGCGTGCTCACGTATGGGATCCAGATCCCGATCGGGGGATTGACGTACATCATCTGGCGGGTCAAATCGGACTGGCGCCGTCCCGCCGATGCGGCGGCGCAGCGCGAGCGGGCCAGCTACTTCGCCCTCTCAAACGGCTCCACGCGAGTCACGAAATGAGCGACTCGCCCACACGATTCAATCGATCCTTGCGACGCAGCGTGTGCCAGTCGCTGCAAGCGTCAAGGTGCCCCAGTCGTCCAGGCTGCGAACGTGTCTCGACTGGGTGGCGCTAACCACCGGAAGGGTCTGATGGAGCTGGTCCGGCACGGGTGTGTTCAGCGGGCACGTGTATGGGGACTCCGAGCAGCAGGTTCACTGCTGATGCGACCGTCACCCCGAGCGCTGCGCCGCCGATGAGGTCGAGCGGCAGGTGGGCCGCCACGTACATCCGGACCAGCGGCACGACGATTGCCAGGACGATCGCGGCGATCTGCCACGGACGTCCGACGTAGACCACCAGGATGAGGGTGATCGCCCACGCCACTGCTGCGTGCCCGGATGGATAGCCGAGGCTGCTTGGGGAGAACGTCTCTCGTTCTATGACTTCACCTACGAAGTCCGCCGGACGGCCGCGACCCACGAACTCCTTAATCACCTTTGCGAGAAGATAGACGGCCACTCCGCTGATCGCGAGCGACAGTGCCAGGAGCCATCTTCGGAAGAGAAGAGCGATCGCGCTTGCCACGGGAATGGTGATTGCGGTCCCGTACTGATTCAGTATCCAGAGGAACGGCCGGATGCCGCCGGGCAGGTCGTTGATCGCTTGGAAGGCAACGACTTCCCACCGGTAAACACCACGTCGGGCGAGGACGGTGCTCGCGAGTAGGACGACCATGCCGGCGACCATGAACACGACATCGATCCGCCTCCGTTGCATTCGTCCACCCCGTCGGGTACGAGACGAGTGGACGCTACTCGGCCGTAAGAGGCGTCGCAAACCGCAAAAACGGCATCGCATCACCCGCGTCGCCTCACATCGGCGGCTCCCACCTTGGATAGGCACCTCCATACGAGCCGCACTGGAGGTACATGACGATTCTCGAGCTGACGGCTGGCCCTTGTGATCCTGGATTTCTGGACACAAGACCAACGTCGCGTCCGCGACGAGCGCGTGTCCGGAGACGGGACACAGACGGGACGAGCGATCTTCAGCCGATCCCAGACGGCAGGTACGCCATCAGCAACGAAACCGCGAGAGCGCGCGCTCAGATACGCCAGCTGCTTGCTGACTGGGGGACTCCAAACCACCTGGGGAAGCGATACTGAGGTCGGCGCCGTCGAGCATACTCGGGGAATCTTCCCACCCGGCGAGGAAGGCTGGGAGACGATGGCGAGCAACGATGGCACAGCTTTCGTTGGCTCCTGAATAGGGCGCAGGGCTGAGAGGGTGCCTCGAGGACCGTCGATCGTCTCGTGTCTGACCGGATCGCGCGACGGGGACAAGCTGAAGCAGACGAAGGAGATTATCGACCTAGCTCTGAACCTCGCGAAGAACTGTGCGGTGAGCTACCGAAACCAAAGCCCGAGGTGCGCAGGATGTGGAACAGAGCCTTCTTTCGAACGATCCGCGTTCGGGACGGCGCAATCGAGGACTTCGTGTACCGAGGAGCCCTTTGCGTCCCTCCTCGGTTCACACAAAAGCTCGATAGTGGACCCAAGGGGATTCGAACCCCTGACCTCATGGCTGCCAGCCATGTGCTCTACCAGCTGAGCTATGGGCCCAGGCAGACCGATAGTCTACTCAGCCCGATGAGACCGCGTCCGAGTCCTGCCACCTGACCCGAGGAGCGTCGCGCCACAACCGCTCCAGGTCGTAGTACTCCCGCTCCTCGTCGGCGAACACGTGAACCACCACGTCGACGTAGTCTAGGAGCACCCACCGGTTCTCGGTCTCGCCCTCCCGGCGGATCGGGCGCACGCCACGTTCCCGAACCGCTTTCTCCACCTCGTCGACGATGGTCCTGACCTGCCGGTCGCTGGATCCACTCGCGATCACGAAGAAATCGGTGATGACGATGAGCTCGTGGACGTCCAGGATTGCGATATCCGCGCCCTGCTTAGCGGCCGCGGCCCGCGCCGCCGCCACCGCCACCTCCTTGCTCCCCGGGATCCCAGCGGCGTTAGCGGGCACTGCCTTCTTCCACCGTCATCCGTTCGTGTAGTCCTCTCCTACCAGGATCGTGACCTCTCCCAGCCCCGAGGGTACCGCGGACACCGACAACGCTCCCACCCCCAGGAGCCGTCGGATCCGCTCGGCCGCCTGTCGCGACTCCTCGGAGCCCGCCACGACGAGCGTCTCCCGATGGTCGAAGCTCGACGCGTTCTCCGAGACCACTACCCGGTAGCCCTCTGGGATGAGGCGCTCGGCCACCAACTCCCCCACGCCGGGGCTGCCGGTTCCGTTCAGTACGAGCACCCGGACCGGCGGCTGTCCCGCCATCCCAAACCACTCCACCATGAGGGCTGCCACCGCCTCGTAGTCCGGCCGGAGGTATCCGGGCGTCACGTCGGCAGTGGGGAGGGCCTGCAAAGCCGCGCCCTTCGCCGCCGTGAGGAGCCGGGCCCCCGTAGCCGCATCGTCGGATCCGAGGAAGTCGTCGGGTGCCCATCGAGGACCGGCCTGGAACAACCCGATGAGCGTCTCCCGCCACGTCAGGGCTCGGGCCGGCCCGGGCTCCGTCAGGCCGACGACGACCTCTTCCCCGCTCGCCACCGATCCGAACAGCTGGATCCCTCCCACCCGGTCCACGACCGCGGCGAGATGGTTTGGATCCGTCACGGCGTAGTGCGGGATCCACGCGCCGACGAGGTTGGAGATGGCTACGGCGGCTTCGGATCCGCTGAGGGGAGTGACGTCCTTGACCGTGCCATCACCCTGGCCGGGGATCGTCATCACCACGTTCGGGGGGATGGCGAGCGCGGCCGGCGCCGGGGTCCCCGAAGATCCGACGACCGCGATCATGACCGCGTCCCTCGACCGCAGCTCGAGCAGCAGGAGCTTGGAGGGGGTGAACGAGCTTCCCGATGCGGGCCCCCCGTCCTGGTCACGAGTCGACACGGTGCCCCAGGCCACCACCCCTGCGACCACCAGGAGCGCAGTCGCAACCGGCGCCAGCCATCCCGCCGCCATGGCCCGGAGCCGCGCGTGACGGCCCGGTCGGACGAACACGTGGACCTTGCGATGGTGCGCCCGTTTCATCGGTACAACCCCGCCTTTTCGATGTAGCTCTCCACGCCCTCGGGCACGAGATAACGGATGGGTCGCCCCTCCCGAACGCGCTCGCGGATGTCCGTGGAGGAAATGGCCAGGGCCGGGATGTTCATGACGCTTACGTTCTGATGGCGGCTGGGCTCCTCCGCCTCGAACCGAGCCAGGTCGTAGCCGGGCCGGGTGGCCGCGATGAAGTGCGCGAGCTCAAGGATCTCGTCGGGGTCCTTCCACTGGAAGATCTCCAGCACGGCGTCGGCGCCCGTCACGAAGAACAGATCCACGTCGCCGCCGCGCTGCCCCTTCAGCTCGCGAAGGGTGTCGACCGTGTAAGTGGGACCCTCCCGATCCACCTCCAGCCGCGAGACGGAGAACCGTGGGTTGCTGGCGGTCGCGATCACCGTCATGAGGTAGCGGTGCTCGGGTGAGGACACGTCCCGCTCCTCTTTCATCCACGGCTGTCCAGTCGGCACGAATACGACCTCGTCCAGCCCGAACTGAACGGCGGCCTCCTCTGCGGTCAGGAGGTGTCCGTGATGGATAGGGTCGAACGTGCCGCCCATGACACCCAGGCGTCGTCGCACGCTGGCAATCCTACGGCCGGCACCTGGCCTTCCTTCGTATTTCAGCCAGCGGACGTGAGCGTGTGGACCCACGCCCTCAGGTCGTCCTGGTGCTCGTCGTAATGCTCGGGGCCCGACTCCCCGAACCACTCCTCGGCTTCGGGGGTCACCTCAGGGAGCGCGGCGAACTCGACCAGCGCATGGTTCCTCGCCGCGTACAGCTCGGCCGTCACCGTGGACATGTCCAGTCGGCGGCCCTCCTCCAGGAACCGCGCGTTCAGCTCATCGACGCTCGAGCCGTGGCCCGCTCCCTCGTAGGTCCCAACGCGGATCCGCTCCAGCATCACGCCGGCTTTGGCCCACCAGGCGCCCAGATGCCAAAGCAGGTCCTTGACCGACCATCCCTCGGGCGTGAGCCCTGGCTCCAGCATCTGCTGACGCGACAGCGTTTCCAACAGCGAGTGGAGCTCGTTCCAACCTCGATCCTCGGATCGCAGGAGGTCTTCTCGTCGGACCATGATCAGCCTTCTTTCTCCGGGAGGAACTCGAAGGCCCGCCCCCCGATCAGGACCTCGTCACCTCGCCGGGCTCCGAGGGCGGCGAGCTGTCTCTCCACCCCCTCCTTGGCCAGTCGCTTCTGGAGCTGCACCACGTTCCGGGGGTCCTCGAAGTCGGTCTCGGCGACCCATCGTTCCACGGCCCGCCCGACCACGCGGAAGCCGGCACCCTCCTTGCGCACCACGAACGGAGCGCGAGCAGGTCGAAGCACGACGAACGGCTGCCGTTCCTCCTCCTGGTCCCGGAAGGCCACCTCGACGAGCTCTGCCACCCGATCGGCAAGCCGATCGATCCCCTCTCCCGTCAATCCCGAGACAGCGGCCGCATCCTGGTCGAGCTCAATCGCCGCCGCTTCGGGCTGGTCCACCAGGTCGGCCTTGTTCCCGACGACGATCCAGGGCCGAGTCGCGAGCTCAGGATCGTGGGCCGCGAGCTCCGCCCGCACCGTCTGGAGGTCGCCGGAGGGGTCATGACGCGATAGGTCCACAACGATCACGAGCGCACGCGTCCGGTCGAGATGGCGGAGGAACCGGTGCCCGAGACCTTTGCCCTCGTGGGCACCTTCCACCAGGCCGGGGACGTCGGCCACGACGAACCGCCGCTCCCTCTCGGCCACTCCGAGGTTGGGGTGCAGCGTCGTGAACGGATACGGAGCGACCTTCGGTCTGGCCGCCGTGAGCCTGCCGAGCAGCGTGGACTTCCCCGCGTTCGGAAGGCCGACGAGGCCGACATCGGCGACGACCCGAAGTTCCACGGACATCCGCAGCTCCTCACCCGGCTCCCCCGCCTCCGCCGTGCGGGGCAGGCGGTTGCGTCGGGACGCGAGCGAGGCGTTGCCCCGGCCGCCCCGACCTCCCCGGGCCAGTACCGCCCTGGCCCCGTCGCCGACGAGGTCGGCCATCAATCGGGTCTCATCGAACACCATCGTCCCCACCGGGACCTGGATCACGAGGTCGGCGCCGCTCGCCCCGGTGCGCCGGTTCGCACCGCCCGGCTTGCCGTCCTCGGCATGCAGGTGCGGCCTGTCGGCCAGGGCCGAGAGGTCGCGGACGCCCGAGGAGGCCTCGAACACGACGTCCCCCCCTCGGCCGCCGTCGCCTCCTTCGGGTCCACCCCGGGGCTTGAACGGCTCCCGCAGCATCGCAGCCGAGCCGTGTCCTCCTCGGCCCGCGCGAACCCGGACCGTCACCTCGTCAACGAAGGTCATACGGAGATTGTGGTCGAAAGCCGCTCATGCGACGAAGATGGGGCGAGATGCCCGAGGCCGTCACCGTGTGGATGGTCGAGCTCTCACCGGGCCTGGCAGTCCAGGAGCGGAGAGGCACCCTGAGCTTGCAGCCGGACGTCATCGCCTTCATGCCATCCGATGGCTCCGAGGACGTGCGCATCCCGCTCGCACAGGTTCGAAAGGCTCGGCGGCTCCGCGGCTCGCCGGTGCTCGTTGTCATCCACGATGCGGGCGGCCGAGCCTTTCGGACGGCCTTCTACTTCGTGCAGCCGCCGCCGCTCGAGGAGTTGCGTGGGGAGGGAGCCGAGCGGCCGGCGCCCCTCGGCTTCCGCAAGAGCTCCAGACGACGGGCCAGACGACAGAACATCGGCTACCTCGGCACATGGAATCGACAGCTCAAGGCCGACATCGAGGAGTGGGAACAGGCGATCCGCCATGCGGTGGGTGATCGGAGCTGAGTGCAGCTACTTGGGCTCGACCGAGGCCACTCGCCGGCCCCGAGATGAGCGGTACCGGACGATCCCCCCGACGAGGGCGAAGAGCGAATCGTCGCCGCCCTTCCCCACGCCGGGTCCCGGGTGGATCCTGGTCCCCCGCTGGCGCACGATGATGGAGCCGGCGTTCACTTCCTGACCGCCGAAAGCTTTCACACCGAGCCGCTTGGACTCAGAGTCGCGCCCGTTCTTGGTGGAGCCGCCGCCCTTCTTGTGTGCCATCGCGCGACCGAGCGTACCAGAGGACCCTCTACTCCCCGGCCTCTTCCGCCGCCTCGTCCTCCCCCGTGTGTGTGCCCTCCTTCGGGGCCGCCTTCTTGGCCGGGGCCTTCGCCGTGGACTTGGCGGCCGTGGACTTGGCGGCCTGGGACTTCGCTGCCGGCTTCCTCGCCGCCGGCTTCTTCTCCCCGGCCATGGTTACGTCGGAGATCTCAAGGAGGGTCATCAGCTGGCGATGGCCCTGGCGCCGGGAGTAGCCCGTCTTGTTCTTGTACTTCATCACCCGGACCTTGTCCCCCTTCTGCTCACCGACCGGCTTGGCCGTGACCACGGCCCCCTCGGCCTGCTTGCCGAAGTGCGTCTTGCCGTCGTCGTCCACCACGAGCAGGGGATGGAACGTCACGGTGTCCCCAAGGCCGTGCATGTATTCCACCTCGATGACGTCGCCGGGCTTCACCCGGTGCTGCTTGCCACCCGTCTTGATGACGGCGTACATCCGATCCTCCTCAGGCTTCGTAGGTCACGATCACGCCCCGCCCCTCGCACGTCGGGCAGGTCTCGGAGAACGATTCCAAGAGTCCACCAGAAACCCGCTTGCGAGTCACCTCGAGCAACCCGAGAGGGCTGATGTCGAAGATCTGGGACCGGGTCTTGTCCTTGGCCATTTCCTCGCGCAGGGCGTCCACGACCTTGCGTTTGTTCTGCTCGAGGAGCATGTCGATGAAGTCGATGATGATCATCCCGCCGATGTCCCGGAGGCGAAGCTGCCGAGCCACCTCCCGGGCCGCCTCGACGTTGGTGTTCACCACGGTCTCCTCGAGATTCGTCTTGCCCACCGACTTGCCCGTGTTCACGTCGATGACGGTCATCGCCTCGGTCCGGTCGATGACGATGTAACCCCCCGAGGGCAGCCACACCTTGCGATCCAGGCCCTTGTGGATCTGCTCCACGACGTGGAACTCCTCGAAGACCGGCAGCTTGTCTTGGTGCAGCCGGACCTTCGGCAGGAGGTCGGGGGCGATCCCGGCGAGGTACTGGGTGACGAGCTCGTACACGCGCGGGGAATCGGTGACGAGCTCGAGGAACTCCTCGTCGGTGAACAGGTCCCGGACGGAGCGGACCGTGAGCTCCGGCTCCTCGTACAGCATCGCCGGCGCCTTCGCCCGCTTCGCCTTCTTCTCGATGGACTTCCATTCCTCGAGGAGACGGGCCAGGTCGGCCGCCAGGGCCTCCTCGTCCGCATCCTCCGCGGCGGTCCGGATGATGACGCCGTGACCCTCGGGCCGGATCGTGCGGAGGATCTGCTTGAGCCGCTTGCGCTCCTCGTCCGGGAGACGGCGGCTGATGCCCGTGATGTCGGAGTTCGGCACCAGCACGAGGAACCGACCCGGCATGCTGATTTGCGCGGTGAGCCGCGCCCCCTTGCCACCGATGGGGTCCTTCGTCACCTGCACCAGGACGGAGTTGCCGCTCTTCAGAACGTGTTCGATCCGGGGAACCGCGCCCTCGAGGTCCTCCGGCGAGTAGTTCACCTCGCCGGCGTACAGCACGGCGTTCCTGCCCTTGCCCACGTCGATGAAGGCCGCCTCCATCCCCGGGAGGACGTTCTGGACCCTGCCCAGATACACGTTGCCGACCATCGACCTCGCGCCCGCTCGCGTGACGTAGTGCTGGACGAGTTCACGGCCTTCCAGGATGGCGATCTGGTCGCGGTCGCCGTGTTCGGTGATCACCATCAGCTTGTCGGTGACCCTCGGCGCGGCGATGGTGGACTCCCGGCGCCTTCTCCCCACGGCTTGTCGCCCTCGACGAAGGCGAGTGGGGCCGGCCACGACGGTGTCGGTCGGCTCGACCGCCTTGCGTCGCGTTCGGCGCCCCGGGGGCCTGGACGGCTCCGGACCGGCCTCGGCCGAGACGGCCCCGTCGGCCTTCGCGTCGGCCTTCGGCCGGGCCGTCCCGCCCGCCTTCGACCGAGCCGAACCCGCACGTCGGGTTCGTCGCCGTGCCGCCTGAGGAGCGGGCTCCACCTCGTCGGCACCCGCCGAGCTCGTGTCGGCCGGCTCGGCGACGACGGTTCCTTCGGCCCCTGCGGCGCCTTCGGTGGCGCTGGAGAGTGCGACTTTCCGGCGGCGGCGACGCCGGCGACGCTTCGCCGACGGGCTCTCGCCCGTTTTCGCGCCACCTGACTCCTCGATCCCTTCGGGCTCGCCGGTGGAGGCCGCCTCGTCGTCCCGCGGCGTCTCTGGTTGGGTCCCCGTTGCTTCCGGGACCGCCGTCCCGGACCGGCGTCGACCTCGACCGCCCCGGTGTCGCCGCCGACGGACCGCCGCCTCACCATCCATCGATGGGGCGCCGTCGATCGGCTGGGGGGCGGTCGACCCCTCCACGCCCTCGCCGGTTGTCACCGACGAGGTCGTTTCGCCGGAGAGGCCGGTTGCGCCGGCCCGTCCTCGCCCACGGTTGCTGCGGCGTCGCCGGCGTGGGCGGGGCGCCGCAGCACCCTCGTCTCCCGACCCCGATGTCGCGGCCGGTGCCTGGAACGACTCTGTGTGCTCCGTCATCAGTTCGGACTCCTTCCCACTCGCTCGAGTGCGCGGGAGTGCCGGAGGGTAGGGACGAGCCGGGGCCGAGAACGTGCACGAGCCCGCCCTCGATCAACGGTGATCGCTCGGGTGGTTCGTGGAGCGCGACCGCGCTCGTATGGCTCTGAGCCATTCGGCGCAGCGAAGCGCCGCTCGTCCTGCAACCTGTACGCCCTGTTCCGGCACCGGCCGCCCCGGCCGCGGCCCTGCGGGCGATCGCCCGGAGCCGGCGGGGCCTGGCCCGCGCCACCTCTGCCTCGCCCGGTCCCGGAGCCCACGGCCTCGGTCCGGCGAGGGAAATCTGGATACAGGATAACAACCCCTCGGCCGGCTACCGGTAGATCGCCTGCTCAGCGGGCTAGGCCGATGTGGCTAACGGCCTGTCGGCTCGAATCCGGCCAGGAAGGGGGAGGCGTCCGATATACTTCGCGGCCCTCAGTGGCCGAGACTTCCCTCATGGGCCCGCACGACCACGGCGGTGGCGCCTCCACTCAGACGACGCCCATCCCCGGCCGCCGAGTGCGGGTCGTCGTGGTGGACGACAACGCCGGATTCCGGGAGTCGCTACTCGCACTGCTCGACGCCGGAGACCTGGACGTGGTGGGCGAGGCGCGGTCCGGGCCCGAGGCCCTGGAGCTCGTCCCCACGGTCGACCCCGACGTCGTCCTGATGGACGTGCGCATGCCGGACATGGACGGGATCCAGACCACCCGCCGTCTGAAGCAGCTCCATCCGGGCATCGGGATCGTCGCGCTGTCCGGTCACGAGGACCAGCACATCGTCCGAGAGATGCTCGTCGCCGGCGCCTCGGGGTACGTCCTGAAGGACTCCGACGGCGACGAGATCCTGAACGCCGTCCTGCAAGCCGCCCAGGGGGGCGGTGTCCTCTCGCCCGAGGTCACCCCCTCGGTCATCGAGGAACTCACGGAGGCGCTAGAACGGGAGCGCCGCCGGACCCGCGAGCTCGAGCAGGCCCACGCTGCACTGGTCGAGCGGGCCGCACGACGGCACGAGCTGGTGGCGCGGCTCTCCCACGAGCTCCGCACCCCGGTCACCGTCATCCTGGGGATGGCCCAGACCCTGGCCAAGGCCGACGACACGTTCGCCCAACGTCAGGAGCTCGCGGACCGAATCGTCGAGCGCTCCGAGGCCCTCGCCCGGCTGGTCGAACGGTTCGAGCTCACGATCGACGCGGGGATGGCAGAGAAGGTGGACGTGGCCGCCCTGGCCGAGGAAGTGGCCTCGCCGTACCCCCGGGTTCGGGTGATGGCGGATGGCGGTCCGTTCACGGCGACCCTTAGCCCGGTCCTCGGACGAAGGATCCTCGGCGAGCTCGTGACGAACGGGCTGGAGTTCTCGCCACCGGACGCGGCGGTGACCGTCCAGGTGGCCCGGGGCCGGGCCGAGATGGAGGTCCGGGTCGTGGATGCCGGACCCGGGATCGATGCCGACGATCGCGAGCGGATCTTCGGCTTCCTCGAGCAGGTCGAGGATCTGAACGTGCGGGTCCATCAGGGTCTTGGCTTCGGCCTGTCACTCGCCCGCGGCGCGGCTCGGTCGATGGGTGGCGATGTGGTCCTCGAATCCTCGGGGCCGGAGGGATCCACGTTCCTGTGGACCATCGACATCGAGGAATGAGGTGGAGGAACGGGTCTCGCTCGGGGACTACGTCAGGCGTCGCATGTGGATGTTCAGGAGCAATCCCACGGCCGCGCAGTTCGTGAGGAACGAGCTCCCGCCGTAGGACACAAACGGGAGCGGGATCCCCGTGATCGGCATAATCCCCACCGTCATCCCCACGTTCACGAATACCTGGATGGCTAGCATCGATGCGATGCCTGCCGCGAGATACGTCCCGAAGGGGTCCTTGGCTAACAGCGCGATCCTGACCGCACGCCAGATCAAGAGGGCGAACAACATCAGCACGAAGATGGCCCCCATGAAGCCGAACTCCTCCCCGATCACGGTGAAGATGAAGTCGGTGTGCTGCTCCGGAACGAAGTCCAGGTTCGTCTGCGTGCCCTTCAGGTACCCTCGGCCGAGGAGGCCGCCGGAGCCGATCGCGATCTCCGCCTGGGTCCGGTTGTAGTCGGATCGCTGCGGGTCGTTCTGGGGGTCGAAGAACGCGGTGAGTCGGGCGATCTGATAGTCCTTCACCAGGCCGAGCTGGAGCGCCCCGAAGGTCAGCACGATGGCCGTGAGCGCGAGCACCCCCAGGTGCCGGGCCCTGGCTCCCGCGACGACCAGGACCCCGACCAGGATGGCCATGAGCACGATCGATGTCCCGAGGTCGGGCTGTAGGAAGACCAGGAACCCGGGGACGGCAGCGATCGCGGTCGCTCGGTACAGGTCCGGCAGCGACAGGTCGCTCGATCTGAGCTGCGAGAGGAACGCCGCAAGCATGGCGACCAGCGCCAGCTTTGCCAGCTCGGAGGGCGCGAGCTGGAACCCGAACAGCTGGAACCATCGCTGGGACCCACGGATGTTCGTGCCGAGCGGTGTTCGGACCAGCACCAGGAGGGCCATGCTCGCCACGTAGATGATGCCGGCGTAGACCTTGATGAACCGGTAGTCGAAGCTCGCGGCCACCAGGATGACCACGATGCCGAGCGTGACGAAGGCCAGCTGCTTCTTCAGGAAGAACCCCGGGTCGATCTCCTGAGCCACAAGCGAGGCGTGGGTCGCGGAGTAGATCGTGATCAAGCCCACGATCCCCAGTGCGAGCACCGATATCAGTAGGACGGGGTCGAGGTGCCGGAGCGGCCGCCGTTCCCACCGATACAACTTCGTCGCGACGACGTCCATCAGTCCGTCACCCCACCGTAGACGAACTGGGTGTTCGTCAGGCCGTAGAGCCCCTCGATGACCCGCCGCACGATCGGCGCCGCGGTACTCGAGCCATGACCTCCCTGCTCGACCAGCGCCACCACGACGTACTCCCTGCCCTGCGCCTCGGTCATAGCGGCGAACCACGAGTAGTCCTGCTGGCCGAATACCTGGGCCGTCCCGGTCTTGCCGGCCACCTGAACCTGCGAGAAGGGGAACCCGATGAACGCCGAGGCCGCGGTTCCCTGGACGGGAACCTGGGTCAGGGCCTGGCGGACGTACTCGATCTGCGCTTGGAGGAACGGGATCCGATGGCACCGGGCATGCCACGAGCGCAGGACCTGGCCGTCGGCCTCCTGGGTCCGATCGAAGACGTGCGGTGGGCAGGCCCGCCCGCCGTTCTGGATGGCCGAGTAGGCCGCGGCGAGCTGGAGCGGGGTCACGAGCGTGTCGCCCTGCCCGATCGACATGTTGACGAAGTCGCCGGGGAACCACTGGCCATCGGGGAACGACTTCGGATACTGCTTGTGGATGGCCGACTTCCATTCCGCGTCCGGAACCCGCCCCTGCTGCTCGAACGGCAGGTCGACATCGGTGAGCCGGCCGAACCCGAACGCTTGGAGGTCACGCTGGATCTGTTCGACCGGCGGATCGGTCGGTGGGTAGTACCGGCGCCAGTACTCGTACCCGATCGGGTAGAAGACCGTGTCGCACGAGTCGTACAGAGCCTGGGCCAGCGAGATCGACCCCAGGTTCGCCGTGGTCCAGTTGTTGAACACCTCGTGCAGGGGGTCCTCGGGCACGGCCCAGGAAGGAGGGCAGGGGTAATAGTCGGTGGTCGACACGATCCCCCGTCGCAGCGCGGACAACAGGACGAACGGCTTGTAGGTGGAGCCCGGCGGGTACAGGCCCTGGATAGCTCGATCCAGAAGGGGGTAGCTCTTCGCCGCGCCGAATCGTCGCTCGTACTCGTCGGAGCTCATACCTCGAACGAACAGCGAGGGATCGAACGACGGCGCGGAGGCCAGCGCCCTGATGGCGCCGGTTTCAGGATCCATGACCACGACGGCGCCACCATTCGCCGCAAGGTCGCGTCCCGTGTCCTCGTCGTAGATCCCGTGGGCGTACTGAAGGCCGAGATCCAGGCTCTCCTCGGCGATCCGCTGGGCCTTGATGTCGATGGTGAGCACGACGTCCTGGCCTCGGAGGGGCAGCTGTTCACCGATCGGGCCCAGGTTCTGGCCGGCCGAGTTGACCCGGTATTTCTCGACGCCTTCCGTCCCCCGCAGGAAGCGCTCGTACGCGGCTTCGACGCCGGTGACGCCGACCTCGTCGCCCGGGCGATAATCGGCGAAGGCTTCCTGCTTCAGCTGCTCCTCGTTGACCTGCCCGAGGTACCCGAGCACGTGGGCCGCGAGGTCCCCCTCCGGGTAGACCCGGACGGGCTCCCGGATGACCGAGACGCCGGGAAACTGCCGTACATGCTCTCTGATGTAGAACTCGATGCGCTTGCCGACGTCGGCCTCGACCGGGACGGGCTGGAACACGTAGTATCGGGGGTCCTCGACCCGGGAGGCGAGCTCGTCCGCCGGCACGTCGAGCAGCTTGGACAGCCAGTAGAGCTCGTCTTCCAAGCGCGACCCGGCCTCTTGTTTGTTCACCGTGACGACCAGGCTGAGCCGGTTCGTCACGAGGAGGTTGCCGTTGTCATCGAGGATCCGTCCTCGCTGCGCGGGGACGTCCAAGAGGCGCACGGAGTTCTGTTTGGCCTCATCGCGGTACTGATCCCATGCCAGCACCTGGAGGAACCACAGCCGCGTGGTGAGCGCCGCGAACATGAACGCCACGAGCGCGGCGAACACCTTCAGTCGCAGCCCGGTCCGCCCCTCGGTCACCGTTGCGTCACCACCGCACCACCCGTCGCGACCGCGAGGCCTCGGCCGCCCGTCGAAGGACGGGGTAGACGAGTGGGGTCAGGATGGCGTTGTACACGGCCGAGAGCCCGGCCACCCGGAACAGGTACAGGGCGGTGCTGTCGAATTGTCCGAGCAAGAAGGACACGAGTCCGTAGAACAGGACCCCGCAGAAGGTCCCACATGCCACGACGACGACCGGAAGCACCGGCGATGGGCTGACGACGTACTGGCGGAGCAGGCCCACCGCGTAGCCGACCAGGGTGAGCGTGAGCGCGGTGATGCCCTTGGGTTCGTTCAACAGGAAGTCCTGAGCCATTCCCCCGGCGAAGCCGGTGATCGCGCCGGACGACGGTCCCTCCAGCATGGCGAACACGATCGTCAGGAGGTACATGAGCTCCGGGCGAGCGCCGAGCAGGCGGATGTCGGCGAATACCGTCGTCTGTAGCAGCAACGCCGTCACGATCACCACGGCAAGCGTGAGGAACCGGCGCACGGGCCAGGCTACCTCGACCCACTCGAAAGGACCACCAAGACGATGTCCAGGCTCGAGAAGTCGACGGCCGGCGCGACCGTGATGAACTTCTCGAGGGCGGCGACGTCGGGAACCACGCGCGAGACCGTTCCGATCAGGATGCCGGGCGGATACAGGCTCTGGGCTCCGCCCGGGATCCGGTACCCGGCCGTGACGACCTGTTCCCCCGCCTGGACCTCAGTGTCCGCGTCCACCAGCCCCATCTTCATGTCCTGGTCGCCCTGACCGATGAGCAAGCCGGTGGTCTTGGAGACCTCCAATCGACCCGCGACCGCGGAATCATGATCCACCATCAGCTGCACGATCGAGGAGTCGGGCGCGACACGGACGACATGTCCCACCAGGCGCTTGCCGCTCGCGACGACCGGCAGGTCGAGCTTGATCCCCTGGTTCGAACCCTTGTTGATGATGATCGTCCACTCGAAGTTCGAGACGCCGCTGGCGATCACCTGAGCCGCCGTGGTTCGCACGTTCGGACCGAGGCTCTGGGTCACATCGAGCAGTCCTTCAAGCTCGTGAAGGCGCGCTTCGAGGCTGGTTTCTCTGGCCTCCCGCGACTCGAACTCGGCAAGGCGATCCTTCAGATCCTCGTTCTCCTCCCGGATGGCGGGCAGGCGGACCAGGGTGGAGAAGAAGTTGCCGATCGGATGCGTGACCTTGGACACGACCTCCTGCAGCGGGCTGATTACCATGAGCGCGGTCCGTCCCAGGCTGGCCAGTGGACCGCTGTTTCCCTCCCGGTAGTCGACGGTGATCGTGAGGAGCGACACGGAGACGAGCACCACCACCACCAGCCTCGCGCTTCGCGCTCTGGTCGGGAGGGCCATCCCGCTACCCGCGGGACGGGCTCACCAGGACCCGCTGGAGCACCTCGAACTCCTCCAGGCACCGGCCGGACCCGATGGCCACGGAAGACAGTGGGTTCTCATCGATGCGGACGGGCATCCCTGTCTCGTGTCGGAGTCGCTTGTCCAGACCCCTCAGCAGGGCGCCCCCGCCGGTGAGCATGATGCCCTTGTGCATGATGTCGCCCGCGAGCTCGGGCGGCGTCCGGTCGAGCGTGGCCTTGATGGCATCGATGATCGCCGACACCGGCTCGTCGATGGCCTGGCGGATCTCGCTGTCGGAGATCTGGATGGTCTTGGGCAGGCCGCTCACCAGGTCGCGGCCGGGGATCTCCGCGATCAGCTCCTCCTGCATCGGATACACCGACGCCACGGCGAGCTTGATCGCTTCGGATGTTCGCTCCCCAAGCAGGAGTGAGTACTCCTTCTTCGCGTAGCTGATGATCGCCTCATCCAGCTCGTCGCCGCCGATCCGAAGGCTGGTACTGGTGACGATCCCACCGAGCGAGATCACCGCAACCTCGGTTGTCCCGCCGCCGATGTCCACGATCATGTTGCCACTGGGCTCGTGGATGGGGAGCCCAGAGCCGATGGCAGCGGCCATGGGCTCCTCGATGATGTACGCGCGTCGTGCGCCAGCGGCGATCGTCGCTTCCTCAACGGCGCGCTGCTCGACACCGGTACATCCGGAGGGAACGCACACGACCACTCGCGGTTTGGCCAGGAGACGGCGCTTATGGACCCGCTGGATGAAGTACCGAAGCATCTTCTCCGTGACGTCGAAGTCGGCGATCACGCCGTCCTTCAATGGGCGAACGGCCTGGATGTGGCTCGGCGTTCGGCCGATCATCCGCTTGGCCTCGTTACCGACCGCGACGATCGCCCCAGTGAGTGTGTTCACGGCGACCACGGAGGGCTCGTTCAACACGATCCCGTTCCGCCGAACGTAGACGAGCGTGTTCGCCGTCCCCAGGTCGACAGCCATGTCCTGCCCTAGGAACCCAAAAACGCCTTCGGCGCCAAGCCCTCGCCTGCGCTCTGGCGTGAGAAGTCTCCGCTGAACCCTCTCGGCCATAGGATTCGCGCCCTGTTCTACAGGAGGAGCCCTGAGGTGGCAACCCAGGCACGGGACGCAGCGCGACGCCGGGGTGCCGTAACCCCCGACCTGGGAGTAGGGTCACAGGTGCCGATGATCATCGCTCGCGCGGGGGAAGTGGCGCGATGGCGATAGCCATCCTGTTTCCCGGACAGGGATCTCAGTTTCTCGGCATGGCCGACGCGTGGACCGTGCATCCGGCCGGCGAGTCGGTGCTTCAGGAAGCATCGGAAGCGATGGCCCGCGATGTGGTCGCCGGCTGCCGCGACGATCAGGCCCTGTCCACGACGGAGTTCGTCCAGCCGGCGCTCCTCGCGTGCGATGTCGCGGCGAGCAAGGTCCTGGAGGCCGACGGGGTGACGTTCGGTGCCGCCGCCGGCCACTCGCTCGGCGAATTCGCCGCGTTGGTCGCCGCCGGCGTCCTCGACCTCGCGACGGCGCTGGAGGCGGTGATCACGCGGGGACGCGCCATGCAGGCGGCGGCCGAGAAGCGGCCCGGAACGATGACCGCGCTGATCGGAGTCGGACCGACCGAGGCCACGGATATCTGTGAGGCGGCCGGCCGCGGCGATGTCCTCGCTGTCGCCAATGAGAACGCCGCGAACCAGGTCGTCTTGTCGGGATCGGTGCGCGCCATCGAGCGGGCCGAGGAGGCCGCGAGGAGCCGGGGCGTGAAAGCCATCCGACTGAAGGTCGCCGGGGCTTTCCACTCCCCGCTCATGCAACTGGCGGTGGAACCGATCCGTGCCGCCCTGGCGGGGCTGGAGTTCCGGGAGCCCCGGTTCCCCATCGTGGCCAACGTCTCCGGACGGTTCGTCGGCGATCCGGCCGCGCTCCGCGATGGCTTGTCCCGGCACGTGATCTCCCCGGTGCGCTGGGAGCGCTCGATGCATGTGCTCGGGAGGGCCGGTATTACGATGCCCGTCCGGGTCGAAGCACAGCTGGGTGGCGTCGGAGCGCGATGGTGACGACCCCGCGCACGATCCTCGTCGTCGACGATCACGAAGACAACCGGCGCATCTTGCGCGATCTACTGCGCAACGCCGGCTACCAGATCATCGAGGCCACGACGGGCGAGGACGGCGTGGCGACCGCCAGAGCGCGCACGCCCGACCTCATCCTGATGGACATCCAGTTACCTGGCATCGATGGCTACGAGGCGACGCGGCGGATCAAGGCCGACGATGCGCTCCGGCGTAT
>JBIOXZ010000008.1:0-33657 GCA_044869895.1 Actinomycetota bacterium | reverse complement strand
CCTTGGAGGCCTTCCCCTGGGCCCAGACCGGGAAGAGCTGGACGATCCGGTGATCCCCCACGCCGAACTGCGGGGGAAAGCCCCAGGTCTTGTATCGCTCCTTCAGGTCGGGAGCCTGCGTGGTGTGCAGGACGAGGTTCGGTCTGGGGATGGCCAGGCGGACGAGGGAGACGTCATGGCGTGGCTCCCGCTCGACCTGGTACGTTCGCCCCTTCGGTCCGGGGAGCTCCCCGTGGATCCAGCCGTCCCGAACCCGAGCCGTCACTGGCCGTCCCCACCACTATCCTGGCGCCCGCCATTTGACGAGACCAGGATAGTTCCGTCTGCAGTGTCCGCGCTGGTGATTAGGCGCCTGCCATGGAGACATCATCTGTGCCAAACTCGGTAGACATGGGGACGTAGCTCAGCCGGTAGAGCACCTGCTTTGCAAGCAGGGGGTCGGCGGTTCGAGTCCGCTCGTCTCCACTCGATTACACTCCGGCCGTGGCAGACGAGGACTGCCGCGTGTGTCGTGAGATCGCGGGGGACATCAACGTTCCCGGCGGATCGCTCGTTGATGATGAGGTCGTCTTCGCGTTCCACATGCCCCCGCTCGACGCTGATCTGACCCCTTACCTTGGGCACCTGCTCGTGTCGCCGAAGCGCCACGTTGATCATTTCGGGGATCTGGAAGAGGCAGAGGCCGCCCGTATCGGCGCCGTCGCGGCGCAGCTCAGCAAGGCGCTTCGGGAGAGTGAGCCCGTGGAACGAGCGTTCGCGGCCGTTATCGGGACCCACGTCCCACACTTCCATCTCCACCTCCTCCCGCGCTATGTGGGCACGCCGCCCGAGATCCGCTGGTACGAGGTCGACGAGCGGGAGGGCGCCCCAAGGGGCGGGCCGCTGGAGATTGCGCTGGTCGAGCGTCTGAGCACACGCATCCGAACCCCATAGGCATCCCACCGCCTGCGCTCGCAGCAGCGATGGAGGGGTGCCAGGTCCTGCCCTATCCGCTTTCGCGGACTTGCGCCTGAGGCCTTCGATGCATTAGGGATATACCAAGCGAAACGGCGGGGAGGTCCCCCCCACGGAACGACACGCGTCTAGACCTCTGGTCGGCGCAGAAGGGGGGGAGTCATGAAATCCATCCGAGTCTTCATCGCGGCTGCGGTCACGCTAGTCGTCGTGCTGGGCGGTCTCTCCGCTCCGGCTCAAGGACAGGCCGCCGGCAATGCCGTGACGGAGTGGAACCTGATCGCGGTGAACACGCTCGTCACGCTCCCCGGCCCGGCGGGGGGAGCACCGCCGGCTGCCGCGATCCATATGGGGATGACGCAAGGTGCCGTCTACGATGCGGTCAACGCGATCGAGCCGATTCATCACCGGCCGTATCTGCTCAAGAGGCGTTTCTCTTCGATGGCCTCGAAGGAAGCGGCTGTGGCGACCGCGGCGTACAGGGTTCTCTCCAACATCGTGTCGACGGTGCCGGAGAGGATCCCGTTCCCGACCAGGGAGAGCGTGCTGCAGTCCCTCGCCGATAAGTACGCAGCCTCGCTCGCCGCGATAGTGGACTCGCCGTTCAAGACACAGGGGATAGCGGCGGGAAATGCGGCCGCCGATGCGATGATCGCCGCACGTCAGAACGACGGTCGGTTCGGGCCATCGCAGTGGGTGCCGAACACCGCTCCCGGGCACTGGTGGCCGCTCTTAAACCCGGACGGGACGCAGATGCTGGACCCGACCCCGTGGGTCGGCGGGGTCAGGCCGTTCCTCATGCTGAGCTCATCGCAGTTCCGCACGGCGGGCCCGCCGGCACTCGACAGCGCCCAGTGGGCGGCGGACTTCAACGAGGTCAAGGCGCTCGGGTCAGTGAACAGTACTGCCCGCACGCCCGAGCAGACGTACATCGCCCGCTGGTGGCAGAGCACGCCCGTTGCGAGCTGGAACGCGGTCGCCCGCGACCTCGTCGCACGTGAGAATGTCGACGTCGTCGACAGCGCCCGTCTGTTCGCGATGCAGAACCTGAGCGCGGCGGACACGGCGATCAATTGCTGGAACGACAAGTACTACTGGGACTTCTGGCGGCCGTGGAACGCGATTCCTCGGGCGGCAGAGGACGGAAACCCGGCGACGGAGCCCGACCCGACGTGGACGGCGCTCATCACGGCGCCATACCCGGAGCACCCGTCCGGGCACCTCTGCCACGACGGGGCGCACCTCCGCGTGCTCGAGATGTTCTTCGGCACCGACGCGCCCGAGGGGGGCTACCAGATCACGAGCGCTTCGACCCTCCTTCTTCCAACCGATCCCCGCACGCGCACTTTCAGCAGCTTCTCGCAGGCGCTCGCGGAGATCATCGACGCCCGTATCTGGGCCGGGCTCCACTTCCGCACCGCCGACGTGCAGGCGGCCGAGCTCGGCAGGAACGTCGCCGACTACATGGCGAACAACTACTTCCAGTCGGTGGGCTGACACCACGAGCGTCACGGGGGCCGCTTGGCGCGGCCCCCGTGACGCCCACCGCACCTGCGGAAGATGCTTTCCGACCATCCCAGAGCCGATCTCGATCGGGCGTAAGGTCTTCCCGGTGGCGAGCAGGGCCGGAAGCGACGACCAGGGCCGCGTCAAGCGCTCGCACATCTCAGCGGGGACGCGCGTGCTGTTGGCCTGCGCGGCGGGCGTCCTGGCCTTCGGCATCGCGAGCCTCCTCACGCCGTGGCAGGTCGCCTCCCTCATCGGATGGAGCGCTGCGGCCGCCGTGTTCATCGCCTCGGTGTGGCTGAGCGTTGGACGAATGGACGGCGAGGCCACGGCAGCGTTCGCCACGAGAGAGGACGACTCCAGGGCCACTGCGGACCTCATCCTGATCACTGCCAGCGCGGCGAGCCTTCTGGGTGTCGCCCTTACACTCCTCAAGGCGTCCGGCGAGAGCGCCAGTTCCCGGGTGTTCATCTCGGCCATCGGGACCATGAGCGTCATCCTGTCCTGGGGAGCCGTCCACATCGTCTTCATGTTGCGGTACGCAAGGCTCTACTTCGCCAACGGCGGCGGCATCGACTTCAACGACGACCAGACCCCGACCTACCTGGACTTCGCGTACGTCGCCTTCACCATCGGGATGACCTATCAGGTGTCCGACACGGCCGTCACGATGAAGGACATCCGCTCGACTGCCTTCCGACACGCGCTCCTCTCGTACGTGTTCGGCACCGGGGTGGTGGCCATGCTCATCAACGTGGTGGCCGGCCTCCTGAATGGCTAACCGCCCGCCGCCTGGCCGACGTAGGCCGTTCGGCCACCTTCCCCGGCCTGAGGTTCAAGGACCCTCCCGTCCCAGCCGAAGGCTCAATGAGGGCTCGGCTCGCCGTGCCGACCGCCAAGCCCCGGGGATGGCGCGCCCATGGGATTGATCCGAAAGCTGACGAGCTCCCGCATGAGCCGGGTCGGATGGGCCCTGGCCGTCGTGGCGCTCGGCGGCGCGATGGCCCTCTCGTTCATGTTCGCCTACAGCTCGGTGGGGGACCAACAGCGGGCGGCCCAGGCACGGGCGGTTGGCGACACCACGAGGAAGCCCCTCTCGGAGCTCACCACGACGCAGGTGTCGAAGCCGATCCAGGGAGACGCCTTCAAGGCGCTCCTGAAGGACGTCAGGGACCACGTCTTGAAGGACGATCGGGTCCTCCGCGTCCGCATCTTCAACCTCAACGGCACCCTGGTGTTCTCCACCGACGCCGACGACGAGATCGGTGTGGCCCAGATCGGGAGCCCCCAGTTTCGGACGGGATCTTCGGGCGGCGTCGCCAGCCTCATCACCGAACCCGAGGCCGCGGTGCCGAGCGGGTTGGCCGGGTCGAGCGAGCGTCTGTATGTGACCTTCGCGGCGCTCCGCCTGCAAAGCCAGCCCAAGGCCGCGGCGGTGGTCGAAGTGGACCAGCGGTATCCGGCCATCGAGGCCGCCGCCCACCGGCTGTGGAGGCCGATCCAACTGGCCATCGGCGTGCTGATCCTGATCGCGGTCCTCATGCTGGTCGGTTCGGTCCTGGCCCGGCGCGCAGCGGGGCGATTCAAAGTCTCACCTCAGGACGGTGCCCGACCGGCACCGGGATTCGCCCAAGGCGGGGCCACCCGAGTGCAGAAGGAGCTGGAGAAGAGGCTGGAAGCGGTGGAGGAGTCGCTGCGTACGGCTGAGCAGCGGGCGGCTGCCTCAGAGCGAGACAAGCGACAGATCGCGGAGCGGCTGGTCTCGGCCCACGAGCAGTTGGAGCTCATGACGGCGGCGGCGAAATCCCCCAAACGGGCCAAGGGGGGCGATGAGGCGGTCGCTCGGCGCGTGGCGGCGCTGGAGGCCGAGCGGGATCGGATGGCCGCCGACGTGTCGCGGCTGGAGCGCGAGCTCGAGGAGCGAGGGTCCGCAGAAACGGGCGAAGGCGGCGGCACTCTCTCGGGTGCCGACGAGGAGCTCCAGGCGCGGGTGGCCGAGCTCGAGGCGGCGCTGGCGGACGCCAATGCCAAGGCCACATCGCTGGAGTCGGCGGCTCGGCAGTTCGAGGAGGAGCGCAAGGCGGCCTCCGAGGAGTTGGACCGGGCGAAGGAGGAGATCGCGGGCCAGAAGGGCCGGAAAGGCTCGAAGACGAAGGACGCGGGATCGCACGCCGAGGCCGCCGATCAGATGGCCAAAGTCGAGGACCGGGCTCGGCAGGCGGAGGAGCGGGCTGGGCAGGCCGAGGAGTTGTTGCGCCAGGCCGAGGACAGGGCGCGGGAGGCCGACGAGAAGGTTGCCCAGGCCCTCGAGCGCGCCGGACAGGCGACCGAGCAACTGGCACAGGCGAACGCTCGCATCGAACAGCTTGAGGCGGGGGGCGGAGAGGTCGAACGTCGGGCCGTTGCGGCCGAGCAACGGGTTGCTCAGCTCGAGGCGGTGACGAAGCAGGCAGAGGAGCGCATGACGCAGCTCGAAGGGGGTCAGCGGCAGGCCGAGCAGCGAGCCGCACAGGCCGATGTCCGCCTCCTGGAGATCGAACAGGAACGAACGAAGCTCGCTGAGGAGCTCCAGCGAGTGCTGGCGGCCGGCTCACCCGCAACCGCTGGAGCAGAGGATGGCGAACGTTCCGCCCAACTCGCCACAAGGGTGAAGGAGCTCGAGGCTCAGCGACGCCAGGACGTCTCCGAGCTGCAACGCGCCCAAGAGGCTCTTGCCAACGCCCAGCACGAGCTGGCCACCGCTTCCAAGCGGGCCAGGGTGGAATCGAGCGTGCGCCCACTTCAAGCCGTGGAGGACGTCGAGGAAGCCTCGGCGAAGGAAGCTCCGGGGAACGGCGCGTCCGAGGAGGAGACGATCGCCACCCGGCTGTCACGGGCCAAGGGAAGGAAGCGCGTGGTCGAGCCGGATGCGCCTGGGGCGCCGCCAGAGCCTGCAGCACCGGAAGAGCCCGCCGCTGCCGTCCCTTCCGGGGGACTCTCACTCAGGGAGCGACTTGCCCGGGCGGCTGCGGCACGCCATCGCCTCTCCGGCAGCGAGGACGAGGCCCGGGAGCGCTAGACCCGCAACAGGTCCACGGCGTACGTGGACAGGAGCGCGACCTCCACCTCATTCGCCCCAGCGAATCGCCGCGACGGATAACCGTACCGACGTGACAACCGAAGGTGCTCGTCACACAACGGCACCAGCCGGCCTCCACGCAGCCTCACCACCTCGCGCGCCGCAGATCGGTTGGGGCCCCACAGCCAAAAGCAAAGGTGGCAGACGAGCATCAGGCGCTGGGGGTATGCGAACTCGGCCCGATAGCCGAGCTCGTGCTCGACCACTCGGCCCCACAGCGCCACCGTGCCGACCACCGAGGGGTTCCGGGCCCGGTGCAGCATGTCGGGATCCCGGGTGGCGTGGAGCCCGCATGTGCAGGTGGGCTCCGGCCCCCGGTGCCGACGCCGGCGCGTGCACCCTGCGCGGGCCGGCTCCAGCGGCGGCCACGGCGGGGCGTTTTCGGCGATTGGATGCATCCGAAGCTCGGTGTGCCAACGGTTCGAGTGAAGCGTCCAGACCCGCCAGCCCATGATCGGTTCGGGGAGGGCCCGGCCCTCGGGCCGGATGCCGGCCTCGAGAAGCTTCTGACTCACGGCGAGGGAGCGGTGGGCTCAGTGGTGGGGACGGGCTCTGGTGCGGGGAGGGGCTCCGCCTGGGGAACCGGCTCCGACTCGGGCTCCGGCAGGATCTCGGGTACCGGGATCGAGATCGGCTCCACCTCGAAGACCCGTTTGGGCCGTCCGATGTTCATCGTCCGCTCTCATCCGGGAACCGGCCGGATGCTCCTTCAGGCAGCGTACCGCCGACCGCGGTGAGGGGGAAGGCCCCCCGGCTCGGGGCCGGTCAGGACCGCACGAGCTTGTAGATCCCATCGGAGTCGCTGAAATACAGGACCCCGCTCGGGCCGACCTCCATCGACAGGACACCGGACGGATGGGTGTACGCGATCCGTTGGCCGGTCACGCCGGTTCGCCGTGCGTTCAGCGTGACGACCCTGATCGCACCGGTGTTGTACGCGCCGAAGAACAACCTGCCACTGTTCCGCGAGCCGAGTCCGCAAGCCTGGCAGAACGCGATTCCGGTCGGGGCGATCGTGGGCGTGTACCACCTCTTCGGCATGATCGGGTTCGGACCGTCCTGGTTCGTATTGACTGGCGACGAGCCGCTGCACGTCTCGTTCGGCCCCCATCCGTAGTTGCCTCCCTTACGGATAAGGTTGAGCTCGTCGTTGCACGAGGGACCGTTCTCCGTCTCCCACAACCGGCGCTTCTGGGGATCGAACGCGAAGCCGAAGGAGTTTCGGATCCCGTAGGCGAAGATCCGGCTGTTGGCGAAGGGGTTGTCGGAGGGGACGCCCCCCGACGGCGTCATCCGAAGGATCTTCCCCCGGTTGTTCCGGGTGATGTCCTGGGCGTTGCCGGCATCGTGCCCTTCGCCCACGATCGCGTAGAGCATCCCGTCGGGGCCGAACAGGATCCTGCCGCCGTTGTGGTACGGGCTGGAGGAAGCCGGCGCGCTGAAGATCACGGTCTGATTGGTTCCCGTCCCGCCGGAATCGGTGAACCGAAGGATCTGGTTGCGCAGGGCCCCGGAGACCGAGCGGGTGGCGTAGACGAAGACAGAGGGGTCGGTCGGGTACCCGGGGTCGAGTGCGATCCCGAGCATCCCCCGCTCGCCCTCCGCGTTCACGCCGGGGACCGTGGCGAAGAGCGTGTCGGACCCGGTTCCGAGGTCGTGGGTCCGGATCTGCCCGGTGGCCTTCTCCACGTACCAGATCCGGTTTCCCGGCCCGAAGGTGAACGCGGTCGGCACGCTCAGGCTCCCCACGACGAGTCTGGCCCGGATGGCCGGCGCTCCCTGCGCGGGCGCTGCCGGCGACCAGGCGAGCGCCGCAGACAGCACCGTAACCGCGGCCACCCGGATCCACCCCCGCACGTTCGTCCGTCGTCTCATCGTCCGCCTCCTCTAGCATGGGCCGGCATGTCCACTTCCATCTTCGGCAGCGTCGTGCTTCGCACCGAAGACCCCCGGTTCATTCGGGGCCGAGGCCGATACACCGACAACGTAGATGCCGAGGGTGCACTCGACGCCTCGTTCGTCCGGTCCATGATGGCTCATGCACGGGTGGTGAACGTGGACGTGTCGGCGTCGGGCCACATGCCGGGGGTCGCCGCAGTCCTTGCCGCAGCCGACCTCGACCTCGCGCCCCAGCCCCCGTCGGGCAGCGTGAGCGGCCCGTTCGAGCGGCAGGTGCTGGCCCGGGACAGGGTTCGCTTCGTCGGCGAGGCCATCGCGGTGGTCCTGGCCGAATCGCCGGGGCAGGCCCAGGACGCTGCCGAGAGCGTCCAGGTCGAGTACGAGCCGCTGTCTGCGGTGGTGGGATCCGAGGCGGCCCTGGCCGACGGGGCACCGCTCTTGTTCCCCGAAGCGGGATCGAACCTCGCCGACGGGTTCGACACGGAGTGGCAAGCCGACGTGCTTGCGGGGGCGGACGTGGTGGTCCGGGCCCGCTTCGAGAACCACCGGGTCGCGCCGGTCCCCATGGAGACGAACGCCATCCTCGTCGTACCCGAGGACGACGGCCGACTGACCGTCTGGGTCTCCACCCAGGCGCCGTTCGACATCCGAAACGACCTGGCCGAGTGGCTCGGCCTGTCGAAGGACCGGGTCCGCGTCATCGCACCCGACGTCGGTGGCGGATTCGGGGCCAAGCTGGCCGTGTATCCCGAGTATCTGGTCTGCGCGGCCGCCGCGGTTCGCCTCGGCCAGCCGGTACGGTGGAAGGAGACCCGCTCGGAGAGCATGGTGAACATGACGCACGGCCGTGGGCAGGCCCACGACGTCGAGCTCGGGGCGAGACGCGACGGGACGATCGTCGGCCTGCGCGTGGATATCCTGGCCGACATGGGGGCCTACCCCACGGCCACCTATCTCCCCCCGACCACGCACATGATGCTGTCCGGCGTGTACCGGATCCCCCGGATCGCGTGCCGGGTACGATCGGTGGTGACGAACGCGACGCCCGTCGGGCCCTACCGGGGAGCCGGCCGCCCCGAAGCGACCGCCCTTCTGGAACGGAGCATGAACCTGCTGGCAACCGAGCTCGGGCTCGATGCCGCCGAGGTTCGTCGCCGCAACCTGATCCCGCCCGATGCGTTTCCCCACGCCACCGCCGTGGGGACCACGTACGACGTCGGCGACTATGGGCGGGCGCTCGACGGCGCCCTCCGGCTGAGCGGGTACGAGCGACTGCGGGAGGAGCAGGCCGCGCGACGAGGCCGTGGGGACAGGATCCAGCTGGGGATCGGCCTCAGCACGTACGTCGAGATCACGGGGTTCGCCCGAGAGTTCGGCTCGGTCGAGGTGCATCTGGACGGCTCGGCCACCGTGCTCACCGGCATCTCGCCCCACGGGCAGGGCCACGAGACCTCGCTTGCCCAGATCACGTCGGGCGTCCTGGGCATCCCGATGAGCCGCGTCCGGGTGGTGCATTCCGACACGGAAGTGGTGCCGAGCGGTGAGGGCACCTACGGGTCACGGTCGCTCCAGATCGGGGGATCGGCCGTGTGGAACGCCAGCCAGGCCGTCATGGACAAGGGCGCCCGCCTGGCCGCACACCTCCTCGAGGTGGGGAAGGAGGACATCGTCCAGCATGAGGATGGCCGGATCGGCGTCGCCGGGGCACCCGAGCGGGCGCTCACGTGGAGTGAGCTCGCCGCGGCTGCCACCGACCCCCACCGCCTTCCCGATGGCTTGGACCCCGGGCTCTCCGCGTCGGGGAGGTTCAAGCAACGAGGGTCGACGTTCCCCTTCGGGGCGCATGTGGCCGTGGTCGAGGTGGACCTGGAGACGGGCGGCGTCCGGCCGGTGCGTCACGTGGCCGTCGACGACTGTGGCCGCATCCTGAACCCGATGCTCGTCGAGGGACAGATCCACGGCGGCCTGGCTCAAGGGATCGCCCAGGCCCTGTACGAGTCCGTGGAGTTCGACGAGCTCGGAACCCCGCTCACCTCCAACCTCGCTTCGTACCTGATGCCGAGCGCCGCAGAGCTTCCTGGGTTCGCCTGCTCCCAGACCGAGACCCCTACCCCGCTCAACCCGCTGGGGGCCAAGGGCATCGGCGAGGCAGCGACGGTCGGCTCGGCCCCCGCCGTCCAGAATGCGGTAGTGGACGCCCTGTCACATCTCGGCGTGCGTCACATCGACATGCCCTGTTCGCCAGAACGGGTGTGGAGGGCCATCCGAGGGGCATCCGGCCGGGCCGGCTAGCCATCTTTGTCTAGACCGCCACTCCAGAAGTCGGGTGCGTTCAGCCGAAAACCATTTCAGATGTCCAAGCTCTCCAATCGCGGAGCCCTCCCGGCCATGCTCGTGCTCGGGATGGTCATCGGCGCCAGCCTGGCGATGGCCAGCCCTTCACGGACGGCTACCGTGCTCTCGGCTGGCTCGCCGCTCACAGTCGCCGATGAGGCGGCGGGATCACCTCCCGCCGCCAAACCTCATGCGTGTGCCCAATCCATCGCCGCCCTGGCTCACCGGGACCACGGCCTCACGCAGGCCATCGCGGGGGTGCTGGCGAAGTGCAAGGAGAACCCGCAGGCCCCCGCGCTGGTGAACGCGCTGCTCCATCGGCCCGGGAGCGCCGAGAGTGATGGCGGCGACCCGTCCGGAACCGATGCGGCCGCGGCGGGAGGTGGGTCGGGGGGAACAGCCTCAGCCGGCGCAGGCGGAACCGGCGGATCCGGCTCCGGGGGGTCGGGCGGATCTGACTCCACGAGCTCCGGGGGGTCGGGCGGCGGAGACGGCTCCGGATCCGGCTCAACCGGGGCCGACGGTTCTGGCTCGCCGACCGGCGGTGGCAAGGACAACAACGGCAAGGCCAAGGGCCAGTCCGACGGGAAGGGCAACAACGGCTGAGGATGTGATCTAACCCTCCGTGACCGGCTCGCCGGTCCGGGCCAGACGTTCGATCAGATCGGCCGCCCGAATGGTTCCGGGGCTGCTCTGCAGCCTGGCAGAGAGATGGGACAGCTCCGAGGTCAGCCACTCGTTCGCCAGAAGCCGGTCGATGGCTCCCGTCAGCTCCTCGTCCTGGAAATCGTAGGTCTGCAGCCGCACGCCCAGTCCCAGCTCGTCGGCCCGCTGGGCGTTGTCGTATTGATCCCAGAACAGGGGAAGGACGAGCATCGGCTTCCCGAAGTACCAACACTCGGTGACCGTGTTGTTGCCTCCGTGGGTGATGACCAGGTCGACCTGGGGCAGGATGGCCGGCTGGGGGAGGAACTCGGCCCCGACCATGTTGTCCGCCAGCGCGATCAGCTCATGTTGGGGCCCCTTGCTCACGATGTACCGATGGGGCGTCTTGGCCAGCACGTCCACCAGGCGTTGCATCAGGTCGACGTCCGCGGAGCCGAGCGATCCGAGCGACAGATAGACCAGGCCGCCCCGACGGCCCAGCTGCTCGTGCTCCCGGTACGTCTCTTCGGTCGACCTCACCGAGGCGTCGAGGCGATGGACGGTCGGAGGGAGTGGCCGGACCCTGGGGTAGTCGGCCTCCTCCGGGTAGACATACAGGTTGAGGTACGGGGACTCCCACAGGTAATCGCGAGGGCCGGGGAGCTCGGGGGCGCCACGGTCCCGGAGCCACCCGTCGAACTCGGCCACCTGTGGGCCGAGGACCCGGTCGTACTCGGACCAGAACGGGTCCCAGCCGCTCGGGTCCTCGGCTGGATGGCCGGAGAACACGGGCGGGATCCCGGGATCCTTCAACTCGAGGGGATTGCACGATGTGATACGGACCCACGGCCGACCGGAGGAGGGGATGGCGGCGAACGCCACGACGTTGTCCTCGACGATGGCGTCGGGCCTGAGCTCGTCGAAGATCTGGGCCAGGCGGTCATCGACGAACATCGCCCCGTCGATCAGGGCCTGCCAGGTCGGTTTGAGGAACGTCTCGATCTGTTCGATGGTCGGCTTTCGGAACTCGGGCGCGGTGTGACGGATGAAGTCCTTCCAGAACTGCCCCGGCACCTCTTCCACCTCGGAGGGAGGTTGCAGCCGCATGTGCGCCTCCTCGAATCCCCGTGCCTCCAGGGTCCCGGCGAAGGACTCCTCGACCACGAACACCACCCGATGACCCCGAGCCTTCAGGATGTTGCCGATGCCTATACAGTTATTGGTCGGTCCATATGCCCCCTCAGGGAAGAACAGGATGGTCGCGCGATCTCCGATCACCGAGCCTCCAGTGCCAGATGGCCCGTCACTGATACCGGCTGGAACCTTTCCGGGTCAACCCGGCGTCGGAATGAGTACATGAGGCACCGTTCCCCGCTCGTCGCTTTCCTCGTCGTCGCGGTCGCAATGGTGGCGTGCTCGTCTGGGTCCCAGTCCGGCGCCGGTGCGACCGGCTCGCCCTCGCCCACGATCTCGAGCTCACCGACACCGAAGCCCGCGATCGTGGTCACGAGCCCCCGGTCCGGCGACGAGGTCTCCAGCCCCGTCAGCATCGAGGGGAACGCCGATGTGTTCGAGGCCACGGTCAGCATCGACATCCTGGACTCGGCGGAGAAGCCGATCGTCCGGACGTTCACCACCGCGAGCTGCGGAACTGGGTGCCGAGGGACCTTCTCCAAGGCCGTCTCGTTCACGGTCGACACCACCCAGCCCGGCACGATCCGCGTGTACGAGTCGAGCGCCGAGGACGGCAAACCCATCCACGTCGTGGACATCCCGGTCACCCTGGTGGCCTAGAGGACCAGGTAGGCGATCGGTAGGGCGGTCATCAACACCAACGCCAGCCCGACGAGCGCGTTGGAACATCGTTGCCCGGTCCACTTGCCGCAGGTCGGTTCGTGGTTCGACAGGATCAACATGAGCAGGATGAGCGGGGGAGCGGCCACGCCGTTGAGGATGGCGGCGAAGTACAAGGCCCGGATGGGGTCGACGCCGGCGAAGTTCATGACCAGGCCGACGAGCATCGCGACCGCGATCACCACGTAGAACTTGCGTGCCCCACTGAACTTCCGGCCCAGGCCCTCCTGCCACCCGAAGGCCTCGGACAGGGCGAAGGCCGTCGAGCCCGCCAGCACCGGGACGGCCAGCAGGCCGGTCCCCACGATCCCCAAGGTGAACAGCAGGCTGGCCAGCCTCCCCGCGATGGGCCGAAGTGCCTCCGCCGCCTGCTGAGCGGTCTGGACGGTGGTCACCCCCTTGCTCCCCAGGGTCGCGGCCGAGGCCACCATGATGGCGAACATCACCAGGACTGCCGAGGCCATACCGGCCAGCACGTCGGTGCGCATGAGCGTGAGGTGCTCGCGATCGACCGGGTGCTTCTTCTCCAACTGCTTCTCCTCGACCTCCTCGCTCGTCTGCCAGAAGAACAGATAGGGGGAGATGGTCGTTCCAAGGATGGCGATGAGCACGGCGATCTGTGGCCGGTTCCAGGAGGCCCTCGGGATGAGGGTCTGGCGCAAGACGCTCCCCCAGTTCACGTCGATGACGAAGAGCACCGCGATGTATGCCGCGAGCGACAGCGTGAGCCATCGGAGCACCTTCGCGTACTGCTCGTACGGGAGGAGGATCTCCAGGCCGACCATCAGGCCAGCCATCCCGACGAGGAGCAGCGCCTGGGGGAGCGGGACCAGCAGACGGACCGAGGCCGCCATCGACCCGAGGTCCGCCCCGATGTTGAAGCCGTTGGCCACGGCCACCAGCGTGACCGCCCCGATGAGCACCCACCGCGGGAACCGGAGCTTGATGAGCGTCGCCAGCCCATGTCCGGTGACCAGGCCCAGGCGGGCGGCGGTCTCCTGGACCGCGGCGGCGAGCGGGAGCGTGATCCAGGCCGTCCACAGCAGTCCGAAGCCGAAGGCCGCTCCCGCCTGTGAGTAGGTGCCGATCCCGGAAGGGTCGTCGTCGGAGGCACCCGTCACCAGCCCGGGCCCCAGCCGCCGGAAGTACCCGAACCCCCGGAGCGTGTGGCGATGGGGGTGGTGTCTGGTACGGGTTGCCACGGCTCGCATGGTACGTCGCGACGTGGTGGTCCCGGGACCCAACGAGCGGGGGCCGGCCGCTACGCGGCCGGCCCCGTCCGGCGGAACCGCTCGTTCCGCATGGCACGGAAGGCTTCAGGCAGCCGTGCCCAATCACCAGTCGCCGCGGAGGCGCTCGGCTTCCGCGACGCGATCGACCGCGATCTCGTAGGCGGCCTCGCGGTGGGTGACGCCCTTCTCGTGCGCCCGTCCGAGCACCGTGTCGGTGGCCCCGTTCATGAGCTCGGCCAACCGTGCGTTCACCCGGTCCTCGCTCCACCGCTCTCGTTCCAGGTTCTGGACCCACTCGATGTAGGAGACCACCACACCTCCCGCGCTGGCCACGATGTCGGGGATCACCGTCGCGCCTTTCGCCTTCAGGATCTGGTCCGCCTTCGGCGTGGTGGGATAGTTCGCGACCTCGAGGATCAGGTTCGCATGGACGGCATCGGCGTTGTCGTCGCGGATGTGCTCCTCCATGGCAGCGGGGACGAGGACCTCGCAGTCCAGCGCGAGCAGGTCCTCGCCCGCGATGGTGTCGGCCTGCTTGTAGTCGATGACGCTCGACGTGGACTGCTTGTGCTCCAGCACGGCCTTTGGATCGAGGCCCTCGGCATTGTGGATGGCGCCCTTGCTGTCGGACACGGCGACGATCCGGTAGCCCGCGGCGCTGGCGAAGATGGAGAACCAGGAGGCCGCATTGCCGTAGCCCTCCACCGCGATGCGGATCTTCTCCCGGGTCCACCCCCGGTGGTGAGCGATGCGATCCAGGCACAGGAAGCCGCCGCGTCCGGTAGCCTGCTCCCGCCCCAGCGAGCCTCCGAGGGCGATGGGCTTGCCGGTCAGGATGGCCGGCGTGTCCCCGTACATCCGGCTGTACTCGTCGTACATCCACCCCATCTCGCGCGCCCCGGTATTCACGTCCGGAGCGGGGATGTCCGTGTACGGCCCGATCACCGGCGCGATCTCTCGGATGAACGAGCGCGAGAGCCGTTCGAGCTCTCCATCCGATAGCGTCTTGGGGTCGACGGCCACGCCCCCCTTTCCGCCACCGAACGGGATGTCGAGTAGCGCGCACTTCCACGTCATGAGGGCGGAGAAGCACTTGATCTCGTCCATGGCTACGGTCTGGTGGTAGCGAAGGCCACCCTTGTACGGGCCCCGCGCGTTGTTGTGCTGGATCCGGTACCCCTCGAACGTGGCCAGCGCGCCGTCGTCCATCGGGACCCGCACCTGCACGGCGGTGGACCGTCGATGGGTGTCGAGCAGGGCGCGCATCGAGCCATCGAGCGCCAGTCGGTCCGCGGCTGCCTCGAAGAACCCTCGTACCGCCTCGTACGCGCCCATAACCCTCCCGTGGTCGGCCCCGGAGCCAGATTGTGGCACGGAACCGGCGATTGGATTCGACCCGCCGTGCGTAGACTCGGAGGGCGCGACCTGAGGAGGCATCGTGCGCGAGGCGGTCATCGTCGAGGCCATCCGAACTCCCGTGGGCAAACGAGGCGGTGCCTACGCGGACGTCCATCCTGTGGACCTCCTGTCCCTCGTTCTCCGAGACCTGGTTGACCGGACGGGCATCGATGCCGCACTGGTGGACGACCACATCGCCGGATGCGTGTCGCAGGTCGGCGACCAATCCCTCAACGTGGCCCGTAACGCGTGGCTCGCGGCCGGGCTGCCGGAAGGCGTCCCCTCCACCACGGTCGACCGGCAGTGCGGGTCCTCGCAGCAGGCGATCCACTTCGCCTCGCAGGGAGTCATGGCCGGGGCATACGACCTCGTCGTGGCCTCGGGCCTGGAGCACATGACCCGGGTGCCGCTCGGCTCAGCGATGGCGGGCGGCAACCCGTTCCCGCCCTCGCTGTCGGTCCGGTACGAGGGCGAGCTCGTTCCCCAGGGCATCTCCGCCGAGCTGATCGCCTCGAGATGGGGGATCTCGCGGGAGGAGCAGGACGACTTCGGCTACCGCTCGCACGAGCGGGCCGCCCGGTCCACCGGCGAGGGGTGGTTTCGGGAGCACATGACCCTGGTGAAGCCCGATGGCGGGGGGGAGTTGCTTGACCGCGACGAGGGCGTTCGGATGGAGCCCGACCGGGATCGAATGCGAGCCCTGGAGCCAGTGTTTCGATCCCCGGTCTTCGAGGAGATGTTCCCCGGCCGGCTCGGGTGGACCGTCACGGCTGGGAACTCCTCGCAGATCTCCGACGGGGCCGCCGCGGTGCTGCTGGCCTCAGCGGAATGGGCCGAGGAGCTCGGGTTTCGAGGACGTGCCCGGCTGCTGTCCTTCGCCGTGGTCGGCGCCGATCCGGTGCTCATGCTGACCGGCCCCATACCGGCCACGCGGATGGTGCTCGACCGGGCCGGCCTTCGGCTCGAGGACGTCGACGTGGCCGAGATCAACGAGGCCTTCGCCTCGGTCGTGCTGGCGTGGAAGCGGGAGCTCGAGATCCCGGACGCCTGGTTCGATGAGCACGTCAACCCGAACGGCGGCGCCATCGCGATGGGTCATCCCGTGGGGGCGAGCGGTGCGAGGCTCACGGCCGACCTGATTGCTGAGCTGGAGCGACGCGGGGGCCGCTATGGGCTCCAGGTCATGTGCGAGGGCGGGGGGATGGCCAACGCGATGGTCCTGGAGCGCATCCCGTGAGTTGGTGGGTGGTGCTCACGGCGGTCCTGATGGGGCTGGCCATCGCCTGGGTCGGCATGATCGCGCTCCGTGCCGCCTCCGGTCCCGGGCCCAGGGAGAGCCCGGAGGTCGAAGACGTCGAGGAGCTCGACGTCTTCTTGGTGTGCCGGGAATGCGGCACGGAGTTCCGCGTGACCCGGCTGGGGGAGCTCCAGGTCCCCAGGCACTGCGGTGAGCCGATGGAGGTGGTTCGTAGGCCCGCCGCCGGGGATCTCACTTCCGGCTGAGGTTTCCCACAGCTGTGGAAAATGCTGTGAAAGATCACACGGATGTGATTCGAACCCCTCGCGGCGCCGAGCTCAGCGCCACTGGGTGGCGCCGCCGAAGCCCAGGGCGATCAGGCCGAGCCCGAGCCACAGATAGAGGTTCCGGGCCCCGAACTCGGTGCCCGGCAGCAACCCCATGTAGTTCAGGACGATCATGGCCACACCCAGGCCCATCAGGCCGAGGATCAAGACACCGAACCACCGAGGGCTGGGCTTGCGTTTCTTCTTCGGGGGCGGCGGCACGTACGGCCGGCGCCGCTGCTTCTGTCGACCTCGGGACTCCGGCATCGTTCGCCTAGGTTACCGCGGGCACCAGGGTCAGAGCTGCCTCGGCGTGGGCTTCCACCGCCTGCCTCGTGAACGCCAGCGGGTGATGCTTGCCCTTGGCCCAGAGCGGCAGGAGGTCGTTCCAGTGCTCCGACGCCGGATGCCCGGACTGGCCCGTCGGATGGATCCCCACGGCGGCGTCCGCGTCCGAGAGATCGAGGATCTGGCGCCAGGAGGACAGCACCGCGACATCGTAGGAATGATCGGGCTCGAACGCTCCCTGGCAGATCGTCTGTTCGTCCCCGCCCGCCTCGACCACGCCGCCGGTGAAGAGCTCGGCGAGATCGGGGATCAGGGCGAGCGGCCCGGCGAACACGACCCGGTGCACCGCTCCCCACCGCCAAGTGTCCATGTCGCGCCCCAGCGGCCCTTCGAGCTCATCGATCGCGTCGTCCAACGCTCGGCGGAGGATGTCGTGGAGGGCCCCGCGCCCGTTCGCCCCGAACCACCTGGCCGTTGGGCCGGCCAGCAGGTTGGGGAGCGTTTGGAACTGAAAGCCGTTGGAACCGTCGCGCCGAGCGTAGTAGTGGGTGTACAGCTCCGGACCCAGCCTGGGAAGGAGCACCTGCCGGGCGACGTGCTTCAACCACACCTGGTAGATGCAGGCGGCCACCGATCCGGCGGCCAGGTCGCCGTCCCAGTCCTGGAGATGAGCGATGGCCTCCTTCTGCCGGTCGGTCGCCGGTTCCACCTCGACGAGCCGCCGCGCGTTCTCCCGAGCAGGGATGGAGACCGTGTCGAGCTGGATGGCCGAGAAGGTCGTCTGGGTGTGCCGCTCCGTCGAGGTCAGGAGCTGGACGATCCGCCTGGCCCGGAACGGGGGGAGGAAGTCATGGCCGATGAGATGGGGGTACGCGTCGCCGTGAACCTTGTTGTTGGCCGTGGCCAGGAAGCCCTCCTCGGGGTCCACGTCCCACGGGAGCTCCTCGAACTCCACGAACCCCTCCCACTCGTACTCGGGGGTCCAGCCGGGAACGGGCAGCGTCCCGTCGCCCGTTCCCCGCACGGGGTACAGGCCGGTGCACTGGTAGCCGATCGTCCCCTCCACGTCGGCGTAGACGACGTTCTGGCCTGGACATTCCCAGGATCGCACGGCCTCCCGGAACTCCTCGAAGCTCCGCGCCTCGGCCATGCCGAGCACGGCTGACGGCATGACTGCGTGTTCGTGGCCCGTCCACCGGAGCGCGTAGGTCTCGCGGATCCCTCCCTCGATCACCTCCGGGTTCGTCCTCCCCACCAGGTACGAGTCGAGGAGGGGGCCGTGGCGGGTCTGCCGAACCTCGAGCACCTCGGGTTCGTCGCGGCCGCGGACCAGGATCTCCTCGCGATGGATGGTCAGTGGCACCCATTCCCCACCGTACCGGGCGGCGCGGCCGTCCTCGGAGAGCCGCTCGACGTAGAGGTCCTGGGTATCCCCGCCCACGTTGGTGAACCCCCATGCGTGGTGGGCGGTCCGCCCGATCAGGACGCCCGGTGAGAACGGCAGGGCCACGCCCGATGCCTCGTAGCCGGGCGCGGACAGATGCACCTCGAACCAGATCGAGGGCATCTGCGTGGCCAGATGCGGATCGTTGGCCAGCAGCGGCTTGCCCGTGGTCGTCCGCGACCCGGCCACGACCCAATTGTTCGAACCTTGGGCCGGCGGCCGCCGAGGTGAGTTCCTCAGCAGCTCGAGGGCGGAGGGGTGTGGACGAGTGCCGGCGACCACGGAGGGCGCCTCGGTGGGCAAGTCCGGGAAGAGGTCGAGCATGGCGTCCCATCCCAGACGGTCCGCGATCTCCGTTCGAAGCAGCTCGTTGTCCCAGTTCCCCGAGAGGCCCCAGGCCATGAGGACCGCTCCGGAAGTCCAGTACCCCTCGTCGTCGGGGAGGTCGGGATCCAAGTCGAGCACGACGTACTCGACCGGTTTCGCCGGCATCGCCTCCACCCATGCCCGCACACCGGCCCGGTACGCCGACGTGATCTGCCGCGACGGTTCGTCGTGGTGCGTGGCGATCCTCACCCCGGCACGGTTCCACCCCACCGTCCGGGCGAATCGGTCGGTTGACACCACCAACTCGCCGAACATCGTGGCCAGGCGCCCGTTCGCCAGCCGAAGGGCCGAGTCGATCTGAAACAGTCGTTCGGATGCGACGACGAACCCCTGGGCCACGAACAGGTCGTCGAGCGTGGCGGCGTAGATGTGCGGGACCCCCCACCGGTCCCGGATGACCTCGACCGGCTCGCGGAGGCCGGGGACCCGGATCTCCCCCTCGATCTGCGGCTGCGCGCGCTCGGCCGCTTCCCGAACCTCGTCCACCCAGCCCGCCACGGCGGCGAGCGTATCGAACGTTGGGCCACCTGGCCTCTCGCGTTGAGCCGGGGGGGCGGGTTCTGGAATGATGCGGCGGTGACCGACCACCATCCGTGGTTCAAGAGCTACCCGACCGCCGTTCCCCACACGCTCGAGCCCTACCCCGAGGTGTCCGTGTTCTCCATGCTCGAGGGCTCGGTCGGGAGGTTCCCCGACCGGCCCTCGATGGCCTGGTTCGGAAGGCACATGTCCTACCGGTTCCTGCTGCACGAGGTGGAGCGGTTCTCAGGAGTCCTGGCGAGCCTCGGTGTTCGAAGAGGTGACCGCATCGGATTGATCCTGCCGAACTCGCCGCAGTACGTGATCGCCTACTACGCCATCGCCCGGATCGGGGCCGTCGTCGTGGGCAACAACCCCCTGTACACACGGCGGGAGATGGAGCACCAACTGAAGGACGCGGGGATCCAGGTCGTCGTGGTCTTGGACCAGCTGTACCCGAACTTCGCCCCCGTGTTCACGTCCCTCGGCATCCGCGATGTGATCGTCACCAGGGTCACCGACTACATGCCCTTCCCCCTGAAGCAGCTCGCGCCGCTCAAGTTCCGCCGTGAGGCCAGGCACGAGGGCAAGCCCTGGCCGCCGGTACGGAAGGACGCCGAGGTGAGGTGGTGGGCCGCGTTGATGAAGCAGCCCGGGCCGATCCCGCCGGTGGCCACGGTCGATCCCAGGGATGATCCCGCCGGCTTCATCTACACGGGTGGGACCACAGGACTGTCCAAGGGGGCGATGCTCTCGCACTTCAACCTGGTGGCGAACGCGACGCAGTCCACCGCGTGGTTCCCCACGATCGTCCCGGGTGAGGACGCGGTCATGTGCGTCCTTCCGTTCTTCCATTCCTACGGGATGACCACGGAGCTGAACCTCGGCATCTTGAACGGGGCGATGCTCGTCCTGGTCCCCAGGTTCGAGCTCCACATGGTGCTGAAGCAGCTGGCGAAGGAGAAGCCCTCGCTGTTCCCGGGGGTGCCCCGGCTGTACATGCAGCTGAACGATTCCCCGGAGACGCGCAAGTACGACCTTCGGTCGATCAAGGCGTGCGTGTCCGGCGCAGCGCCGCTGCCGCAGGCCGTGGCTGAGAAGTTCCACGAGGTGACGGGCGGCGCGAGCCTGGTCGAGGGCTACGGCCTGACCGAGGCGTCGCCGGTGACGCACGCGAACCCGGTGGTGGGCGGGGCGCGCCCCGGAACGATCGGGCTTGCCATCCCCGACACGGACTGCAAGATCGTGAACCTCGACGACCCCGACCGAGAGGTGGGGCTCGGAGAGCGTGGTGAGCTCTGCGTCCGCGGGCCGCAGATCATGCTGGGGTACTGGAACCGGCCGGAGGAGACCGCCCTCACGATCCGCAAGGGGTGGCTGCACACCGGCGACGTCGCGATCATGGACTCCGACGGGTTCTTCCGGATCGTCGACCGGATCAAGGAGATGATCATCGTCTCCGGGTTCAACGTGTATCCCACCGAAGTGGAGGACGTTCTCTATCATCACCCCAAGATCCAGAAGGTCAGCGTGGTCGGCGTCCCCGACGCGGAAACCGGTGAGACGGTCAAGGCCTTCGTGGTCCTTCGCCCTGGCGAGCACGCAACGGCGGAGGAGATCATCAAGTGGGCGCGAGACCCCTCGCAGGGCCTGACCGGGTACCGGGTGCCCACGCAGATCGAGTTCCGCGACTCGCTCCCCGAGACCCTTATCGGAAAAGTCCTTCGCCGCGTCCTCCAGGAAGAGGAACGCCAGAAGCAGGAGGCTGCAGCCCGGCGGTCCTCCTGACCGGCTCCCCTCGGTCAGGACTCCGGTGGAATCTCCGGAAGCTCCTGCGTGGTCGCCGATTTGGGGGTGGGCGCGCTTTCGCCGGGAGTGGGGGCGTATGCCTGCATGATCAGCCAGCTGGTGATCCCCAGCCATACGACGAACAGGCCGAACAGGATGAGGTTGTACACGCCGCCCGGAGCGAACAGCCCCGTGTCGATGAGGACGGACAGCCCGGAGCCGAGCGAGAGCACGAACAGCGCGTAGCTCGCATTCACGTACCAGGTCGGGAACGTCCCGTGGCGAGCCGCGACGACCGCCGTCGCCGCCAGGAGGGGCGCCACGGCGAACCACGTGAGGGCGTACGAGAGCAGCCGCATGTCGTGGAGCGGCACGACGGCGGCGAGGGCCGGGACCTGGACCGACTTCTGGAGAGGACCGTAGGCAAACCATCCTTCGCCGAGCACGCCGTCCGCGATGCGCGCCGCCGTGGCTGTGGCCAGGACCCCCACGGCGATGGGCCCGACCGCTGCGATCCCCGAGCCGAAGGCCACCGCGGAGATCCGTCCGGTTTCATCCTCGGAGCGGCGCAGGTGGGCTCGCAAGCTCCCCAGGAACCACAGGAACAGCACCCCGGCCAGCCCGGTGAAGAGGATCTGCACGCGGATGGCGGAGGCGTTCTCCCGGTAGTACTGGGCCACGGCGAGGGGGGAATCCTCGAAGCTGGGGTAGAGCGGGGCGAAGAACGCCTGGATCGCCAAGAGCACGGCCGTCCCCAACCCGGCTCCGGCCCCGTACCGCTCCCAGTTCGGTTCGGCCATGACGACCTCCTCGGCGTGAGCGTCAGGGGATTATCCCCCGAGACGGACCTCCGCCGCCTCGGCCGGGGACGGCAGAGCGATCTCGCCCGTGAGCCCGGCTACTCCGCCGACGACGAGCGTGGCCGGAGGACCGATCGAGGCGGCCGCGGCCAGGATGGGCAGGTCGACCAGGCCTCCGACCGAACACCGTCCGCTGTGCAGGCCTGTGTGACTTGTCAAGCGAGATGCGGGGCCTGCCCCGCCGCGGAGGGGTCCGTGACCGCGGCCAACAGACCGACGGCCTCGCTTCGCTCTTCCCGGGTCAGCGGGCGGAGGGGAGCCCGCACGTCGGCGCGTACCGGGAGGCCCCGTTCGGCCAGGATGGCCTTGAGCGCCGCGTGGAACGGGAGTCGGTCGAGGACCTCGCGGATCCGGATCACCGCGCGGTGCGTCTCCCGGCCTCGCTCGTGCACCAGCGCCGCGATCAGCTCCGGGAAGGCCGCGGCCAGGCCTGAGACCGCACCGGCCGCGCCTCGCTCCAGGCCCTCCATGACCAACGGCTCGGATCCGATGAACACATCGAGGCCGTCGAGCAGGTACGGCTCCACGCATCCGAACGGCACGTCGGACACCTTGAGCCCCGCCAGGTTCGGAGCGGCCTCGCGGAGCCGCTCGATCGCTGTGACCGGGATGGCGTACCCGCTGCGCGCGGCGAACTCGTAGACGTAGAACGGAAGGGGCGCGCATGCCTCCGCGGCAGCACGGAAGTGCTCAACCAGGCTCGGCTCGTCGAGCAGGAAGTAGGGCGGGGCGATGACCGCAACGGCGTCGACTCCGGCTTCGGCAGCATGGCGTGCCAGCGCGACCGTGTCGGCGGTGGTCTGCGCCCCACAGTGCGCGGCCACGGCGAAGCCCGGCGGTCGAGCGGCGAGGAACAGTTCAGTGGCGCGCTTCCGCTCTTCGAGCGTCAGCAGGATCCCCTCGCCGGTGGTGCCGCAGGCCAGGAGGCCGTCGATCCCTCCGGCGGCCAGGAATCCCACGATGGGGCCGAAGGCGTGCTCGTCCGGCGATGCGCCATCCGGCGTAAGTGGCGTCACGGAAGCGGCGATGGCTCCATGCAGCATGGCCTCGACTCTATCCGCTGATGTCGGCGGCGCGAGCTCCGTCCGACGGCAGAAGGGATGCCGGAATCGGCATCGAGCTCCCATGGTGGGTGTCCGGCTCGATCCTCATGCCTTTCGAGGCATCAGGGCGATCGTGAGGACCGCCCGGTGACGAGCGATATCGGAATGGACATGGTGTCGACCAACCCCAGGTCCATTCGTCGGGCACGCGACTAGAGCGTGGGCGGTCTTCGCCGCTCGAAGGCCCTGCCCGGCGAGAACGGGTTCGACTCGGCCTTCCCGGAGAGCATATCGACCAGGAGCCGGCTCCCGGCCGGACCGAGCATGATGCCGTGGCCGCTGTATCCGGTGTTCACCCAGAGTCCTTCGATCGACAACGGGCCGATCAGCGGCCGGTGGTCCGGCGTCATCGTGTACTGGCCCGCCTGGAGGAGCCACGGGGCAGCTCCTCGATCCCACACCTCCCGCCAGAACGGCACCACCCTGGCCACGGAGAACGGGCTGGTCGGATCGAGCAGCTGGAAAGCGAAGGCCGGGTCGACCGGGACGTTGTCGGCGGGTGGGCTCTCCGGAGTGGCCGGGTCGGTGAACAGGAGCCACGCGCCGGCGAGCGCTGGGCGCCAATGGACCCCGGTGTCCTCGTCGATCGTCATCGGTGCGTGCGGCGGTACCTCGGGGACCTCGGGAAGGATCAGTTTCTGACGCCGGACCGTGATGATCGGGAGATCGATCCCTTCGGCCCCGGCAAGGAGTCCCGACAGGGGCCCGGCGGCGATCACCGCGACGTCGGTTGGGACGACCCCTTTGGTCGTTCGAACCCCCGTGAGCCTGCCACCCGATGCGACGAAGCCCGTCGCCGCGCAGTCCACCATCACCTCGGCTCCCGAACCATGGACCAAGCCGAACGTCAGCTGCGTCGTATCGAGGAACCCGTCCCCGCCGCGCCATCTCGCCTGGACGACGTTCTCGTCCACGTACGGAAACCGCCGGCGCACCTCGTCGCCCGTGAGCAGTTCGACGTCCCCCTGCCCCCATTCGTGCAGTCTGGCCACCAGCCCGCGCTGACGTTCGGCGGTGCGCTCGTCGATGGTGAGCCAGAGATAGCCCTGTTGGCGGACGCGGAGGTCGTACCGGTCCTGCTGGGTGACTTCCCGGAAGTTCAGGAACAGCTCGGCCGACTCGCGGACGAGCGTCAGCTCCTCCAGATCGTCGAACTGAAGCCGGAACGCGCCGGCCGCGACCGGCGTGGTCAGCGTGCACAGCGCCGGCCGCGCCTCGACGATGAGCGGCTTGATGCCGGCTTGAGCAGCGTGGAAGGCCGTGGCCGCGCCGATCACCCCGCCGCCGATGACGACGAGCTCCGCCGATGCCGGCGGCTCGGTCAGGTACTTCACGAAGTCCGTTCTTCGATGGCGGTGATGAGTTCGCGGCAGAACGCCGGGATGTCCTTCACCACACGCCCCCACACGATGGCGCCGTCGCGGAAGGCCGGCTCATCGACCCACGTCGCCCCGGCGTTCACCAGGTCGTCCTTGATGCCGAGGCTCCCGGTTGCCCGGTGCCCGCCGACGATGCCGGCGGAGACGCCGACCAGCCCGGCGTGGCAGATCAACCCGACGATCTTTTCCTGGCCGTAGACCTTGGCTACCAGGCTGGTGACCTCCTCGTATCGACGGAGCTTGTCCGGGGCCCACCCGCCGGGAACGACGACCGCGTCGAAGTCGTCGGCCGAGACGTCCTTCGCCGCGACGTCGCTGGTGGCCTCGAGGGCGTGCTTCCCCCGGACCGTCTCGCCGCCCGCGATGCCGACCACGGTGACCTCCGCGGCCTCCTCGCGGAGGCGCATGAGCGTCACCCAGAACTCGAGGTCCTCGAACCCCTCCGCCAGGAACACTGCGACCTTGCGACCCGACAACCGACTTCCGTCCGCCATGATGGCCTCACCTCCGCCATCCGAGCCTACCCCTCGGGCGCGTCGAGGCGGTACGGAATCGGCCCCGGCACCCCGTTCACGCGACGGAGGGCGTCGCGCTCGCCGCTTCGGCTTCGAACTGGGCCGCTTCGGTCGAACCGGGAAGCGCGAGGGTCGGCGAGTCCCCAGCGATGGCTCGCGACACGCGGTCGAAGTAGCCCGTCCCCACCTCGGCCTGGTGGCGGGTGGCCGTGTAGCCCTGCGCTTCGAGCTCGAACTCCCGGTCCTGGAGCCGGACGTACCCGGACATCCCGGCCTGCCGGTAGTCCCGGGCCAGTTCGAACATGGAAGCGTTCAACGCGTGGAATCCGGCCAACGTCACGAACTGGAACGCGTAGCCCATCGTGCCCAGGTCGTCCTGGAACCGCCGGATCGCCGGTGGGTCCAGATGCCGCTCCCAGTTGAAGGAGGGCGAGCAGTTGTAGGCGAGCAGCTTGCCCGGGAATCGCACGTGGATGGCTTTGGCGAAGCTCTCTGCCTCATCCAGGTTCGGGGTGGAGGTCTCGCACCACAGGACATCGGCGTATGGCGCATAGGCCAGGCCTCGAGCGATCGCGGCCTCCAGCCCGTCCGAGGCGAGATAGAACCCCTCGGCCGTGCGCCGACCGGTGAGGAACGGACGGTCCCGCTCGTCGACGTCGCTCGTGACGAGGGTCGCGGCGCCGGCGTCGGTCCGGGCCACCAGCAGCGTGGGGACGTCGAGCACGTCCGCTGCGAGCCGCGCGGCCGTGAGCGTCCGGATGAACTCGGCCGTCGGGACGAGCACCTTGCCACCGAGGTGGCCGCACTTCTTCTCACCGGCGAGCTGATCCTCGAAGTGCACGGCTGCCGCACCGGCCTCGATCATGGCCTTCATGGTCTCGAAGGCGTTCAGGGCGCCGCCGAACCCGGCCTCGGCGTCGGCCACGATCGGCACGATCCACCTGGTGCCGGTTTCCCCGTTGGCGCACGCGATCTGGTCGGCTCGCTGCAGCGCGTTGTTGATCCGCCGCACGAGGGCGGGCACGCTGTTGGATGGGTAGAGGCTCTGGTCGGGATAGGTATGGAGGGCCAGGTTGGCGTCCGCGGCGACCTGCCAGCCGGAGACGTAGACGGCGTCGAGGCCGGCCTTCACCATCTGGAGGGCCTGGCCGCCGGTCATCGCGCCGAGCGCGGCGACTAACGGCGTCCGCCGCATGAGCGTCCACAACCGGTCGGCGCCCAGGCGAGCCAGCGTGTGCTCGATCGTGATCGTGCCGCGCAACCCGATCACATCTTCGGGGGTATAGGTTCGTTCGATGCCTCGCCATCTGGGACTCGTCTCCCAGTGGCTCTTCAGGCAAGCGGCCTCCCTTCGGAGGCGTTCCTCGTAGGACAGATCGCGCATGACGGTCCTCCGATCGTCAGGGCTGATGGAACGAGAACGACGCTGACTCGCGACGGGAGTTCGGGTCGGGGCGACAGCCCGGCAAGGGGCCGGCCGGGGGCGCGCCCTACCCGACGGGTACGCCGACCGGCGGGTTCGTCACGTAGTTGAACCGCCGTTCAAACATCGTTGGGGCAGTGTGCCGGAGCGCCGACCCGCATGTCAAGTCGATCTACGGCACGATCTTGGAGATGGGGATCTCCAGGATGTCGGTGGCGCCCTTCGACTTCAGCAGCGGGATCAGCGTGTTGACCGTGGCCTTGTCGACCACCGTCTCGATGGCGTAGCCCCCGTCGGACAGCTGGGACATGGTCGGCGACCTCATCGACGGGACGACATCGAGCACCGCCCGAAGCTGCTCCTCGCTCACGTTCAGCTTGATCAGGACGCGACCCTCCGCCCGCAGTGCGCCGAGGAGGAGCGTCGTGATGTCGTCCATGGCCGCACGCTTCGTGGGGTCGCCCGCCGAGGCCCGGTTGGCAATCAGGAGCACCTCGGATTCCAGGAGCGTCTCGATGACCCTCATACCGTGGGCACGGAGCGTGCTGCCCGTCTCGGTCACGTCCACGATGGCGTCGACGATCTCGGGCACCTTCGCCTCGGTGGCGCCGTACGACCAGACGACGCGCACCGGGATGCCGAGGTCATGGAAGTATCGACGCGTGAGGTTCACGTACTCGGTGGAGATGCGTGAATCGGCCGGGAGCTCCTTTGCGCTGTTCGCCGGGTGGTCGCCGGGAACGGCGAGCACGATCCGCACGCCCCGACCGGTGCCGCTCTTCGCGTACTCGAGCGAGGCGAGAACCTCGACGTCGGCTCCCGTCTCGTCGATCCAATCCCGCCCGGTGATGCCCAGGTCGAACAATCCGTCCTGGAGGTAGGTGGGGATCTCCTGCGGCCGAAGCAGCGAGACGCGCTCGATACGTTCGTCGTCGACCGTTCCGTGATAGTCCCGCGGGGAGCCCCGGCGAACGTGCAGGTCCGCGGCCTCCAGCAGCCGGAGGGTCTGCTCCTCGAGCGAACCCTTGGGGATGACCAGGCGCAGCATCACAGCCCTCGGTGGAAGCAGCTTCGCTGGCCCAGGTGGCACGCGGGGCCGACCTGGTGGACCCGGACGAGCAGCACGTCACCGTCGCAGTCGACCCGGACCTCCTCCACGTGCTGAACGTGACCGCTGGTCTCGCCCTTGCGCCACAGCTCGTTCCGCGATCGGCTCCAGAACACGGTCCGGCCTTCGTCCAGGGTTCGCTCCACCGACTCCCGGCTCATCCAGGCCATCATCAGCACCTCGTCGTTCTCGGCGTCCTGGACGATGGCCGGGAGCAGACCGCGATCGTCGAATGTCAGCGCGTCGAGTTCCACCTGCTCCATCACAACCGCATCGGGATCCGCTCTCGGGCTAAGCCTTCCTTGACTTCCCGGATGGAGAGCTCGCCGGTGTGGAACCGGGACGCGGCGAGCACAGCATCGGCCCGTCCCTCGGTGAGTGCCCGGGCGAAATGCTCGATCGATCCAGCTCCCCCGCTCGCCACGACCGGGACGGCCACCGCCGTTGACACCGCCTGAAGGAGCTCCAGGTCGTACCCCTCGCCGGTCCCGTCGCGGTCCATCGACGTCAGCAGGACCTCGCCGGCCCCGCCACTCTCCGTGGCCTCGACTGCCCACTCGACGGCATCGCGCTCGGTCGGCGTGCGGCCCGACTCGACCACGACTCTCCACCCATCCCCGTTCCGCCGCTTCGCATCGATCGCCACGACCATGCACTGCGTCCCGAACCGGTCCGCGCACCGTGACAGGAGGGGCGGCTCACGAACGGCGGCGGTGTTCAGCGAGACCTTGTCAGCGCCGGCCCGGAGCAATGCCCGAACGTCATCCTCGTTCCGCACGCCTCCACCCACCGTGAGCGGGATGAACACCTGCTCGGCGGTCCTCGAGATCACGTCGAAGGTGGCGCGCCGGCCCTCGACCGTGGCCGTGATGTCGAGGAACACGAGCTCGTCGCCGCCCTCCGCGTCGTACCGTGCCGCCAGCTCGACGGGGTCGCCCGCGTCCCGGAGGTCCTCGAACCGAACGCCCTTCACCACCCGTCCTGCATCGACGTCGAGACAGGGGATGATCCGCTTGGCCAGGGTCATCCCCGGACCACCTCCCCCAGCTGCAACGTCTCGGAGTAGAGTGCCTTGCCCACCACGGCCGCCTCGACGCCGAGATCCCGGAGGGCCCACACGTCGTCGGCCTTGCGCACGCCGCCGCTCGCGATCACCGGCAGCTCGGTCAGGTCCAGCACCCGCTCGTACAGTTCCAGATCCGGTCCGTCCATCGTCCCGTCCTTCTGGATGGAGGTGACCAGGAACCGCGGCGCGCCGGCGTCCTGGAGCGAGGAGACGGCCTCCTCCAATCGAGGTCCCTGCTTCCGCCAGGCCTCGACCATCACGTGCCCGTCCTGTACGTCGATGGCCACCACGACCTGGTCGTGGAATTGTTCGACTGCTTCGGCGAGGAACCCGGGATTGAGGGCAGCGGACGTCCCCAGGATGGCCCGGGCCGCCCCCGCCTCCAGGGCTCGCTCTACCGCGTCGATCGTTCGCAGGCCCCCGCCGAGCTGCACCGGCACGGCGACGTTCCGGCAGATGGTCAGGATCACCTCGGCGTTCGACCCCGTCCCCAGCGCCGCGTCCAGGTCGACGACGTGTAACCGTCGAGCACCGTCGGCCTCGAACCGCCTGGCCACCTCCACGGGGTCGTCGTCGTACACCGTCTCGGCCGTCGGGTCGCCCCGGAATAGCCGAACGCATCGTCCCCCGTGGAGGTCGATCGCCGGGATGACGATCACGTCGCCGCCTCCTTCACGAATGCCTCGTAGATGGCCAGGCCCGCGTCGCTCGACTTCTCCGGGTGGAACTGGGTGGCGAACACGTTCTCGCGCGCGATCGCCGCGGAGAACGGCAGGCCATGCTCCGCCGTCCCAACGGTCACGCCGGCCACGACGTCGGCCGCATAGGAGTGGACGAAGTAGAAGCTGGTGCGGGCGGGGAGGTTCCGCACGTACGGGTGCTCCGAGACCCACTCCACCGTGTTCCATCCCATGTGCGGGACCTTCACGATCGGAGGCAACTTCCTGGCCTGGCCGGGGACGATCCCCAGGCCCTCCTGCGGGTCCTCCTCGCTCCGCTTGAACAGGATCTGCATCCCCACGCACACGCCGAACAGTGGCCGTCCGGTCGCCGCGAAGTCCCGGACGGCGCCGTCGAGCCGGCGTTCCATCAGGTTCCGCATGCACGCGCCGAAGTGCCCGACCCCGGGGACGACGAGCGCGTCGGCGGCGAGCGCGGCGCCGGCCTCGTCGACGATCTCCGGCACGCCGCCCACCCGTTCGATGGCCTGGGCCACCGAGCGGAGGTTCCCCATCCCGTAGTCCAGGATCGCGATGGTCACAGGGTCCCCTTGGTGGAGGGCGTCCCGCCACGCCCCGTCGGCGCGCACGCGTCCCCGAGCGCCTTGGCCAGGGCCTTGAACTCGGCCTCGACCACGTGGTGGGGGGATCGCCCCCGCACCAGCCGAACGTGCAGCGTCATCTGCGCTGCGGCGGCGAAGGCGCGGACGAAGTCGTCCGTGAGCCCGGAGTCGTAGGTCCCGATGATCTCGGCCGGGACGTCGACCTCATGGACCACGAACGGCCTGCCGGACAGGTCGAGCGCCACCTTGACGGCGGCCTCGTCGAGCGGCACGGTGATCGAGGCGAACCGGCGGATGCCGCTCCTGTCACCGAGGGCCTCGGCCAGGGACTGCCCCAGCGCCAGCCCGACGTCCTCCACCGTGTGGTGGCCGTCCACCTCGAGGTCGCCCTTGGCCGTGATCGTGAGGTCGAACCCCGCGTGGGTCCCGAGCTGCTCCAGCATGTGGTCGAAGAACGGCAGGCCGGTGTCCGCGGCGGCCGAGCCGGACCCGTCGAGGCGAAGCTCCACCCGAACGGTGGTCTCCTTGGTGCTCTGCTCCACGACGGCGTCGCGTGGGCTCATGCCAGGACCTCTTTCAAAGCGGAAAGGAACAGCTCGATCTCCTCCGGCGTGCCCGCGGTGACCCGCAGTGCCTCGGGGACCACGGAGGTCATGTCGCGGACGAGAACGCCTCGGTCCAGCAATGCCCGCCACACCTCCCGGGCCGGCTTCGGCGGCCGAAACAGCACGAAGTTGGCATCGGACGGGAAGGCCCCGACCTCGAGCGCGAGGAGCTCGGCAAGGATGCGGTCGCGCTCCCGCCGAACCGCGTCGAGGATGGCCAGGGCGTCCTCCTTGTGGCGCAGCGCGATCAGCCCGGCCGCCTGGGTCAGCGCCGACAGGTGGTAGGGGAGCCGGACCCTCCGGAGGTCGTCCACCACCTCCGGGGACGCCAGGCAGTAGCCGATCCGAGCGCCCGCCAGGGCGAAGGCCTTGGAGAAGGTGCGAACCACGACCACGTTCGGGTATCCGGCGACCAGCCCCGCGGCGGATCGCCCGCCGAACTCGACGTACGCCTCGTCCACCACGACGAGCGAGTCCCCGCCCGACGCGAGCTCCTCGATGACCTCGACGGGCTGCGCGTTCCCGGTCGGGTTGTTCGGCGAGCACACGAAGACCACGCCGGGCTCGGCGGCCAGGGCTCGGGCGACGTCGTCCGTCGAGATGGCCCAGGGTTCGTCGAGGGACAGGGGAAACAGGTCGCCATGGGTGACCCACGCCAGCCGCTCGTGGAGGACGTAGGTCGGCTGGAACACCACGACCCGCCGGCCGGGCCCGCCGTATGCCAGCAGGAGCTGCTCGATGACCTCGTTCGATCCGTTCGCCGCCCACGTTCCCTCGATGGGGTGGCCGGCGTGCTTGGCCAGCGCCTCACGGAGCTCCTGGGCCTCCCGGTCCGGATACCGGTGCAGCTCGAGCCCGCGCACCGCCTCGGCCAGCTCGTCCCGGAACCTCTCCGGCAGGGGGTACGGGCACTCGTTCGTGTTGAGCCGGGCCGCCACCTCGAGTTGGGGCGCCTGGTACGGCTCGAGGTCCCGGAGGCCGCGGCGGGGAACCGGCGGCGTCACGTAGGCCTCCGTCCATGGGCCCGGATCTCGACCGCTCGGGCGTGGCCCGGAAGCCCTTCGGCGAGCGCGATCCTCGCGACCTCGGGGGCAAGGCGCGCGGCGGCCGCGTCGGCGACCTCCACCACCGAGGAGACCTTCACGAAGTCCGCTGCCCGGAGGCCCGAGGAGAAGCGCGCGGTGCCCGCCGTCGGAAGGACGTGGTTCGATGCCACGCCGTAGTCGCCGAATGGCACCGCGGTGAACCCGCCGACGAAGATGGCGCCGGCGTTTCGGACGCGCTGAGCGAACGGAGCGGCGTCGGCCAGGACCACATGGAGGTGCTCGGGGGCCAGGCCGTCGACGACCTCGACGGCCTGCTCGTCGTCGGCGACCAGCACCGTGCGGGCGTGCGCAAGGGCAGCCTTCACCACGTCGCTCCGGCCGGCTCTGGCCACCTCGGCTTCGAGGGCCTTCTGCACCTGGTCCACGACGTCCGCGTCGAACGCGACCAGGACGGCGAGGGCCTCGGGATCGTGCTCGGCCTGGGCCACCAGGTCGGCTGCCACCCAGGCGGGATCCGCCGAGGAATCGGCCACGACGGCGAGCTCGGTCGGACCGGCCAGGCCGTCGATGCCGACGAACCCGGCGACCTGCCGCTTGGCCTCGGTCACGTACACGTTGCCCGGCCCGACGATCCGATCGACCGCCGGGATCGACGAGGTGCCGAACGCCAGGGCGGCCACGGCCTGAGCCCCGCCGACCTTCGCCACCGCGGTGGCCCCGGCCCGGGCCGCCGCGTACAGCACAGCGGGGTGGATCGAGCCGTCCGGCGAGGGCGGCGTGCACACCACGACTCCCTCGACCCCCGCGACGACCGCCGGGACGACGGTCATGGCCACCGAGGACGGATACTCGGCCCGTCCACCGGGCACGTAGCAGCCGGCCCTGGCGAGCGGACGCACGATCTCGCCGAACCGAACGCCGTCGCGCTCGTCCCACCACTCCGCCGGGAGTTGGCGACGGTGGAGGTCGGTGAGGCGCTCGACCAGGGCGTCGAGGGCCGCCTTCAGCTCCGATGGCACGGACTCCTCGGCTCGCTGGAACTCCTGGGGCGAAACGGTAAGCCCGCTCTGGCGTAGGTCGGCGCCGTCGAACTTCAGCGTGAGGTCGAACAGGGCGTCGTCGCCCTCGACGCGGACGCGCTCGATGATCCCGCGTACCGCGTCGGCCACGGAGGGATCGATCTCGAGGATTCGGGGCTCGAGCCGCTCCCTCCGGTCCCGGAGGTCGAGGAGCTCGAGCACCTAGCGCTCCTCGTGGACCTCGTGGTGCGCGTCGGTGGTCGCGTGCGTGGTCCCGGCGGCCGCGGCGGCGCGGTCCGCCCGCCGGTCCCAGACGAACAGGATCCAGCCGCTCGCGGAGACGGATGCCGCGGCGGTGATCAACAGGCCCAAGGCCAGCAGGAACGTCGCTTGACGGTCCATGGGGCCGCAAGGGTACCCGATGGAAGGGTCAGCCGCGACCTTCGCTCAGTGCGCGCTTGGCTTCCGTGCGGCGCTCGGCCTCAAGGCGCTCGAGCTCGACGTTCGAATGGTCGACGTATCCCATGGCACCGGCGATGGCGTGATGGCCCGCCTTCTCGTCGATCAGCCGGTGCATCTGCTGCACGACCCGTCGGTACACGGGATGTCCCTGGGGCGTGGACCGGAGCTCGACGACGTGCATGGCCTCGCGCGCGTTCATCTGCATGACGAACCGGACCCGATAGGCCATGGCCACCGCGTACTGGGCGGCATCATCGAGTTCCTCGGCCAGCAGCGCCTCGTTGACCTCCCACGATCGGTCCATGACCGAGCGCCATTCCTCGGAGAACCCGGCCTCCTCGATCTCTGGCGGCAGTTCGTAGCCATGCCTCGTGGTCAGGCGCTGCCACTCCAGCGTCAGGAGCCGATGGCGTTGGAGGTCGCGGAACGCGCCGTAGTCGCACAGCACGTCGAAGCGGTACTGCGTGCGCTCGAAGGCCCGTCCGGGCTTGTGCCGGCGGTTGGCGCGTTCGCCGACGTAGGCGGCGAACGCGGCCTCCCGCTCGGTCGGCGACATGCTGCGGGCGATCTCCAGCAGCTGGTCGTCGGGAAGGTCGCTCGCCGCATACAGGGCGGCCGCGACCACCTTCACCTCTCCCTCGGGGTCCCAGTCGACCAGGGTGACCTCGTCTCGGGGTTCGGGCTCCACCCCGGCCAGCACTTTCGACGCGAGCTCGCGGGTGCGCTCGCTCGTCTCCGCCAGGTACGCCGACCAGGCGACACCTCGATCCGGGAGGTCCACCCGCTTGAGGAAGGCCGGGATGACCTTCCGCAGCTCGACCAGCATGAGGTCCGCGTACTCGCGCATCTCCCGCAGCGGA
>JBIOXZ010000007.1:0-6356 GCA_044869895.1 Actinomycetota bacterium | reverse complement strand
CGATCCGGCGACGAAGCAACCCGCCGAGGGGCTCGTCACCCTCCTCCCTGCGAGGCTTCCCCACCAGGTCCCGCAGCGCGTCGATCCGTCCCCGCCGGGACATCCCCTCCCAGCCCCACAGCTCCCGCAGGTCGATGGGGATCCCGAACGGACCACCGGGAAAGCGACGGAGCCCCTCGTCCGTCCAAACGAACGTGACGCCGGTCGACGGAGCCATCAGCTCGCGAGCCAGGCCGAGCTCCCGTGCCAGCTGAACCGCCCACGGCTTCCGAGCGATCACTGAATCCGGACCCCCGTCGAGCTGGAGGTCCCCGACTCGCACCGAGCGGATTTTGCCCCCGGGTTCGGGGCCGGCCTCCAGGACCACGACATCCACGTCCTTCCCGGAGACCAGCCGGTACGCCGTGGCCAGGCCGGACACCCCTCCGCCCACGACCACGACGCGTCCGCTCACGCCGCGGCCACCACGCCGAGGTGCTCCCGCACGATCGCGGCGAGGGCCCGCACGAACGCGGGATCGGCGTTCGGCATCTCGGTCCTAGTGAACGCGATCCCCGCGACCTCGGCAACCGCCTTCGCCTCGATATCCAGGTCGTAGAGGACCTCGAGGTGATCGGCGGTGAAACCGGCCGAGCACACCACGACGGCGGGATGGCCGCGTTCCGCGAGATCCCGGATCACATCCTCGATCGGCGGGCCCCACCATGGATCCGACGAGCGACCCGCGCTCTGCCAGCCGATCGCGAACGAAGCGAGCCCGAGGCTCCGAGCGACCAGCTCGGCCGTCTCCTGGAGCCCGTCCCGATACCGGCAGGAGGGCTCGCAGCCGCAATCCCTACATCGAACGCTCCCATCATCGGTCGAGCGAACGGGAAGGGAGTGCGCCGAGAAGATCGCAGCCGCCTTCTCCCGCGTGTCCTCGGACAGCGAGGCGATCGCGTCGCCGACCCGGCCCACGAGCAGATCCACGAACAGGGGATGGTCGTGGTAGCTGCGGACGAACGTGAAGCGAGGGCCACCCGTCTCCGCGATCGCCCGCTCGACGCGCTCGATGTAGGTCTCGACCGACATCCCCGACCAGTGCGGAGCCATGACGATGCCGATGGCTCGGTCGATCCCGTCGGTTCGCATCCGCTCGACCGCTTCGGCGATGAACGGGGGCGAGTGCTTCATACCGATGTACGTGCGGAACGAGCCGTCGTTGCCGGCGTTCAACTGCGCTTCCAGCCCGGCCGCCTGCCGCTCCGTGATGTCGAGGAGGGGGAACCGGTTTCCGATGGCGGCGTACCGCTCCCTCAGGGCTGCCAGGTGCTCCGGCGAAGGGGGCCGGCCACCACGGATGTCCGTGTAGTACCGCTCGACGTCCTCGGGGCCGCTCGCGCTCCCGTACGCCATCACCAGGACGCCGATGGGGTCCGTCACGTGGGCACCCGTTCCGTCGTCCTGTGCACCAGGTCGACCAAGCGCTCGAGGTTCTCGGCCGGCGTGCGGGGAAGCACTCCATGACCGAGGTTGAACACGTGGCCGTCACGTCCCTCGGCTCGACGAAGGATGCTGAGCGCTTTGGGTCGCAGCGCCTCCCACGAAGCCAGGCACGCCGCCGGATCCAGGTTGCCTTGGATGGAACGGTCGCGACCGATCCGATCCCACGCCGCGTCGAGCGGCACGCGCCAGTCCACCCCGATCACGTCGGCCCCGGCCCGGGCCATCAGCCCCAACAGCTCGCCGGTCCCCACACCGAAGTGGATCGACGGGATCTCGAGATCGGTCAGGCCGCCGAAGAGACGCTGCGCTGCCGGGAGCACGAACCGCTCGAAGTCATCGGGATCGAGCGCTCCCACCCAGCTGTCGAACACTTGCACGGCCTGGGCTCCCGCCTCGACCTGGGCGCGCAGGTGAACGATCGCGAGGTCCGCGAGTCGCTCGGCCAGGCGGGCCCACAGGGGAGGGTCCTCGTGCATCAGCGCCTTCGTTCGAGCGTGGTCGCGCGAAGGACCGCCCTCCACCAGGTAGCTCGCCAGGGTGAACGGACCGCCGGCGAAGCCGATCAGCGGGACCGTGAGCTCCTTTCGAAGCAGCCTGATGGCCTCCAGCACGTGTGGGACGTCGGCCTCGGGCTCGAGCGGCCGAAGCCGTTCGATGTCGCCCGGCGTCCTGATGGGCTGGTCGACCACCGGGCCCACCCCGGGCTCCAGCCGGACGCCGATCCCGACGGCCGCGAGCGGCACCATGATGTCGGAGAAGAGGATCGCCGCGTCGAGTTCCATGCGCCGCAGGGGTTGCAGCGTGAGCTCGACGGCGAGATCGGGGGATCGGACGGCCTCCAGCACGTCTCGATCGCCGCGCCGCTCGCGATACTCGGGGAGATACCGGCCGGCCTGACGCATGAACCACACCGGAGTCCGGTCAACGGGCAAACGCCGGCAGGCGAGGAGGAACCGGTCGCTCGTCGTGCCCGGGGCCATCTCCCTAAAGGATACGGATGTCCCGGCAGCCTCAGCCCGCGGTCGCCGTCTCCTGATGCAGGCCTTCTCGTTCAGGGGCCAGGCCGGGTCACTTCCAGGACGAGCCGTTCCTTGATCGCCTCCGGGACCAGCCCCACCAGGTGGACTAGGCTTGGGCGCTGACGGAGAGGTTGATCTAGGACTGAGGAGGTCTGCATGAGCGACGTTCCCGGCGGGCCGATCCCGCCACCCCCGCCTCCACCGCCGGGGACCCCCCCGGGGCCGGGAGGCTTCCGCCCACGGACCCTGGGCGAGATCCTGTCGGAGGCCTTCCGGATCTACAGGGAGAACGCCGCCAACCTACTAGTGATCGTGGCGGTGATCGTCGTGCCGCTCTCCCTCATCAGCGCCGTGGTCGTTCGCCTCCTCGGGGATCCGAACGACCGGAGCTTCGGCGTGTCACTCGCGGCGGTGCTCATCGGGGCGGCGATTGCCGTGATCACCTGGGCGATCCTGCAGGCCGCCATGCTCCGCGGCGCCGCCCAGGCGACCATCGGCGACCCCGTCGACGTCGAGGCGAGCTATCGGTGGGGCCTCAAACGCTTCGGTAGCGTGCTCTTGGTCGCGGTCCTCGTGGGGATCGCCGTCGGTGTGGGGTTCCTCCTGCTCGTGATCCCCGGGATCATCTTCCTCGTGTTCCTGTCCGTGAGCGAGCCCGCGCTCATCGTCGAGAACCGGCGGGGGACCGACGCGATGAGCCGCTCGTGGAACCTCGTGCGGGGCCACTTCTGGCACGCGCTCGTCGTCCTCCTGGTAGCGGCGATCATCACGGGGATCGTGCAGGGCATCCTTACCGCGATCGGCGGGGACAACTGGTTCGTCCGCTGGATCTTCACCGCTATCGCCCAAATCATCACAGCGCCGTTCACCGCGCTCGTCACCGTGCTGCTGTACCTGGACCTGCGGGCCCGGACTGAGGCCCTGACCGCAGACAGGCTCCGCACCGAGCTGGCGTCGAGCATGTGAGTCTCGGGAGGAAGGCTCTTAGGGCCCCTGCAGTTGTGTGACGGGAGCGACCTGGCCCGGATCAGTTACCTCGAACTCGATGGGCTCGCCGAAGCCGGAGAACGTGACCGTCGCAGTAATCTGGCCTCCGCCACCGGCATCGGAGAGGCGGTAGACGTATCCGACTCGCCTGATCAGTCGGTCGTCATCGACCCGCACATCAGCGTCGAGCTTCGTCTGCACCCCGCCCGCTTCGAGCTCCTCGATGTTCGCCTGGAGTGAGTCCGCGACCTCAGCGGGCGATACGGCCAGCGCGCGGTCAAGATCGGCCGTCACGGCGTAGTGGGTGGTCAAGACCCCATCGAACTCCTCACTCCCGACCTCCCGGACCTGGCCCGAACCCCCCAAGAGGAAGTACAGCAGGAGCGGTCAGATCCACGAACAGCCACTCCCGGTTCCCGGGCAGCTGCGACAGGAGATCGTCGAAGACACCGCCGCGCATGTAGACCTGGTCCTCGCCGATGAGCATCTCGATCCGACCGACGCCCAACGCCTCGAAATCCGCAGAGAGCTCGGCGCGCCGCGGATCACCGGCGAGGACCCTGCACATCTCGACCTCGTACTCAACGTCTCCGGCCGTCTCCTCGTACGCGGCCTCCGAGCGGCCATCGGCCTTGGCCCGCTCCTGGTAGCGTCGCCATACCGTGGCCGGCGCGGGCGAGTGGACCGAGTACTACGACGAGAACGAGGATCGCGCGCCGCGCGAGATGCTCGTCAACGTCCTCGATGCGTTCGGCGGGGAAGCGCACCAGGCTGTCGATCTTGGCTGTGGAAGCGGCATCGATACGCTCGCCATGCTCGAGCGGGGATGGTCGGTCTTCGCGATCGACGCAGAGGAGGAGGCGATCCGGCGGGTCCGCGAGCGAGTGGCCTCGAACCTGGCGCCGCGGCTCCGCACGCTCGTCTCGCGGATGGAGGAGGTCGAGCTCCCGCCCACCGATCTCGTGTGGGCCGGTTTCAGCCTCTTCTTCTGTCACCCCGACCGCTTCGACGAGGTCTGGCGACGGGTGCGAGGCGCGATCCGCCCCGGGGGACGGTTCGCTGGAGAGCTCCTCGGCGACCGGGATACCTGGGCGCCGAAGGACGACACGTCCGCGTTCACGATCGACCAGGCTCGCGCGCTGTTCGAGGGGTTCGAGCTCGAGCGATTCGAGGAAGAGGAGGAGGACGGCGAGGCGTGCTCGGGGCCCAAGCATTGGCACGTTTTCCACGTCGTCGCACGGCGCCCACAGCACCCGACCGAGCCTCGATCGCCCGCCACGAAGTAGAGCCAGTCACCCGTCTCTGTGATGCCGACGCGATAGCAGATGTACGAGCCGAACTGCGCAAACTGCTGATGGATCCACCTCCTCCCGCGGAGGTTCCTGCCCGGCGGAATCGTCCCTTTGCTGGAAGGGGCAAGCGGTTTCATCGTCGTTCCGCCTCTCCCCCGGTCCGATCCACGCTGGACCGAGAAGACCGAGCGGGCCGGGGATCCGTCATGCGCGTGATAGGCCTCGTTGCCACTCGGTCCCGCTGCGGCTTCGGCGAGGATCCGCTCGACCGTGGCCACCCTTCGCCGCTGCTGATGAGCCATTCTACGAGGCGCTCCATATGGAGCTCGAGATGGCTGCGGACGACTTCGGGGTCACGATCGCTCCGCCAACCGATCCGCGAGCTCACGGAACACGGTCAGCCACGTGTCGTTGTCCACGCCCCAGTCGCGACCGTTCCGGACGATGACGGCGCCCGAGTCAGGGGCTACGTAGATGTACTGGCCGTAGTTCCCCAAGGCGTAGAAGCGCCCCGGTCGCTCTGTGTCGATCCACCAGAAGTACTGATAGTTCTCCGCCGGGTCGGCGCTCGTATCCACGGCGGTGGCGACGCGCACCCAGTCCTGGGAGACGACGCGGGCCCCGTTCCACACCCCGTCATGCAGGAACAGTTGGCCGAATCGAGCGAAGTCGACCGGCGTGGCGTTCAGGCCGCTCTCCATCTTCTCGAAGCCCGAGGCTTCCGAGTCGAGGTTCCAAGTCGCGTCGGCTTCGGCACCCAATGGTTGCCAGAGCCTCGTGGCCATGTAGTCCGAGACTGTCATCCCGGTGGCGCGCTCGAGGACTAGACCGAGCAGCAGTGGATGGTAGTTGTTGTACAGCCACTCCTGCCCCGGCGGGCGCACGATCTGGGTCGAGCTCAGGGCGAGGTCTCGCAGGTCGGTGCCGTAATAGGTATCCACGTCGTCGCCCCAGGGCAGAGGAAGGGACTGCTCCTCGTATCGGATGCCCGAGGACATCGTGAGCAGATCCTGCAGCCTGATCCGTTCGAACCGCGGATCCCGTTCCGCCAGCTCGGGGAGATACTCGGTCACCGGATCGCCGACGCTGCCGATCAGCCCCTCCTCGATCGCGATCCCGACGAGCGTCGACAGGAACGACTTCGCGACCGAGAACGAGGTCTGCCGCGTCTGGCGGTCGGCGCCGCCGAAGTAGCGCTCGTACACCAGCCGGTCGTCGTCGAGGACCACGAAGGCGAGCGTGTCGGTGCCACGCAGGAATCCGCCGAACGTTTCAGCGCCGCCTCCCGCAACAAGCGGGAGCGATGAGGGATCGATCTCGACCCCGGCCCGAAGCGGGCTCGGGTCATGACCGGTCGGTATCGTCCGGGCCGGGAACCGGTATTGGTCGCCGACGTCCGCCCCGCGCCACCACATCGCCCGAGCGATCGAGGACCGGTCGAGCGACGCCCACGCCCATGCATACACACCGAGCACGAGCAGCACCGCCGCAACCATGCCCGCGGCCAGCCGTCGGAGCCACCGTCTCCGCGGCCGTCCCCGCAGAAAACGATTCGCATCACGTCGACTACGAG
>JBIOXZ010000006.1:0-11337 GCA_044869895.1 Actinomycetota bacterium | reverse complement strand
AGTGAAGAAGTCGAACGCCAGGATCCCCCGAGCTTGGGCACGCAGGAACTCGCCCCAGGTGGGGCCGCCACGACGAGGAGCCGGGCCGAGCCCGTTTGCCCGGAAGACCGTGCGGATCTTCGTGGCGGAGACCCTGAGGCCCAGTTTGGCGAGCTCGCCCGGATCCGGAGGCAGCCCCACCTGAGGTTCTCCCTCCCTATCCGCAGGATGAGCTCTCGAACCTCGTCGCTGATCGGAGGCCTTCCGCCGGCTGAGCGCCGGGAAGTCCACTTCCTTCGCACCAGCTCCCGTGCCAGCGAAGGAGCGTCTGCGGGCTCACAACCTCCCAGGAGAACGAGGCCCGATCCTACGAACTCACTGGGTGAGGCGATGTTCACTAGTTTCTGTGCCCTTCTGGCTACCCACCGCTGCGTGACGTCACCTGCGTTCGTCTCCATGTGGAGACGTGGTGGTTTCGGTCGCGACATGGCTACAGACACCAGCGGGACTCGTCCCTAGGTGCGGTCGCGCTGCGATCATCGACGTGGAGTTCGAACTTGAAGGATCTGGTCACGAGAGCGCCGCCATTGGCGAGCCGTCGAGCCTTCAGGACCGGATCGGGGGTTCGCGCTGATCCACGAGTACGCAGCGATCGGAGATGGCCGCACGGACGCGCTCGTCGCCCGCGACTGGTCGATCGACTAGTCCCCGCTGGGCTTAACGGCCTTGATGATCACAGCAGTGGCAACACGATCTTGATGGTCGGCTGTGATCGTCCGCCGCATGACCTCGATGACCTGCTGCGTGAAGAGCGGCATGAGGGCTGCATCCTCGATCCCGAACGGCCGGTGTCCCCCGACCCACACGTTTGCGAACCCAGCCCGTTTGAGCTTCTCGGCGAAGACACGCTCCGCCAGGGCCCCCGACACTCACCCGGCCCAGGCGCTCTGATCGTTGGCCACCTCCGGGGGCAGCCCGCCCTCGACGGTCAGATCGGCCATGCAGATCCGGCCTCCCGGCCTGAGCAACCGGAACAACTCCGCGAGTGCTCGACCCTTCCGAGCCGACAGGTTCAGCACGCCATTGGAGATCACCACGTCGATCGACTCGTCCGGGAGGGGGATGTCCTCCATCTCTCCGCGGATGAACTCGGTCGAGCCCTCAACGCCGGCCTCGGCGGCGTGGCGACGTCCCCGCTCGCACATCTCCTCGAGGATGTCCAGGCCGACGGCCCTGCCTTCCGGTCCGACCCGCCGGGCGGCGAGGATGGTGTCGATCCCTCCGCCCGAGCCGACGTCCAGCACGGTCTCGCCCTGGCGGAGGAATGCGTAGCGGACGGGGTTCCCCACCGAGAGCGACCACCCGACTGCCCCGGCCGGGACCTCGGCGAGCTCGTCGTCGGTGTAGACGCGGCGGGCCACCGCATCGCCGCCGCCTGTCGAGATCGCCGAGTACGCTTGCCGGACAGAGTCTTTGATCTCCTCTTGGAACATGAGGTCCTTGACCACCGGTCCTCCTAGAGTTCCTGAACGAAGCGCTCGAGGTGGGCCTTCACGTCCGGTGGGATCTCCTCCGCCTCATTCGAGGCAAGGAAGCCTCGGAGCTCCTTCGCGAACTCCAGCTCCCCGCAGCACGTGCGGCAGAACGACAGGTGCTTCTCCACCTTCTCCTGATCCTCGGCCGAGATCGCGTGGTCGAGGTAGTCCCAGAGCTGCCTCACGGCCTCGGAGCATGGGATCGAGCTCTGCTGGTCGGTCATCTCTCCGCCTCCCCCATGAGGAGACCCGTCTCCTCCGCGTACGCCCACATCTCGGCCTCGAATCGCTTCCGACCCCGGTGGAGCCGCGCCAGGATCGTTCCGAGCGGTGTGTCGAGCATGCGAGCGATCTCCTTGGTCCCGAATCCGTCCATGTACCGGAGCACCAACGGCGCTCGGTAGAGCACTGGGAGACGCATGAGGACATCGCGCACGTCGTCCTTGCCGAACGCTCTCAAGAAGTCCAGGTGCAAGGTGTCCGAGTAGGGAAGGGGATCCACCTCCACCAGGGTCCGGTACAGCGAGAAGTCCTCGACCTCCTCGACCCGAAGCTCGTCCACGGATCGGGCGCGCTTGCGAAGCTCATCCCGGAACACGTTCACCAGGATGCTCTTCAGCCACCGGGCGCCCGCTTCGTCCTCCTTCAGCGCCCCGAACGACCGGTACGCCCGGATCAGCGTCTCCTGTACGAGGTCCTCCGCACCATCTCGGACGAGCCGGCGGGCCAGCGAGTACAGGGCCGGCAGCTCGCGGACGGCCATGCTCTGGAACGCTTCCTTCGTTCGGTCCTGGACCCCGATGCCCGTCATCCCGTCGGCCCGTCTCACAGGTGTGCTCACCTCTCAAGACGCCTGGGTGGCTGACCTTATTGCATCCCCAGGGAACTGCAATCGGGGTCCCCAATCGGACGTCTGTCATGGGCGAGAGGAGGTGCTGAACATGACGAGCATCACGGTGGAGCGCACGAGAGCGGGCGGTTCGGCGACCGCGCTTCGAATGGGCTCCTGGCTTATGGGGATCGCTGCCGCGGGGTTCATCGGCTACGCGGTGATCTTCTTCGTCCGCAACTTCACGGACTCCTTTTTGGAGCTCGGGATCGGGCCCAACGAGGTCAACGTGGGGAAGGAAGAGATCCAGGCGTTCAGTCCGTCGCTGTTCGAGTACGTGAGCCATCTCCACATCGCGGTCTCCGGATTCATCGCAGCAACGGGCCTCGCGGTGCTGTTCCTGGTGGCCTACGGGGTTCGGCGAGGGCAGCTCTGGGCATGGGTCGGAGCGGTGATCGCCCCGGTCTTGGGGCTCGCGGTAGCCCTGCCGGCGCACTACGTGAACGGCTTCGATACGCTCGGCCACCTGGGGCTGATCTACCTCGCGGTGGTGATCTTCGTGATCGGCGCGCTCGTGTCCCTGCGGGGCATCGTCGCGGCGCGCAGCAGCTGAACTGGCACAGGCGGCGGGTTCGCGTCGATGAGCTCGCCGCCTGCCTTGGGTCTCGAGATCCAGAAAGGGTGATCCGGCGATGGCACAGACGGAGGCGCTGATGTGCGCGAAGTGTGGAGGGCCGGGTGACGGCTGGAAGTGCGCCATCTGTGGATCGGTGGCGAGCGAGCACGACGCCGGGCATCTACACGCTGGCTCCGATCGTTACTGCACGATCCGGTGCACCGGGTGCGACCAGGCCGACGTCCTCTGCACCTGCGTGTAATGGCGCCGACGAGGCACCGCGTCCCTGGGAGCCCGGTCTCGAAGACCCCGGTCTCATTCGAGGTGGCTTCGAGCAGGTCGTCGATCGTCCGGGCGAACGGTTCCATCCAATCAGGCCTCGCTCCCGTCCGCGCGGCCGGCCGCCACGCTGCCTCCATCATTTCGTAGGTCACCCGGCCAAAGAGGAGGGCATCGGCCTGGGCGAGGTTCTCGACCGCATGACGATGCAGCTCGGCGTCCGCCAACATCGCACGATGATCGCAGCACCCGTCCAATGTGATGTTGATGGAATACCGAAGGGGTCGCATTACGTGAGACTAGCGCCGATGGGTTGGACCCAGCGGGGATGCCCTTCACCCTCGCGGACAGGCCCTGGTTCGCACGAGCCCACGCACGATGCTCACGGGGCCGCCTAACGTCTTTGCGTTTCTGCTGCAGGAGCGTTGTGGGAGTGGCGCAGGAGCCATCCTCAACTCGACGATCTCATCGGATGCCGAGCTACGTGGAGCTGTTATGGGCCTCCCCGCGCCGCAGATCGCGGCCGATAGGATCACGATGGCCAGAGGCTGCAAGGAGCCCAAGCGCTGGTGGAACATCACGGCGGAGATCGTCCTGCCCTTCAACACGGAGGAAGAGGCCCGGGCGTTCGTCGACGCGGATGCGTGGGTTGAACGAGTTCGGCGAGGTTGCGCATACCCTGATGGGCAGGTGTCGAGCGGTGATGAGGGCTCACATCGGGGAGACCGTCGATGGCGTCTGGCCCTCGTGGCAGCGTCAGACTCTCCGAGCGCTCGGTCCGAAGACCGACGAAGGTGGTGTCACTCTCCGCACGCCCGGTGATCCCGTATCTATCCCGCATGACATCGAAAAGCGAGGGGTAGCGACCGAAGGGCGGGTGCGTAGCAAGCTCGACCCTTGCAACCCTCGTTTCGTTCTCGAGGACCCCGGCGCGCACCTCATGGAGGTGGCGGCCGACCGATGACCGGGTTCCTCGCGGTCGGCGGGCCCGGATCGCGAACGATCGCTCGTTGAAGAGCTGGGTCGACCGCGGGGTCGCGTACGCGGAGCCCCTGCCCCCGAAGAAGCCCAAGGCGTCGAAGAAGAAGACCGGCTAGTCCGGGCGGGATGACGCGGGTTGCCGTCCCGCCGGCCGGCCCGGACACTGATGGTCCGTGGACGTTCCCCAGGTTCGATATGCGAAGAGCGGCGATGTCCACATCGCCTACCAGGTGATCGGCAGCGGGGTGATCGACCTCGTGCTCATCCCGGGGCTGTTCTCGAACATCGACCACCACTGGGAGGAGCCTGGCTTCGCGCGGTTCCTGCGGCGCCTGGCGTCGTTCTCCCGGTTGATCGTGGTCGATCCGCGAGGGACGGGGCTCTCCGATCGGGCCCAGCAGCATCCCCCCATGGAAGAGCAGATGGACGACCTGCTCAGCGTGCTGGACGCCGTGGGCTCGCGGTCGGCAGCGTTCTTCGGGTTCTCCCAGACGGGGCCGGTCGCGATGCTGTTCGCCGCCACCCATCCCGAGCGAACGCGGGCCCTCGTCCTCTATGCGACCTACGCGATGAACGGCCTGGCGGAGGACTACCCGTGGGGGCGAAGCACCGAGTGGGTCGAGAACTTCGACCGGCTGATCGAACGGGAGTGGGGAACCGGCTTCTTCCTGCCGCAGATCGCGCCCTCGCGGGTCGACGATCCGGCGTTCCGGAGCTGGTGGGCCCGGTTGGAGCGCGCCTCCTGCGGGCCCGGCAACGCCCAGGCGTACTACCGGGTCTACTCGCAGACCGACGTGCGCTCGATCCTGCCGTCCATCCGGGTGCCGACGCTCGTCCTGCAACGAGATGCGGACGTCTTCCGCGACCCCGGGCACTCGGAGTACCTGGTCGCCCACATCCCGGGCGCGAGACTCGTCGAACTCTCCGGCGTCGACCACCTGCCGTACGTCGGTGACGCGGATGCGATCGTCGAGGAGGTCCAGGAATTCCTGACGGGCGTTCGATCGCAGCCGGACCACGATCGGGTCCTGGCCACGGTCCTGTTCACCGACATCGTCGGCTCCACCGAGCGGGCCAGCGTCATCGGTGATCAAGCGTGGAAGGAACTCCTGGAACGACACGACGGGCTCATCCGGCAGCAGCTCGGCGCGTTCCGCGGCGTGGAGATCCACACCACGGGAGACGGGTTCCTGGCGACCTTCGACGGCCCCGCCCGGGCGATCCGTTGCGCCCGGTCCATCGTGGACGCGGTCCACGACATTGGGCTCCAGGTTCGAGCGGGGATCCACACCGGAGAGATCGAGCTCATGGGAGACGAGGTCGGCGGCATCGCCGTCCACATAGGAGCGCGCGTGGCCGCGCTGGCCGACGCGGACCAGGTCCTCGTGTCCGGAACGGTGAGGGACCTGGTCGCTGGATCGGGCATCGCGTTCGAGGATCGCGGCTCACACACGCTGAAGGGCGTGCCCGGGCAGTGGCCGCTGTTCGCGGCGACGGGAGCCTGACTACCGGTCCCCCAACCGATCCCGGAGCGCGCGCATGCGCTCGCCCGTGGCAGTGCGGACGCCCCGCGAGAGATGGCTCTGATCGACGAATCCGAGATCGGTCTGGACGGGGATGGAACAACAGCGGTCGGACGAGCGCGACGAGGCTCGGTGGCCCGTCTCCATCGATTGGTCACTCCTCGTAGACGTAGGTCAGCACTCCGTCCTCGACGCGGGTGGGAAGCATGATCAGCCGCGCGTCCGGCCGAACCGGGCCCGAGAGCGCGCGACCCGTTCGTGCGTCGAAGCGCGAGCTGTGCCAATCGCAGACGAACGTGTCGCCTTCCAGGGACAGCGGGCCCCCGTGATGCATGCAGACGTTGAGGTAGGCGCGCGGCTTCCCGTTCAGCAGCATCACCAGCACCTCCCGTCCCATGAGATCGACGGTCACGGTCCCCACCGGCGGGATGTCGTTGATCTGGATCAGTGGCTCTCTCATGGGTCCTCCCGACGTCGCCGACGTCGCCGACGTCCAAGTTCGTTCTTGGACACAGGGTAACCCCTCGCCCTTCATAGATCGGGGCCCAAAGTCCTCCATCACGAAGGTTCGCATCGACCGTCCTTCAGGCTTCGCTCATCTCACCGGAGGGAGCCTGACGAGGTTGTGCGCAGGGAGCGGGCCCCGATCTGCTGCATCCGCCAGGCCGTTACCAGCCCACCGAGGTCGATGGGAAAGAAGCCTGCCGCGTCGAACAGCTCGATCACCGCGGCCTCCGCCTTGGCATCCTCGCCGAACAGGAAGATCACCCGGCGACCGCCGCTCATGGGGATCTGCACCCAGGCCCTCAGCCGCAAGAGTGTTGGCGGCTTCGATGAGTTGAGTACCCGAGACGAGGTCGGCGAACGATCTCGCTCGAGGTGCGGCCGCCGAGATCGGCGTTGGAGGCGTTCGTCGCGTCGATGACGACCTTGCCCTCCCATGACAGCCCGGCCAACCGTCGCCGGGACGCTCCCCACGACACGGCGATCGCGACGATCCCAGCGCGCGTCGCCTCACCGACGGTGCCGGCCGAAACGCCTGCCCAACGCAACCACCATCGATGACGGCGTCTCCGGCCCGCGGCTGTTCGAGATCACGACCTCCCGGCCAGCCCGAGGCCCTGGGCGAGCCAGCGCCCGATATGGCCGGCGCCGATGATCCCCAATGTCTCGGCCATGCGAATCAGTGACGGCCTAAAAGAGGAAAATGTGAATACGGTCGGTATGGTCCCGGTCACGTGACCACACCGACTGCGATTCCGATCAAACGCGTCTCAACTGTTCAATCTTACTGGTCCTAGATCTCAGTGAGACGCTTGGCCAGCGTGCGTGCGGTCCGCTCGTCCCGGAAGATTCCTACCCCGTAAATGGGCCCCTCCAAGACCGTCTTCGGAAGCGGTGGCACGTTCGTGCTCTGGACGAGGAAGACCGAGTGGCCCTTGTACGGCAACTGGTCCAGGATTTCGCCCTTGCCGAACTCCTGTTGAATCGTCTGCTTGTCGTCTGCTTCCACCACGACCCACGGAGTGCCTCTCATGACGCGCCTCCTTTCTATGCCTGCGACTTGATCACTATGCCGAACGGTTCTTGGGCCTTCCTGAAAACAGGCTGAGAAATCTCTCATCAAGGTCCAGAGCTGGTCATTCATGCTGCATGGCCTGTCGCACTCCAGACTCGGTAGCATGATTGGACCCCGTAGAAGGGCCTGCAAGACGCTTCTTCGGCGTTTCGCGGGGCGTGGAGCGATGCCCGTGAATGTGCTGGTCGTTCAGAACGAAGCCCAAATCGCCTCCTTCATCAAGCGGGGGCTTGAAGCGGAGGGCTTCGCCGTCAGGACCGCCTGCGATGGGGCCGAGGGCCTGAGACTCACGAGGTCGTCCCAATTCGATCTCATCATCCTCGATCTTCTCCTGCCTTCGGTCAGCGGAGAGGAGGTCCTGGCCCGAATGCGCGAAGGAGGCTCCAGCGTCCCGGTCATCGTCCTGACCGCCAAGGACGCCGTCTCGGACCGCGTGGCCAACCTTGAAGCCGGAGCGGACGACTACCTCACGAAACCGTTCAGCTTTGCCGAACTGCTCGCCCGGGTCCGAGCTCGTCTGCGCACGTCGGATCAAGCAGAATCGACCGCGATCTCCCACGGAGCCGTCACCCTCGACCTGCATGCGAGAGAGGTGCGGATCGATGGACGATCGGTCGAGCTCACCGCACGGGAGTTTGCCCTACTCGAGACCTTCATGCGTCATCGGGGGGAGGTCTTGTCGCAGCCTCAGCTCCTGGACCAGGTGTGGGGATACGACCACGAACCGAGCTCCAACGTGGTGGAGGTCTACGTGGCGTACTTGCGCAAAAAACTCCGCCCCGATGTCCTGGAGACGGTTCGCGGCATGGGGTACCGATTTCGGGGCTGACCCGCCTCTAAATCCCTGTAGGGGTCCGACCTCCGATGCCGCACGACGGCTCACTTGGAGGCTTGCAAGGCTCAAGGCTAGCTCGGAACGGGGGCTGGAGGATCGCTCAGGCGGCGCCGGCGACCCGCTCGGCGAAGCGGTGTAGCTCCGGCAGATGGTCGTCGATGTGCTTGAACGCCGTCTCGGAGAACAGCTCTTCAGCTTTCGGCGGGACCTCCATCAGCGCGGCCATCGCGCGCACGGCGTGTTCGCGGGAGACGACCAGTTCGGCCTGAACGCTGAGGGGGTCCATGCGGCGGCCTTCGGCGAGGAATCGCTCGTTGTTCTGTTCGGTGTTCCAGTCGAAATCCTGGAACGTTCCGGCCTGGATCTTCTGGAGCTCGTCGGCGACGACCGTGTTCCAGCATCGCACGTGCCAGAGGAGATCCTTGACCGACCACCCGTCCTCGTTCAGCGTCGGATCCTCCATCCGATCGGAGGGGATCCGGTCGACCAGGTCCCGGAACTCGCCCCAGCGCGCCCGCTCGATCTCGAGCAGTTCCTGCTTACGATCCATCGTTCGCCCCTATCTCATGCCCGGATGGCCGATAGGTCAAGCCCGCGGGCCCAACTGACGCGAGCCTCTGGGTTGCGTCTGCCGGCAGTGGCGCGATCTTCACTGACCTTCCCGGTCGCGCGCTCGGTCGCTCGAGGGTACATCACGAGCTTCATCGGAGCTCCGGCGGCTTTGCGAGGATCGGCGGGAGTCCATGCCCAACAACCATCCTCCAGCGGTGCGATACGGTCAGGCCGCCATGGCTGGAGAACGGGCTCCACCTCCGCCGTCCTCCGCGTCTCGGGGCTACGTCGTGACCAGCCACCGAGATATGGTGGGGTCTGTCGCCGTGTCATTGGCCTTGGGAGCGGCGGAAAGGAGGGCACCATTGCATCCGAACGAACGCCTCCTCATGCGAGAGTACGAAGGCCGTGCTCGCGGTGACATGGCAACAGTGGCGGCGACCCTTCACGACGACGTCCTCTGGCACGTTCCCGGTCGAAGTCAAATCTCGGGTACGTATCGAGGGAAGGCCGAGGTAATGACCTACATCTCCGCCCGCCAGGAACTCGCCGGGGGAACATTCCTAATCACGGTTGAGGATGTTCTCGCCAACGACCAACACGGTTTGGTCATCGCATCCGGACAGGCCATGCGCAATGGCCGCGCATGGCAGTGGCGGGGGCACGGTTTGTATCGGTTCCGAGATGACAAGGTGGCGGAGTGCTGGTTGCTGCCCGAAGACCAGTACCTCTTCGACGAGATCTGGTCATGAGTTCCCCGTTTACGGCCGAGACCACGCTCGGCGCGGGCGATGAAGGCATCTAGCTTCTGAAGCAGAGATCGATCACGCTCCTGGCGGGGAGCCGGAGGATCCTCGGCAGCCCGCGAGAGAGCTGCCGGATCCGGTCCAGGAGATCCGCCCTCGTCTCTCCATCCAGGAGCGGTACGCCGTCGCGATCCGGAACGACTCACGCGTGGACTCGACGACCTCGTCGACCTCCCGAACTCCCGGATAGCCCAGAGACCCCTTCTCGACCGGCCACGCCCAGAACAGCGCGAGCACACTGCCGGGGCGGAGGACGCGCACGATCTCCGCGAACGCCCTCTCGCGATCGAAATGATGAAACGCGTTCCCCACGATTATCGCGTCGACCGAACCTGCGTCGAGCGGGATCGACTCTGCCGTTCCTTCGAGGACGCGGACAGCGGGCAGCCGCTCCTCCATCACGGCGCGCATGTTCGCGGCAGGCTCGACGGCGACCAGGTCAACACCAAGGGGGCTGAACCGTCGCGACAGCTGACCCGTTCCGGCAGCGAGGTCGACCACGATCGAGCCGGGGCCGAGGCGTCCGCGCTCGGCAACCCAGGCGACCGCATCGGGCGCGTAGTCGGTTCGCAGCTCATCGTAGTCGAGCGCGTTGACGATCTCGAAGCTGAAGTGAGCCGACATCACCGGGCATCCTAGCGATGGCCGAGTCCACTCTCCGGGCCGGCGTCCGAAGGTGTTCTCTGTGGTGCACGAGCGGAAATCGGAGGAAGCTTGGAGTCACTCCTCTCCGGATTCTCGCCCCCGATGCCGACCCACCCTCCAACACGTGCGATACGGTCAGACCCAATGGTTGCAGAACGGGCCTCCGCCTCCCCAGTCCTCAGCGTCTCGGGGCTGCGTCGGGACTTCGGCGACCTCACCGCCATGGACAGATTCGATCTTGACCTCGCCACAGGCGAATGCGTCTCCTTGATCGGCCACAACGGCTCAGGAAAGACCACCGCACTGCGGGTTACCGCCGGTCAGCTCGAACCCACGTCCGGCACGGTGACGGTGAGCGGAGCCGACGTTCACGACCGGCGCCGTGGCCATGTAGCCCGGGCCAGGCTGGCCTTCGTGCCCGACACTCCCGTTCTGTACGACGACCTCACTGTTGGGGAGCACCTGGAGCTCGTCGGCCTCGCCCACGGTGTGAGCGATGAGCTGGATGAACGGATCGCCGTCTTATTGGAACGACTCGGACTGACAGCCCGACGTCACTTCCTGCCTCGGCAGCTCTCCCGAGGCATGCGCCAGAAGACACAGATCGCCTGCGCGTTCGTTCGGCCGTTCGACGTCGTCGTGCTCGACGAGCCGGTGGTCGGCCTCGACCCCCTTCGCAAGCCGCACTGCTGTCGCTCCTCATCGAGACGAAGCGACGTGGGGCCGGAGTGGTGTTCAGTACCCACCAACTCGTGTTCGCGGCCGACCTGGCCGATCGCGGGATGGTGCTGGACGGCGGTCGCGTCGTGGAGGTTGGCCCCTACGATCGGGTGGCGCGTGGAGCCGAGGCGAGCCGGCTGGGGCTCACATGAGCCACGCGACCGTCGCGTTGGAGCGCCCCGTCGAGGCCGGACCCGTCCTCGCCTACCTGCGGGACTGTCAGCGCGGGCACCGTCGGAAGTCCCATTGGGACCGGTTCACCGACGCGTACACGGTGTTCCTGTTCGCAACCCTTGGCGGCTACCTGGCCTTCGGAGCGCTTCGTGGGAGTGCGATCAGCCAGGCCGAAGCGATCAGGTTCATCGACGAGCTGGTCAGGTGGGGCCCACCGGTCCTGCTCCTGCTGTTCGTGGCCGCCCTCCGCTACTGCACCTGGCAGGGACCGGTCCTGTTCAGCT
>JBIOXZ010000005.1:0-11831 GCA_044869895.1 Actinomycetota bacterium | reverse complement strand
GGGCCATCTGCTGGATCGAGACGTCGGAAAGGGACGGGTTCCAGTACGCCGCCGATGGGAGCGTTGCGGTGTCCACCGCCAGCAGGTCGAAGTCCTCCCCGCCAGGCGCCAGCGTCCCTGGCTGTTGCAGCCGCGTGACCCGGGTGATCGGCAGGGGGAACCGCTCCGGGAGCGGCGTCTCGTAGAGCATCTGTCCCTGGACGTCGCTCCCCACGAACAGCCTGGCCTTGGCGTCCACGGTGGTCTCGAGTGATCGCACGATCGTCTGAGTCTGAACGAAGATCCCCAGGCACAGGGCCGATGCCGAGACGAGAAGGAGCGTCATGCGAGAGCCGCCCGCGAGGCGGTGGATCGCCAGGTACAGCCACGAAGCGAACCGTCCGCTCCGATCGCGAAGCGATCGAAGGCCGGTGCCGACCAAACGCACGGCGATCATCGCAAGGCCCGCGATCGAGACCACCGGGAAGAGGAGGAGGTTGATGCTGGGGCTCCGCACGTGCAGGGAAGCATCCTGGACGAACGCACCGCCGGTCTGGAGCCGTTGATAGGCGTAGAAGGCGAGCGCCACGAGGGCGAGCTCCCACGGTGCCCGGGCAAGGGTTGCGAAGCGCTCCCGGTGGTGCTCCGACGTCCTGAGGAACGCCGCTGCGGAGACGGCGCCGAGCAGGGCCACCGAAATCAGGGTGGCCAGGCCGGCGGCCACGAGCGCCTGCCGGCCTGCGCCTGCTCCGATCGGGGCGGTGGCACGTACAGTCCGCACCAGGAGAAAGGCCATCCCAAGCCCCACCCCTCCACCGAGCACGGCGGGGATCACTGTTTCGAGACACGCCTTGGCCGCGACGGTGGCGGGATGGATACCTCTCGAGAACAACATCGTCGCTTCGACTCTCCGCGCCGTGAGCGCGAAGGCGCCTGCCGCGGCGATGACGATCAGCGCGACGAGGATGCCGGCGGCTTGGAGCACTCGCCCGGGCCCCTGGATGGCGGCCACGTCCCGCTCGACCGACCTGACGACGTCCGGCATGGACGAAGCGATGCGGACGTTGATGCTGTAGGAGCCCGAGGAGCTGCCGCCGCAACACAGGTACCGGGTGCGTTGCCGGATGGCGTCCTGTTCGAATCGCTCGGCGAACGTTGCGAGGGATCGCGCCTGGTCCATCGTGAGCGATGCGTCGGTCTGGAGCGGCGTCTGCCACGCGTAGGTGGCCGAAAGGATGCCGAGCTCGCCGAACGATCGGGTCAGGATCTCCTCGTCGACCAGCGCGAACGGCGTCGGAAGGGGACACTCGGGGAAAGTGGGGCAGGCCGGATAGATCTCGGATGCCCACGCCTGCCAGTAGCCGGTTTGTGGCTCCGAGACGAGCGCGTGATAGATCCCGGCGACCGGGAGTTGCACCGGCGGCTTCCCCTCGTTTCCGATCGCGATCCGGTCACCGGGGCGAACCTTCAGGACGTCGGCGGTCACGTCCGCCAGCCAGACGCCGGGGTCCGACGACTCGGCGATCGGCCGGACGTGGTCGAGCGCGCCGGTTCCCGCGAAGAGCCGAATCGGCGCAACGGGGTTCGCTCCCGTGGTCGGCGATGCGGTCACGTCCGGCCCGAGGACGCTCGAGATGACCGGTCCGAGGAGCGGGTGCCACATCCGATCGGCGAAGAGCCGACCGAGCTCGTCCGGTGACGGGTCCTCGCCTGGCTGCCGATCCGGAAGGTGCTGCATCTGGACCCGGTAGAGAACCCCCGCTCCGTACCGCGTCACGGTCGGTTTGGCGATCTCCGTGCTGACGAAGTGGCTCGCCTCCGCGGAGGTGAACAGGGGGTATGCGGCGGCGACAAGCGCCAGGAGGAGCGCGCCGAGGGCAAGCGCCAGCAGCAACCGGGGGAAGTGCAGATGAACGAGTGGCGCCTTTGCCCACATCGGGCTCGGCGCCTTCGGGCGCATCCCTCCCACGCTCACCCCAGTCTCCCATGACGGTGCCAGCCATTGCGCGCCGGGTCCTGCTCGCTATCAATCTGAATACGCGGGTGGCGCCGCACGCGGCTCGACGCCCCGCTGCCGCGGGCCGGCGTTCGATGGGACAATGCCGCGCCGGGTGGAGTGGGTCGAGCTCGTTCTCTCGCTGTTCGTGATCCTCGGCGGCGCCGAGCTGTTCACGAACGGCATCGAGTGGATCGGCGAGGGGTTCGGCCTGTCGCAGGGAGCCGTCGGCAGCGTGTTGGCAGCGGTGGGCACGGCCCTGCCCGAAACCATCCTCCCCCTGATCGCCATCCTCTCGGGACACGCGGCCGGCGAGGAGATCGGGATCGGGGCCATCCTGGGGGCCCCGTTCATGTTGACGACGCTGGCGATGGTCGTGATCTCCGTCGCGGTGTTCGCCTACGCCCGCTCGAACGGACGAAGCGTCGAACTCGACGGCGATCGAACGGTCCTGCGACAGGACCTCGGGTACTTCCTGGTGATGTACGCGCTGGCGATGGGAGCGGGACTGCTGCACGCCCGGGCTGTGAACTGGGTGTTGGCCGTGGTGCTCGTCCTCGGCTACGCCTTCTACGCCCGCCGGCACTTCCGGGCCCCTGTCGTGGCACGGATGGAGGAGGAAGGCAGGAGCGAGGTCAGGCCCTTGTACGCCGCTGCCGTGCTGGGCCGGCCCCGCCACGAGCTTCCGGGCACCGCGACGGACTCGACGAACTGGCCGACCTTCCTCCAGGTCGCGGTGGCGCTGATCCTGATCGTGGGGGGCGCCAGGCTCTTCGTCGAGGCCGTGGACGCCGTTGCCACGCGGTTCGGATTGTCCCATCTCGTGTTCGCCTTGCTGGTCGCCCCCGTCGCCACGGAGCTCCCCGAGAAGTTCAACAGCGTGATCTGGGTCCGAAGGCGCAAGGACACGCTTGCGTTGGGGAACATGACGGGGGCCATGGTGTTCCAGTCGTCGTTCCCGGTCACGGTTGGCCTCCTGCTCACGCCGTGGCACCTTGCGCACGAGGCCCTCGTCGCGGGGGCCATCGCCCTGGCGGCGGGTGCGGTCCTGTACGTCACGATCCGGATCCGGGGGCGGTTCTCGGCGCCGCTGTTGCTGCTGCAGGGGGCCTTCTACGCCACGTACGTGGTCTATGTGCTGACCAGACCGGGGGTGACCGGCTAACCGAGGAGGCTCGCGTTGGGGCTGGGCGGGATGTTCCGTTTGGAGACGAGCCCATCTTTCTTCAAGTCGTCGAAGATCGTTTGCGCCTCGCTCGACAGATTGACGATCGAAGTTCCGCCGGCCATCCCCGTGGTGCCCGGGGCGACGATGTTCTCCACGCGCTTGGGGTTCATCAAGGTGCTTGTGAACGCGAGCGCGAGGACCTCGTCCAGCGGGGCCTGGGACTGCACGTTGCGGAAGCCGCCGGCGATCCAGGTGAGCAGCCGGCTGGGATCCTTGGTGAACTCCTTCCGGAACTGCGTCAGGGCCGCGATGATCAACCGTCCTCCATCCTCGGAGCGACCGAAGTCGCCGGCGGGCAGGCTGTGCCGATCCCTGGCGAAGGCGAGCGCCTCCTTGCCGCGCAGCTTCTGGACCCCCGGCTCGAAGTTGGAGCCGGATGCCGAGTCCTGCATGGCGAAGGGAACGTCGACGGTCAAGCCGCCGATGGAATTGATCATGGCCTGGAAGCCCCCGAAGGTGGTGAGTGCCCAGTAGTCGAGCTTGATCCCGGTGAGGCTCTCGACGGTCTCCACGAGGAGTTGTGGTCCGCCATAGACCATCGCGGAATTGATCTTGGCGGTGCCTCGGTCTGGGATCGAGACGTACGAGTCGCGGGGGATGCCCAGGATGGCCGCTTTGTGCTTGGCGGGGACGATCGACACGATGTGGATCGAGTCCGCCAGCGAGTGCTCGACGTCATCACCCGGCCGAGCGCCGCTCCCGATGAACAGGAGGAAGATCGGCTTCGAGCCGTCGAGGGCCGGCACGTAACCCGCGTGCGCCTGCTCGATCTGCAGGAGTGGTTGCGCTGCAGCGGATCCGGGCGGGGTGACCGCGCCGATCGTCGACCCGGCGATCCACGCCGCCAATGCCAAGGATGCGAAGGCGATCCGCCGCCTCACGAGGCCGCCGCCGTCGCGCTCGCGGACGGGCCGGGCGAGGGGATCACAACCTCGTGGTCGTCCCGGCTTACGCTGAACGCATACACCAGCCACCCGTCCGAGACGGACCGCAGGAAGTACTGGCCGGTGCTCACGACGGCCGTCGTCGTCCCGTCCTTGGCGCTGGCCAGGGCCTTGAACTTCACGATGGCCACCGCGGTGACCGGCTGGTTCGCCCTGTCGAGCAGAACCCTGACGTTCAGCGTGCCGACGGGCTGGTCGACCTGGTCGAATTGGTCCCCGGCGGTTGGACCAAGGGTGAGCGTGGTGCCTTCCTGCTGCGCGGCCGCCTGGGATTCCTCCTCGAACAGCGGCCACACCTCGTCGTAGGAACCGTCACGCCAGTTGGCGGGGTCCAGGAAGGCCTCCGTGTACAGGTCACTCATCGTGTCGCCCACTTGGGTGCCTACGTCTGTGGCGGTCGCGTCGAACTTCTTCGGGTTGTTGTGCGTCACGAGGACGGGGACGGCCCTGGTCAGCCGGAAGTCGAACGCCGGGATGGTGTCGTCGCTACCGTCCAACAGGCCGCCATCCCCGCCGCCGCCCCTGAAGAGAAGGAACAGCACGACCCCCAGCGCGACGAGCGCCGTAGGAACGATCCACACCGCGGGGGGGAAGCGCCGCTGAGGGGTCGCGCGATGGCGGCCTTCTACCAAGTCGCGGCAGAGGTTACCGGCGCGAACCACTTCCCACAACCGCCGTCCAACACCGTCGGTCGCGACTCGCGCATCGCGTTTCCGGATAGCATGTGAACGCCAAACGGTGAGCCGGGAAGTCTGGTCGGCACGAGGTGAACCGTGCCCAACCAGCACGAACCGGGCCGCAGTGACGTCCGATCGACATGGTCCCGATCGGACCGCCCCATCCCTCGCCGGGTCGTCCGCCCGCTCCAGGCATTCCTCGCGGAAGAGGCCGCGGGCGGGTTGGTCCTCCTCTCGGCCGCGGCTGCCGCCGTGGTCTGGGCCAACGGCCCGTGGCGCTCCTCATACCAAGAGGTCTGGCAAACGAGCCTCAGCGTTCACCTCGGGCCCTGGGGGATCACGGAGCCGCTTCGGGAGTGGGTGACCGAGGGCCTCATGGCCCTGTTCTTCCTGGTCGCGGGCCTGGAGATCAAGCGAGAGGTGCTGACCGGGGAGCTCCGGCACCGTCGCGCCGCGCTCCTGCCGATCCTAGCTGCTCTGGGGGGTATGGCGCTGCCAGCCCTGATCTATCTCGCGTTCAACCCACAGCCGCCGGCCTCCCGAGGTTGGGGGGTCGTGATGCCCACGGACATCGCCTTCGCTCTCGGCGTCTTGGGGCTGGCATCCAGGCGGGTTCCCGCGGGATTGAGAGCGTTCGTCCTTGCGCTGGCCATCATCGACGACCTCGGCTCGATCGTGGTGGTGGCGCTGTTCTACTCCACGGGGATCGAGTGGGGTGGGGTCGCCTTGGCCGCGGTGCTGGGCGCGGCCACGGTCGGTCTCCGTCGCATCCAGGTCCGGGCGATCGCGGCGTATCTGCTCCTCGGGGTGGGGATGTGGATCGCCCTGCACGGCTCCGGTATCTCCCCGACCCTTGCCGGGGTGGCTCTTGGATTCCTCACGCCCGCCACGGCGTTCCAGCGCCCAAAGGCGGTGAGCGAGGAGGCCCATCGTGTGGCCGACGCGACCGTCGACGAGCCGGAGCCACCGGATGCCGATGCCCCGCAGTGGCTCTACCTCGCCGAGCTCTCGAAGGAGGCGGTATCCCCGCTCACCCGGCTGGAGACGGTCCTCCATCACTGGACGAGCTTCCTGGTGCTCCCGCTGTTCGCCCTGGCGAACGCGGGGGTCCCGCTGTCTGCGAGCGCGCTTGCCGACGCGGTGAGCAGCCCCGTCGCCGTCGGGATCGTGGTGGCAAGGCTGGTGGGAAAGACCGCGGGGATCTCGATCGCCACGTTCCTCGCTGTCCGTCTGTTGAGGGCTCGACTGCCCGCGAACGTGAGAGCCCACCACGTCGTGGGTGCCGCCGCGGCGGCGGGGATCCCGTTCACCGTCTCGATCTTCATCTCGGAGCTGGCATTGCCGGCCGGGCTCGTCGACGTCGCGACCCTCGGGGTGCTGTCCGCGGCCGTCATGTCGGGAGGCCTCGCCCTGGCGATCCTCGTTGGCCGACGAAACGGTGGCGATGCCTGATCCCTTCCACGGGACCAAGTGCGTGCTGTTCCCCATATAATCGGTCCGTTTCCGCTGGCGAGACGGTCTTCTCACACACGGTTCGAGGGGGATTCGATGCACGTCCTGGCCCAGGAAGGCGGGCCCATCAACGCCGTCTTCGGTTCGTTCGAGGACCGGGCGCTCTGGCTGGTGCTGGGGATCTCGCTCGTCGCCCTGGCTTTCGCCTATTACCTGGTCCGCGAGGTCCTCGCCGCTCCCGAGGGCACCGAGAGGATGAAGGAGATCGCCCGGGCCATCCAGGAGGGGAGCCGGGCCTACCTGAACCGCCAGTTCCGAACCGTCGGTGTCTTCATCGTGCTGCTCACGGTCGGTCTGTTCTTCATCCTGCCGGTGCCGAGCGGCACGGCCCACGGCGCCATGTTCGTCCGGTTCGGCCGCTCGCTCGCCTTCATCCTCGGCGCCGGGTTCTCCGCCATCACTGGGTTCACGGGCATGTGGCTGGCCGTGCGGGGGAACGTTCGGGTGGCCAACGCGGCGCGGGAGTCCGGCCTGCGGCGGGCCCTTCGGATCGCGTTTCGGACCGGCGGCGTGGCCGGGATGTTCACGGTGGGACTGGGCCTCCTCGGCGCCACCGTGATCCTGATGATCTACACGTCCGACGCCACGAGCGTCCTGGTCGGCTTCGGGTTCGGGGGGGCGCTCCTGGCCATGTTCATGCGGGTGGGCGGGGGGATCTTCACCAAGGCTGCGGACGTGGGCGCCGACCTGGTGGGCAAGGTCGAGCAGGGAATCCCCGAGGACGACCCGCGCAACGCCGCGACGATCGCCGACAACGTGGGCGACAACGTTGGGGACTGTGCCGGCATGGCCGCCGACCTGTTCGAGTCCTACGAGGTCACGCTGGTGGCCTCGCTGATCCTGGGGGCCGCCGCGTTCGCCGACTCGCCGCAGGGCGCGATCGTCGGCGTGATGTTCCCCCTGTTCGTCCGGGCCATCGGGGTCGTCACCTCGATCGTCGGCATCCTTGCCGTCTCCCCCCGGAGCGAGAACGAGTCCGGGATGAGGGCGATCAACCGGGGGTTCTTCGTATCGGCGCTGCTCTCCGCGGTCGCGGTGTTCGTGCTGTCCGGCATCTACATGAAGGAGTATCGGCCCGCGTTCGCTGTGGTCTTCGGGCTGATCCTGGCCAGTCTGATCCAGGTCCTCACCGAGTACTTCACCTCGACCGAGCGACGGCCGGTGAAGGAGATCGCCGAGTCCTCGCTCACCGGGCCGGCCACCACGATCCTCCAGGGATTCGCCGTTGGGCTGGAATCGACGGTGTGGGCCATCCTGGTCATCGGGGCCGCCGTGATCTCGGCCTTCGCGCTGGGCGATTCGCTGGCCGAGCGCCTGTACTTCATCTCGCTCACCGGGATGGGGATGCTCACCACGGTGGGCGTCATCGTGTCGATGGACACGTACGGCCCGGTGTCCGACAACGCGCACGGCATCGCCGAGATGTCCGGCGGCTTGGGGGAGCGCGCCGACGAGATCATGACCGGCCTCGACGCTGTGGGGAACACCACGAAGGCCATCACGAAGGGGATGGCCATCGCCACCGCGGTCATCGCCGCGACGTCGCTGTTCGGCTCGTTCGCCGAGGAGGTCCTGCGCGGCCTGGGCGGGGCACGCACATTCTCGGTCCCCGTGGACCATCCCGACGTCCTGGTCGGCTTACTCATTGGCGGGGCCGTGCCGTTCCTGTTCGCGTCGCTCCTGATCAGGGCGGTGGGCCGAGCCGCGTCCCAGGTCGTCGTGGAGGTCCGCAACCAGTTCCAGGAGCACCCGGGCATCATGGAATACAAGGAGAAGCCGGACTACGCGCGGGTGGTCGACATCTGCACCAAGACCTCCCTCCGGGAGCTCCTGACCCCCGGGCTGCTCGCCGTGCTCTCGCCGATCGCCGTGGGGTTCGCGCTGAACGCCAGGGCGCTCGGGGCCTTCCTTGCCGGCGCTATCCTCACCGGGCAGCTCCTCGCGGTCATGCTCTCGAACGCCGGCGGGGCCTGGGACAACGCGAAGAAGCTGGTCGAGGGCGGCCTGTACGGCGGCAAGGGGAGCGAGCCGCACAAGGCCACCGTCATCGGCGACACGGTCGGCGATCCGTTCAAGGACACGGCCGGACCGGCCCTGAACCCGTTGATCAAGGTGATGAACCTGGTGTCGCTGCTCATCGCGTCGCTCGTCGTTGAGTATCAGGCCTCGGATAAGCGAGGGGTCGGCATCGCCATCGCCGTGGGCTGCGCGATCGTGCTCGGTGCGATGATCTGGTACTCGAAGTCCCGGAAGGGCGAGGTTCTCGTTCCCCCCGATGACGCGCCCACCAGGCAGGCCGCTACGGTCTCCTAGCCGAGCCGGCCCGAGAACTTGCAGCCGCCCGCTTCAGCCTCTTCGATATCGCGGATGAGCGTCCTGGACCCCTTCCGGCGGTTCCTCCGCCGCATGGCCGAGTCCGACGAGGAGCGCCTGGCCGAGGAGATCCAGGAATGGGCGGCCACGGTTCCCGGTACCGCCCGGATCAAGGACGCGCCGACGCGAAGCAGGATCAAGGTGGCGGGCGTGGTGAAGCGGATCACCGTGCGGCCGTTGGAGGGATTCGAGTCCCTCGAGGCCCTCATCTCGGACGGGACGGGGGAGTTGTCGGTCCTGTGGATGGGGCGGCGATCGATCCCCGGGCTCACGCTGGGGACCCGGATCGTCCTCGAGGGGGTCGTGGCCGAAAAGCGCGGAGGGTTGAAGATGGTCAACCCGACCTTCGAGTTCGCGGCCTAGGCTTGGCCCTCTCCTCCGGCCTCGCCCATGATCGCCGACCGGAGGGTGATCTCCGCCTCGTCCGATGCCAGGGCCAGGATCTCGTCGCCCGGCGTGACCACGGTCTCCGGTTGCGGGATGACGACGTGGCCGTCGCGGAGGACCGCCACGATGGCGGAGTCGGTGGGCAGCCGAAGCTCGTAGAGCGGCCTCCCCGCATTCGGCGAGGCATCCGGGACGGTGAGCTCCAACAACCCCACCCGGCCGCCCTCCAGCCGGAGGAGGCGAACCAGGTCGCCAACCGTCACCGCCTCTTCGACCAGGGCCGTGAGGAGGTGGGGGACGGACACGGCCACGTCCACCCCCCATTGCTCGCTGAACATCCACTCGTTTCGAGGGTGGTTCACGCGAGCCAGTACCCGGGGGACGGCGTACTCCTGCTTGGCCAGGAGCGAGGTCACGAGGTTGTCCTCGTCGTCGCCGGTCGCCGCGACGACTACGTCCGCCGTCTTCAGCTCGGCCTTCTCCAGCACCCAGGGTTCGCAAGCGTCGCCCAGCAAGAACCCCACCTCCGGGGCCCAATTCTTGGCCACCTCGAGGGTTGCGGGGTCCTGCTCGATCAGCAGCACCTCGTGGCCCCGGGCGGCCAGGTCGGAGCCCAGGTAGCGCCCGACGGCCCCCGCCCCGGAGATCACGACGCGCATCGCTAGTGCTCCGCTACGGGGGCGAGCATCTCGTCGAGCAAGTCCACGGCGTCCTTGTGCAAGATGAGATGCACGACGTCGCCTTCCTGGAAGGAGCTCGATACGACGGGGATGAACCCGTGCCCGCCCCGATCCACACCGGCGACGAGGATCTTCCCTTCCACGTTCAGCGAGCGGACGGGCTTGCCGACCAGATGTGGCGTAACTTCCAGCCGCATCCGGAACAGGTCCCCGCCGGCCAGGCTCTCCTTGATCTCCTCGCGTTCGTGGGAAAGCATCAGGAGGATCTGCTTCACCCCCCAGGTGGTGGTGGCCACGGTGGGGATGTTCAGCCGCTCGTAGATCTCGGCTCGCCGGGGGTCGTAGATCCTGGCGATGACCTTGGGCACGTGGAAGTACTCGCGGGCCACCCTGGCGGAGACGATGTTGGAGTTGTCGCCGTTCGTCACCGAGATGAAGGCGTCCGCCTCCTTGACCCCGGCCTCCACCAGGAGCTCCCGGTCGAACCCCAGCCCGACGATGGTTCGGGCCTCGAAGCCGGGGGGCAGCCGGTAGAACGCCGCGGGGCGCTTGTCCACGATCGTGACGTCGTGACCGGCCTTGCCGAGCTGGATGGTGAGCTCGGACCCCACCCGCCCGCATCCGACGATGATCACTCGCACGGGTCGCTAGGTTAGCCCACTGTCGGCGCCCCGAGTGGGCGCTTGCCGAAGTAGTAGGGAACGACCGCCAGGTCCACGTGCTCGTAGCGACCGAGGGCTCGGGCGATCTTGCGGCTGGTCCGGTCGTGCAGGAGCCGGTGAGTGAGCCGGGCGTCGTCACGACGGGGCATGACCACGGTCACCTCGCTGTGCCTCCCCATCAGCTCCACCACGTACCGCTCCAGGGAACGGGCGACGTTTCGGTCCCAGCACTCGATGACATCGAGCTCGACCGGGACGCCGAGCTCCATCCACAGCCGCATCAGCTGCTCCTGATTCTCCTGGTCCACAGCGGCATGGACCGCTCGGACCTCGGTGGGGGCCAGGCTGAGCGCGTAGCGAACCGCACGGAGGCTGGCCCGATCCAGCTGGTCCACCAGGACGACCGCCCGGTGGCTGGGTCGAGGGAGCACCCGGAGCCGGCGGCGGCCTCCCATCGTCTCGGTGACCGGATGGCCGGGTCCCAAGTGGTCCCGCACCACCGTGATGCGCGCACGTTCCAAGGGGAGTAAGGCCTTCGCGAGGTGCGCCCCCCTGCGCGAGCTGCGAAGCCGTTCGACGAACCCCATGGAAGCCGGTCCCGGGATTATCACGTTCACGTCGGATTCACCGGGGAGCGACTCCACGTACCCGGCGAGGGAAGTCGCGAGGTCTCCGTCGAGCCGCTCGACCTTCAAGGGCACGTCGATGCCGAGCTCGTCCCATCCGGCCTCGATGGCCTTCGCCGATCGTGGGTCGCGGGCGAAGTAGAGGGCGAGCCTCTTCTCCGCCCTGATGGTCTTGACGTACTGCAGGGCGTGGAGCGTCTCGCGTCCGAGGTCCTTGACCAGGAGGACGGCGATCGGGCGGTGAACGATCGAGGCATCGAAGACGGGTAGCTCCTCGTCGAGCTCCCGGTGCTCCTGCCCGTACTGGCGGTTCAACCGGACGAGCAGCCACACCATGACCGGCAGGAACACCATCACCGCCCAGGCGCCGTGCTCGAACTTCGTCACCGCGATGATCACGGTCACCACGGCCGTCGTGAAGGCCCCGAAAGCGTTGATCGCGAGGCCGTGGCGCCAGCCAGGCTCCTTGATGCGGAGGTGCCTCCGAGCCATCCCGGCCTGCGAAAGGGTGAACGACGTGAAGACGCCGATCGCATAGAGGGGGATGAGCCGGTGGACATCCGCCTGGAAGAGCACGACGAGCAACGTCGAAGCCAGGGCCAAGCCGACGATGCCGTTGGAGAAGACCAGCCGGTGCCCTCGCTTCGTCAGCTGTCGGGGCAGGAAACTGTCGGAAGCCTGGAAGTTCGCCAGGCGGGGGAAGTCCGCGAACGACGTGTTGGCGGCGAGGACGAGGATCAGCGTCGTCGCGATCTGAAGCATCAGGA
>JBIOXZ010000004.1:0-2218 GCA_044869895.1 Actinomycetota bacterium | reverse complement strand
AGCCGCACCGGACGCGCCCCCTCACGCCGGCGTGGGCGTTCGGCCGAGCAGGCCGTCGACGAGTCCGCGCGCGCTCGGCTCCACGGTGGTGACCGGCACCCTCAGGTGGCCCGCGAGGTCCGCCGGGGCCACGTCGTCGAGGAAAACGCCCTTCGTCTCCGTGAGGGCCACGCGGGGGATCAAGACCCCGTGGCCCAGGGGGCGACCGGAGAGGGCCCGGGCGATGTCCTGTCCGGTCAGGAGCCCGACCACGGTGATCGCCCGCCCGAAGAACTCGTTCGGCACGGCCACGGCCTCGGCCCGGAGACCCGGCACGCGGAGCCTCTCGAGGAGGCGGCCGAGGATCGGTCCGAACAGCTCACCGGTCACCACCGTCACCACGCGCTCCCCCCGCCAGCGGGAACGCCCGGGCCGGGCGGCGAGACGCCGGAGATCGTCCTCGAACCGCCGCACGAGACCGACGCCGTCCTCGACCACGGAGAAGCCTTCGTACGCCGCGGCGGGCGGGATCGGCCGCCCCGCCTGGAGGTACAGCTCGTCGGCGGCGAAGACCAGCCGCGTCTCGTGCCGGGCCAGGAAGCCCGCCTGCCACGCGTGGATCGCGTCGAGGGTCCGGCCCGCCTCGGCGGGCGTGATCGACCGGAGCGGATAGAGCCCGTCGCGGTGGCGCGTGAGACCGACGGGGACGACGGCCACGGTCGTCACGCCCGGATGGAGCCCGGCGAGCTCGCGCACGGTGCGCTCGAGGTGCGGCCCGTCGTTCAGACCGGGGCACAGCACGATCTGCGTGTGCAGCCGGATCCCGGCGTCGGCCAGACGCCGGAGCCGCTCCATGAGGTCGCCCTTGATGGTCTTCGGGCTCCCGAGCAGGAAGTGTCGCAGGACCGGATCGGTCGCATGCACCGAGATGTACAGCGGCGACAGGCGAAGGTCGACGATGCGCTGGACCTCGCTGTCCGGGAGATCGGTCAGCGTGATGTAGTTGCCGTGGAGGAAGGAGAGCCGGTAGTCGTCGTCCTTGACGTAGAGGCTCTTCCGCAGGCCCGCTGGCAGCTGGTGGATGAAGCAGAACACGCACTTGTTGGCGCACGTCGAGATTTCCGCGGGCGCCGGGGGCTCGCACTCGAGGCCGAGGTCCCGCCCCCACTTCCGCTCCAGCACGACCGAGCAGGGGCGGCCGCCCCGGTCGACGTCGATCGCGAGCTCCTCCTCGCCGGCCTGGACGTGGAAGTCGACGAGGTCGCGGAGACCCTGCCCGTTCACCCGCAGGAGCCGGTCGCCCGGCCGGAGCCCCGCTCGCGCGGCCAGCCCTCCCGGCTCGACCGCCAGCACCCGGACGCCCGTCTCCGGGACCCGCTTGGGCATCAGCGTGCTCCCCAGTCCACGTAGCGCGGCGCGAGGAGCAAGTACTGGATGCCGGAGCCGATCGTGAACGCCGCCGCCAGGACCAGGAGGCTCTTCCGTACCAGCCAGAAATCGTGGCCGCCCCCGACCACGAAGAGCGCCACCCCCACGGTGACCATCTGCACCACCGTGCTCGCCTTGCCCAGCCCGGTTGGCGTCGGATTGAGCTGGCCTCCCGTGAGCATGATCAGCACGGCGACCAGGATCAGCAGGAGGTCACGGCTCAGCACGATCGCCGTCAGCCAGAAGGGCAAGACCTTCGGGAACTTGTACGTGAGCGTGACAAAGGAGGCCGTCAGCAGGAGCTTGTCGGCGAGAGGGTCCAGGAAGGCGCCGAGACGCGTCTTCGTGCCACGGGTGCGGGCGATGTAGCCGTCCATCATGTCCGTGACCCCCGCGACGACGAACGTGCAGAGGGCCAGCAGCGCCCGGTTGTACACGAGACAGATCACGAGCACCGGGACGAGCAGGATGCGGACGATGGTCAGCCAGTTTGCCAGGCCCATGGGAGTGTGAGGCCGGGGGGCCGATCCCGCGTGCCAGACCGGCCGTCAGCCTGGGCCAGGATACCACGGGGGATCGGCTCACGCTGCGCGGGAGCGCCTCGCGGAAACCACGAGGGCCCCGTTCCACCCGGGGCCCTCGGCACCAGATCCGGACCCGCAGGCCTTCGGCTATGGCGCGAAATCCACGTCCTCGAACGTCCCGATGCCCGCCAGGGTGATCCCCACCTTCTTGGCCCCCTTGGGCACCTTGAAGGTCGCTCGAACGGTCTTCACGTCGCCGGGATTCAGGCTCCCGTTGTTGAAGCCGT
>JBIOXZ010000003.1:0-5030 GCA_044869895.1 Actinomycetota bacterium | reverse complement strand
GACGGGCCCCGGGACCGAGGTCCCGGGGCCCGTCTCGCCGGAGAGAGGGGGGCTCCTGCAAGTTCTTCGCCGGCGCCCCTCCGGTGGTTCGGACACCGTTCGTTGCGGTTGTGTGACGGCCTAGAAGTCGTCCATCCCGCCGCCACCGCCCGGCATGGCAGGCATCTTCTCCTTCTCAGGCTTCTCCGCCACGACGGCCTCCGTGGTCAGGAACAGGGCCGCGATCGAGGCGGCGTTCTGCAGGGCAGAGCGCGTCACCTTCGTGGGGTCGATGATCCCGGCCTTGAACATGTCCACGTATTCGCCGGTGGCCGCGTTCAGGCCCCAGCCCGGATCGAGCGTTCGGACCTTCTCGATCACCACGCCGCCCTCGAGGCCGGCGTTCGCTGCGATCTGCTTGAGCGGCTCTTCGAGCGCCCGGCGGACGATGACTGCCCCGGTGAGCTCATCGCCCTCCAGGTCCACCTTGTCCAGAGCCGATTGGGCGTTCAACAGGGCCACGCCGCCGCCGTTCACGACGCCCTCTTCCACGGCGGCCTTCGTCGACCGCACGGCGTCTTCGATGCGATGCTTCTTTTCCTTCAGCTCGACCTCGGTGGCCGCGCCGACCTTGATGACCGCCACCCCGCCCGCAAGGCGGGCCAGGCGCTCTTGCAGCTTCTCGCGATCGTAGTCCGAGTCGGTCTTCTCGATCTCGGCTTTGATCTGGTTGACCCGGCCCTTGATGTCCTCGGGCTTGCCCGCGCCCTCGACGATCGTCGTGTCGTCCTTGGTCACCACGACCTTGCGGGCCTGGCCCAGGAGGTCCAGGGTCGCGTTCTCCAGCTTCAGGCCGACCTCCTCGGAGACCACCGTGGCGTCGGTCAAGATGGCGATGTCCTGGAGCATGGCCTTGCGCCGGTCGCCGAACCCGGGAGCCTTCACGGCCACCGAACGGAACGTGCCCCGGATCTTGTTGACCACCAGCGTGGCCAGGGCCTCGCCCTCCACGTCCTCCGCGATGACGATGAGCGCCTTGCCACCCTGCATGACCTTCTCCAGCACCGGCAGGAGATCCTTCACCGCAGAGATCTTGGAGTTGGCGATCAGGATGTATGGCTCCTCCAGGACCGCCTCCATACGCTCGGAGTCGGTGATGAAGTACGGGGAGATGTAGCCCTTGTCGAAACGCATCCCCTCGACCAGCTCGAGCTCCATGCCGAAGGTGTTGGACTCCTCGACGGTGATGACGCCGTCCTTGCCCACTTTGTCCACGGCCTCGGCGATCTGCTCGCCGATCTCCGGATCGGCCGCGGAGATAGCACCGACGTGGGCGATCTCGTCCTTCTCCTCCACGTCGCGCGACTGGTTCTTGATGGCCTCGACGGTGAGCTCGACGGCGCGCTCGATGCCCCGCTTCAGCCCCATAGGGTTCGCCCCGGCGGCCACGTTGCGCAGCCCCTCCTTGACGATGGACTGCGCCAGGACCGTGGCCGTGGTTGTGCCGTCACCGGCCACGTCGTCGGTCTTCTTGGCGACCTCCTTGACCAGCTCGGCGCCGACCTTCTCGAAGGGCTCCTCGAGCTCGACCTCCTTGGCGATCGATACTCCATCGTTCGTGATCGTGGGTGCGCCCCACTTCTTCTCGAGAACGACGTTGCGGCCCTTGGGGCCGAGCGTGATCTTCACCGCGTTGGCCAGCTGGTCCATGCCCCGCTCCAGCGACCGCCGCGCGTCCTCGTCGAAGGCGATGAGTTTCGGTGCCATCCCTTCCTCCTCCTCGTTCGTACCAGTAGGTCTGTCGGCCCTGCCGCCCTGGCCCGGGCCGCCACTAGCACTCTCCCTTGCCGAGTGCTAACGCATTGTACCGGCTGGACCGGGGGTGGTGGCAAGGGGGCAACCCCGCGGGCCCCCGGCTCGTACTACTAGGAGGCCCGGCCTAGGCCTTTAGGACGAAAGGCGGATGGCCGATCGGGGGCCGAAATCGTAGGTTGAACGGAGATCGGCGCTCTCGGCAAGGAGGTACGGGATGAGATCGAGGATCCTGGCGGCCTTCGTGGGTCTGCCCCTGGTAGTAGCGCTCGGCCTGACGCAGGTTCCGGCCGCCGCACAGGGAGCAGACGCGGAGGTCACCGTCGGCAGCACCAATCCATTCAGTGGGAACAAGCAGAACGAGCCGGCGGTGGCGATCGACCCGAACCACCACAACCTGCTGGTTGCCGGGGCCAACGACAACATCGACATGGAAGACTGCAACGCCGGGGACGACACCACATGCCCATTCACGCTGGGCGTCGGCAGCACGGGGATCCAATTCTCCACGAACGGTGGGGCGAGCTGGAATCAGCCCACGTTCACCGGCTATAGCGCCCGGAACTGCACCGGGGTGAACGAGCCGCCCGGGGTGACCCCCACGGACGCCTGCGTCCCCGACCCGGCCGGGCCGATCGGGACCCTGCCCCTGTACTCCGAGAACGGCGTGGTCTCTGACGGCGACCCCGCCATGGCCTGGGGACCGGCTCCCGTCGCCGGTGCATTCTCGTGGTCGAACGGCTCCCGCCTCTACTTCGCGAACCTCACGTCAAACTTCTCGTCTCGGCACTCGGAAAGCCAGTTCAAGGGCGTCGAGGCCATCGGCGTCTCCAGGGTCGACGTCACCTCGGCCGATCCGACGACCCAAGCGACACAGCTCTCCACGAAGACCAACTGGATGGCGCCCTCGCTGATCGGTCCAGGCGGCGCCGGATTCGCGGACAAGGAGCAGATCTGGGCGGACAACGCGGCGAGCAGCGAGTTCTTCGGCAACGTCTACGTCTGCTTCGGAAACTTCGTGGGCGGCCCCAGCGCCGGCTCGAACGCCGTGCGACTGACCGTGGCCCGGTCCACCGATGGCGGTGACACTTGGTCGAGGGTAGTCGTCGAGCAGAACACGAACTCGGCGTCGGGGAACTGGGCGCTGGCGGCCGGAGCGACCGGATGCACGATGCGGACCGACAGCGGAGGCACCGTCTACCTGTTCTGGCACGGGTTCAACCAGAGCACGAAGGAAGAGGCGATCTTCCTCTCCCGCTCCGTGGACGGTGGCGCGACGTTCGAGGCGCGGCGGAAGCTGTTCACGGTCCACCCAACCGGGGTGTTCGACCCGGTGATCGGCCGCAACTCGATGGACGGGCTCGCGGGCGCGCGGAGCGACCTGTCGACCTCCCCGAGCGTGGACATCGCCAACGGTGCGCCGACGGGAGTCGGCGCCACAAACCAGATCGTCATGAACTGGGTGGACGGACAGACGCTGAACGACGAGCACGTGATGTTCTCGACCTCCGCGAGCGGCGGGAGCACCTGGACCGCCCCCGTTAGCGTCGAGACCAACGCCTCGGACCGCGGGTACTACACGGCGACGGCGATCTCGCCCGACGGACAAGACGTGTGGCTCGTCTACAACTCGTTCACCGCCCCGTACCAGGAGACGACATCCACGCCTCGGCCACTCGTGGGCGTCGTGGCCCACGCGGATGTGAGCGGCGGGGTCGTCGGGTCGTTCACCGAGATGCATCGAAGCGCCCCCGGGGACGCCCGGGGATCCAGCCAGAACAACCCACCCGTGGCCGAGTTCCTCGGCGACTACGTGTACGCCGCGGCGACGAACGACTTCGGGGCGTTCGTTTGGAACGACGTGCGGGATGCGGCGGACTGCCCAGCCATCGACGCGTGGCGCGCAGGGCTCCGGACCAGGGACACGAGCGACGACGCGCCGAGGCCCGAGCCGAACAACGACTGCCCCGCGAGCTTCGGGGACTCCAGCATCTTCGGAGCCGCGATCCCCGACCCGACGTAGCTCCGTAGGAAGACCGCAAGGGGCGCCCGGCGTTGCCGGGCGCCCCTCCTATTCCTCCGCGCCTGCGCCCGATTGGACCATGTCGTGGATCTGTTCCACGACCTCGGCGTTCGCTAGCGTCGTCACGTCGCCGAGGGCGCGTCCCCTTGCCACGTCGCGCAGGAGCCGGCGCATGATCTTTCCGGAGCGGGTCTTGGGCAGGTCGTTCGTGAAGATGAGGGCGTGGGGCCGCGCGATCTTCCCGATCTTCTTCGCCACGTGCTCCCGGAGCTCCGCGGCCACGACATCGTCGCCCTCATACCCCGACTTCAGCGTGACGAATGCCACGATGGCCTCGCCGACCACGTCGTCGGGCCGCGACACCACAGCGGCTTCCGCCACCTTCGGGTTGTCCACGAGGGCGCTCTCAATCTCGTACGTCGAGAGGCGATGGCCGGCGACGTTCATCACGTCGTCGATCCTCCCCAGCAGCCAGAAGTAGCCGTCCTCGTCGCGCTTGGCGCCGTCGCCGGCCACGTAGACCTCGGGCCCGTACTTGCTGAAGTAGGTCTCGACGTACCGGTCGGGATCGCCCCAGATGGTCCGGGCGATGGCCGGCCAAGGACGCTTCAGCACGAGGTATCCACCCCCACCGAGCGGGACGGAGTGCCCCTCCTCGTCCACGATGTCCCCCTGGATCCCGGGGAACGGCAACGTGGCCGACCCCGGTTTCAGCGGGATCACGCCCGGGAGGGGCGTGATGAGGATGCATCCGGTCTCGGTCTGCCACCACGTGTCGACGATGGGGCACCGGCCACCGCCGATGTATGTCCAGTACCAGACCCAGGCCTCTGGGTTGATGGGCTCGCCCACCGTGCCCAGCAGGCGGAGCGAGGACAAGTCGTGCTTCTCGGGATACGCCGGTCCCCATCGCATGAAGGCCCGGATCGCGGTGGGCGCCGTGTACAGGATGGTCGTTTTGTTCCGTTCGGCGATCGACCACAGCCGGTCCTTGTCCGGCCAGTCTGGCGCACCCTCGTACATGATGCTGGTGGTGTGGTTGGCGAGCGGCCCGTAGACGATGTAGGAGTGGCCGGTCACCCACCCGATGTCGGCGGCGCACCAGTACACGTCGTCGTCGCCGATGTCGAAGATCAGCCGGTGGGTGGCCGTGACGGCGGTCATGTAGCCCCCGGTCGTGTGGACGATCCCCTTGGGCTTTCCCGTCGTGCCGCTC
>JBIOXZ010000002.1:0-29755 GCA_044869895.1 Actinomycetota bacterium | reverse complement strand
GGACCAAGGCGGGTATCAGGTCAAGACCGACATTTCCGATCCCAAGCCGAGGCGGTTGGAGACACGAGACCCATAAGACGCGCGAACCCGGCGGTACCATCAGCCTCGTGAAGCCCCGGATCCTGGTGGTCGAGGACGAGCAGGCCATCGCTGAGCCCCTGGCCGAGAGCCTCCAACGCGAGGGGTTCGCCCCGGAGGTGGCGCCGACGCTGGCGGTCGCGCGCGAAGCCTGCGACCGCCAGATCCCAGACCTCATCCTCCTCGATGTGATGCTCCCCGATGGCGATGGGCGGGACCTGGCTCGGGACATCCGCAAGCTGTCGGACGTACCCATCATCATGCTCACGGCTCGGAGCGAGGAGATCGACCGGGTGCTCGGGCTCGAGCTCGGAGCTGATGACTACGTCGTCAAACCCTTTTCCGTTCGTGAGCTCACCGCGCGGATCCGAGCCATCTTGCGCCGCGGCAAGTCACCGGAACGCCGCACGGCCATCGAAGTGGGCGGGATCCTCCTTGATCCGGCCTCGCGGTCGGTGACCAAAGCCGGTCGGGCCGTCGATATGGCCGCCCGTGAGTTCGACCTCCTCCACCTCCTCATGGCCAATGCCGGGGAGGTCCTCCGCCGGGAGCAGATCATGGACGAGGTCTGGGATCCGCATTGGTTCGGGCCGACCAAGACCCTCGACGTGCACATCTCCTGGCTCCGCAAGAAACTCGAAGACGATCCGGCCCGACCCCGGTACATCACGACCGTCAGGGGCGTGGGGTTCCGCTTCGCCTCGGCCGTTGAGCTGTCGAGCGAGGACACGAGCAGGGGATAGGAGGGGCCACGAAGGTCCGCACCCGCCTGGTCATCGCCTTCGCCTACATCCTGCTTACCGTCATCCTCGTGCTCGAGGTCCCCCTGGCCATCAACCTGGAACGGCGAGTGCTGTCTGAAGTGCAGGCGAGCGCCGAGGCGGGCGCGCTCCTGGTCGCCGCAAACATCGGCGGCGCGCGGACGTCCCACCCCACGATCCTTCAGCGGTACGTCACCCAGCACTTCCCCGATCAAGAGAATGGACGGGTCATCGTGATCGACCCCGACGGGATCTTGATCGCCGACTCGACCGGAAGCCAGAACCTCGGACAGAACTTCGCCACGCCCCGCCGGCCGGAGCTGATGCGCGTGCTCCAGACGCCCGAGCCCACCTCCGAGATTCGGCACAGCGACACGCTCGGGCAGGACCTCCTGGTGGCCGCCGCGCCCATCATCGATGAGACGACGCTCTATGGGGCGGTCAGGGTCTCCCAGCTCATGGGGGAAGTCCAGGACCGGGTGCGCCGAGTGATGGCCGGACTGGTGATCATCGGGCTCGGCGCTCTGTTCGCAAGCCTCATCGTGGCGTTCGTCCTCGCCGGATCGTTCTCCCGGCCGCTCAGGAAGCTGGCCGCGGTGGCCAAACGCCTCGGTGGAGGAGACCTGACCGCGCGGGCGGAAACCATCGAAGGGGCAAGCGAGATCGTGCAGCTCGCTCGATCCTTCGACGACATGGCCGACCGGCTGGAGGCGACGGTGAAGGCACAGCGTGAGTTCGTGTCCAACGCCTCCCACCAGCTCCGCACTCCACTGACCGGGATGAAGCTCCGCATCGAAGCCGCGATGGCCGGCCGCCCCTCGGAGGAAGTCCGCCGCCAGCTCGAGGCCGCAGACACTGAGGTCGACCGCCTCGCCGGAATCGTGGACCGGCTGCTGGTGATGGCTCGCCGGATCGAGGAGGGCGGACCCTCGGAGATCGATCTCGACGATGCGGTCCATCGCGCTCTCGAGCGGTGGAGGGAACGCGCTTCACAACAGGGCGCCACCCTCACAGCGACGGGCGAGGGCGGCCGGGCCCTGGGTGAGTCGGCCGACCTCGACCAGATCCTGGACAACTTGATCGACAACGCGGTCGCGTACGCGCCGGGGCCGGTGGTGATCGAGACCGGTCGGGCCGATGGACGAGCCTTCCTCGCCGTCGAGGACGTCGGGCCCGGCATCGCAGCAGACGAGCGACACCGGGTCACCGATCGGTTCTTCAGGGGCAGGACCGCGCCCAAGGGTGGGACCGGGCTCGGCCTGGCCATCGTCCGGGACCTGGCCGAGAAGTGGGGCGGCACGGTGATCGTAGGACCGGCCGACGGCGGCGGAACCAGGATCGAGGTTCGCCTGAACGCCGTGACTTAACGTGTCGCATCCATCCTTTCCCTCCTCTTAACCTTCGTTTGGAAGGCCCGTAACCCTCCCTTCCCTAGGCTCTTGGCAAGCGACAGGAGGCTCGGGCGATGAACACGAAGATGCTGCTCAAGATCGCAGCCACGTCCGGGGCCTTCGTGCTCGTCGGCGGGATCTCGGTGGCCGCCCTGGCCAGGAGCGGGGCTGGCTCCAGCACCCCCCCGAGGCTGCCCGTGGTCAGTACACCTGAGGTGGGGAACGATGCCACCGAAGCGCCGGAGCCCGAGGAGGCCGAGTCGCCCGAAGCGGACGAGCAGGGGGAGAACGAGAACGACCAGAACGAGGCGGACGACGAGCAGGGAGAGAACGAGGACTCGGACGATCAAGGCGAGGACTCGGACAACCAGGGCGAGGACGCCGACGATCAGGGTGAAAACGACGACGATCAGGGCGAGGACGCCGACGATCAGGGTGAGAACGAGGCTGAAGACGACTAACCAGACCCACTCGTAACAGCGACGACGCCCGCCGAAAACCTCCCCGGCGGGCGTTTCGCTTTGTGTCTCCGACACTTCCCCGAACAGGAGGCGCGCTAAGCTGCACCGATGGGCAACGCCTTGGTCGGGATCTCAAGCTGGACCGAGCGCACGCTGATCAAGGAGAGCGACTTCTACCCGCCTGGGGCGAAGACGGCGGAGGGTCGACTTCAGTTCTACGCTAGCCAGTTCCCGATCGTCGAGGTGGACTCGACCTACTACTTCCCGCCTTCGGAGCGGAACGCGGTCCTGTGGATCGAGCGCACTCCGAAGGACTTCACCTTCAACATCAAGGCGTACTCCCTCCTCACGAATCACCCGGCGAAGCGCGAATCGCTCTACGCTGATCTTCGTGAGGAACTCCCAAAGGAGCTCGAGAAGAAGCGGAACCTGTATCGGGAACAGCTCCCCGACGAGGCCGTGGACCAGGTGTGGCAGCGGTTCCACGATGCCTTGATGCCCCTGCACTCGGCGGGCAAACTTGGCGCGATACTGTTCCAGTTCCCCCAGTGGTTCGTGATCGCCCGGAAGAACAAGGAATACCTCCTGGAGTGCCGTGACCGGCTGAAGGACTTCCGCATCGCCGTGGAGTTCCGACACAAGAGCTGGCTCGAAGAGCGCAACCGGAAGGAGACGATCGGGTTCCTGGAGGACAACGACCTCCCGTTCGTGTGCGTGGACATGCCCCAGGGTTTCGACTCGAGCCTGCCTCCCATCGCTGTGGCAACGTCAAAGGATCTGGCGATGGTCCGGTTCCACGGGCGGGACCCCAAGGCCTGGACAACGAAGTCGGAGACGGCCGCGGAGCGGTTCCGCTACGAGTACCGGGAGCCGGAGCTCCGCGAATGGGTGCCGAAGATCAAAGACCTCTCCGAGCAGGCCCGTGAGACCCATGTCCTGATGAACAACTGCTACCGGAACTATGCGGTGAACAACGCACGAGAGCTCCGGAGTCTCCTGGAGGAGGAATAGGGTCTGGCCCGGACCCGCGGGCACGCCCGCGTGGAAGGGAGGGGTAGCCCGGGCCAGACGCGCGTCCAGCGTAGCAGCGTCCGATCCATTCATCGCACCTCCCCGTACCCGGCCACGTTCATTCGACCGCGCGCCGGGTAGGCTCGGAGCGGCGAGCGGGAGGGCGAAGAGGAATGTTCGGACGGTCGTGGCGCATCGGGACGATCTGGGGCATCCCTGTGAACGTCGACTCGTCGTGGATCTGGATCGCCGCCCTCGTGACCTACAGCCTGTGGGCCGAGTTCAACGTGGAGTTCGAGAACATCCAGGGAGGAACCGCCCTCGGGCTTGCCGTCTTCGCGGCGGCCCTGTTCTTCGGTTCGGTGTTCCTCCACGAGGCGGCGCACGCCGTTGCCGCCAGGCTCCACGGGATCAAGGTGTTCGGCATCACGCTGGTGTTCTTCGGGGGGTTTACCAGCGCGAGATCCGACCAGAAGGGCCCCGGCCCGGCGTTCGTCATCTCCGCCGTCGGCCCGCTGACCAGCCTGGCGCTCGGGGCGCTGTTCTGGTCGGTGTCGGTGGGGACCGATGCGAGCGGGCCGCTCTCGGCCTCGTTCCGCTACGTCGGACGGGTCAATCTGCTGCTGGCCGGGTTCAATTTCCTTCCCGGCCTCCCGCTGGATGGCGGCCGCATGCTCGAGGCCGCGGTGTGGCGGATCAGCCGGAACCACGAGCTCGGCACCCGGATCGCCGCGTGGTCCGGGATGGGCCTCGCCGGCCTTCTGATAGCGGGTGGCGTGCTCGAGTTGGCCCGTGGGGACCTGTTCGGCCTGTGGTTCGCCATCATCGGGTTGTTCATCTTCCAGGCTGCCCGGGCCGCGGAAGGGCAGATCGGATTGCGCCGGCGACTGGCACAGGCCACCGTGGCCGAGGTCATGGAGCCGCCCCCGCCTCCCATCCGCGCAGACCTCTCACTGTCGGATGCCCTCGACGGATACCTGCGAGGCCACGAGGGCGAGGCTTTCCCGGTCGTCGACGACGGTCGGGTGATCGGGATGCTCACGTTCGGCTCCGCCCGGGACGTGGGGATGGTGGAACCACTTCGTCCCGTCCGAGACGCCGTGATCCCCCTGTCCCAGGTGCTCACGGTGGACGTGTCGGAACCGCTAGAAGAGGCGGTCGCTCGTCTTGGGGCCGGGAGATCGGCGCTGGTGCTCGACGACGGCCGCCTGGTCGGCGCGATCACGGGAGGCACCGTAGCCCGGTGGGTGGCGGGTCGCCGCAGCTTCTAGCTGGGCTGTCGGCCCTCGGCGGTAGCATCGCTGCGTGACCAATCCTCCATTCCAAGCCGACCCCGCGCAGCAGCGCATCATCGACCACGATGCCGGTGCCCTCCTGGTCGAGGGCCAAGCCGGCACCGGCAAGACCGAGGTCCTGCGGGAGCGGTTCGCACGGCTGATCGAAGACGGCGCCGATCCGGAGCACGTGACCCTCGTGGTCGGTTCGCGTCGGGCGAGGGACGAGTCCAGGCTCGCCGTCCTCCGACGGCTGAAACGCTCACTCCCGGGCGTTCGCGTGACAACGATGCAGGGCCTGGCGCATCAACTGGTGAGTCGGCACGCAGATCTCCTCGGGTACGCCAAACCGCCCAGGATCCTCGACGCTACCGACCAGTTCGGCCTTGTCCAGGACCTGCTCCACGGAGAGCGAGCTACGGAGTGGCCGGCGTACGGCGACATGCTGTCGCTCAAGGGCTTCGCCGACGAAGTACGCAAGTTCGTCCTTCGGGCTCAGGAAGCATTGCTTGATCCCGATCGGATCCTTCAGGAGGCGGGTGAGGCCGGGCTCCCCGGATGGCGGGACCTTGCGGGCTTCTACCGTCGGTACCTCGACGTGCTCGACGCGCAGGGCGCGGTCGACTTCGCGGGGATCGTTGTCCAGGCGGCAGTGGCGGCTGCCGCCGCCGACCGGCCGTTCGATCACGTCCTGGTGGACGACTTCCAGGACACGACCGTGGCAGCGGAACGACTGCTGGGCCGGCTCTCGCCGCTCAGCCTGGTCGTGGCGGGGGACCCCGAAGCCCACGTCTTCTCCTTCCAGGGCATGACCGACGCGCCCATCGGTCGATTCGTCGAGCGATTCGGGGCAGGTCTCGTACGCCTCCCGAACCGCCATCGAGGTGTCCCCTCCATCGACGCCTGGCGGCTGCCGCACACGTCGGAGGAGCACGCGGCGGTGGCGCGAGAGCTTCGGCGGATCCATGTGACCGAGGGCATCCCGTGGAACGAGCTCGCTGTGATCGTTCGCCGGAACGGGCCGCATGTCGGCGGGCTCGTGCGGGCCCTCGACGACGCGGGTATCCCGCGCAGCCAGGTCGGCGCGGGGCTGTCCGCGTCCGCGGCGCCGGCGACCTTCCCGTACATACTCGCCTTGCGCTGGGTTGTGGCCGACGCCGGTCGGCGGGACGACATTGTCGAATCGGTCCTCACGTCCGAGCTCGGTGGCATCTCCCCCGCTGCCGCGCGCTCGCTTCTGCGCCTGGCCAGGGCTGGCGGGCACCCACCGGCTCACGCTCTGGAGATCGACGAGGGGCTCACCGATCCGGAACGAAGTGCGATGGCGGAACTGCGCGGGACCCTCAGGCAGGCCAGCGAGCGGCGGAGGTCGGTCCTCGATGCCTTCAGCGTGCTGTGGCGAGGCCTTTCGTATTCGCGGCGACTGGTCGCCGCGGCCGAGACCTCGACGCAGGCCCGGGTGGACCTGGCGGCGGTCCTGGCCTTCTCTCGGCTGGTTGCAGAGGTCGGCACCTCCTCCAGCCCATCGATCGAGGAGTTCCTGGAGCTCGCCGAGGTGAGCGAGGGAGCCCCCGCCGGCGCCGAGAGGCATCGTGCACGGGACGAGGTCCGCGTGCTCACCGCGCACGCCGCGGTGGGTCTGGAGTTCGACACCGTGATGGTGGCCGGTGCGGTCGAGGGCGACTTCCCCAGCCTGACCCGTCCCGAGCCCATGTTCGACCTTTCCGCCCTTCAGGGCGTCCGCTCTCGGTCCCAGGTCAACCGGCTTCGCCTGGCGGACGAGCGTCGGCTGTTCCGCTCGGCCGTCGCACGCGCTCGGCGTCGTGTCGTGCTAACGGCCAGCGATCCGCATGGGATGGAGTCCGAGGAGGCCGTGGCGTCCCGCTTCGTCGACGAGCTCGGCGTGGCGTGGACCCAGGCCCTTATCGGCATGGGTGGGGATCCGGTGTCGGTGTCGGAGGCGGCCGCCGAATGGCGTCGCTCTCTGGCCGACCCCACGGCCGAAGCGCCGGTGCGGCTCGCGGCGATGGCCGGGGTCCTCGCCCTCGGCGAGGCCCCCGGCGGCTGGTGGTTCCAGCGGGAGTGGACGGCCCGGGATGTCCCGCAGGAGGAACGTCTGTCCCTGTCGTTCTCGCGTCTGGATCGCCTGGAGAACTGCGAGCTCCAGTTCGTGTTGGGCGATGAGCTCGGCCTGGACCCCGGCGGCGGATACCAGGCCTGGGTGGGCCGCCTGATCCATCAACTCATCGAGGACGTCGAGAACGGCAAGGTCGATCGGACCCAGGCGGCCTTCACCGAGGCGTTGAACGAGCGATGGCAGGAGACCCGGTTCCCCTCATACGCGGTGTCCGAGGCGGAGCGCCGCCACGCCATCCGGGTGCTGATCCCGAACTGGTTCGAGCGCTACGCGGACTTGCCGGCCGAGGCCACCGAGCAGGCGTTCCGCTTCGAATACGAGGGCGCGCTGATCAAGGGAAAGATCGATCGGATCGGACCGGTGCCCGAAGGCGGTCGCAGGATCACCGACTACAAGACCGGCGCCGCGGACAACGCGGACCGGCCGGCCGAGAGCTTGCAGCTGGGGATCTATTACCTGGCGGTGAACGAGTGCGACGACCTGGCGCCCTACCGACCGGTCGACGCCGTGGAACTCGCCTATCTGCCGGGCAAGAAGGGCAAGTGGGAGCTCGTCCCACTGTCGTGGCAGGTCTCGGGCACTGAGGAGAGATACAAGGGCGCGATGCGAGAGCGCCTGTCCGGCCTCATCGAATCGGTCCGGCGGCTGGACCGGGAGGGACGCTCCACGCCGAGCACCACCGCCAACTGCTTCTTCTGCCGGTTCCAGACCATGTGCTCTCGCTATCCGGAGGGGGGCGAGGTCTTCCCCGTCGCCTCGCCGGTCCCGCTGAGCGCAGCCGCGGACGCCAACCGATGACCGGCTACCCCAGGGCCATCGTGGACTTCCTGGAAGCAGAACCCACCCCCGAGCAGTGGCGGGCTATCTCCATGCCGCTAGTGCCCTACGTCCTGGTGGCGGGGGCCGGCTCGGGCAAGACGTCGGTCATGGCCGCTCGGGTCATCTACCTCGGCATGGCGGCCACGGGTCTCCTCGACGCCGGCCACGACGGGGTCATGCCCGGCAACGTGCTATGCCTCACCTTCACCAACAAGGCCACCGAGCATCTCCTCCTCCGGATCAGGCGGGCGCTTCGAACTCTCCACCTGGAGGAGGGCGAGGAGCCGGAGATCCTCAATTACCACGGGTTTGCCGCCGAGGTGCTCGATCGCCACGGCATGCTGATCGGGATCGAACCCGGCCAGCGAGTCATCACCCCGGCCCAACGTGCGGAGCTCGTGGCTCGGGTCCTGGACCGGATGACGTTCGATCACCTCACCACGCGGTGGCAGCCGACCATCGTGGCCAACATCCTCTCCCTGGACGAGCAGCTGCAGAACCACGTCGTGGAACCCCAGGATGTCGTGGACTTCAACGGCACGAACCTGGAGCGGCTGAAGACGGCCAAGTCCCCCGACCCCCATCGAGCGGCGCTCGAGCGGATCGAGCTGGCGGGGGCCGTCGAGGAGTTCCGCCGGCTGAAGCGCAAGCTCGGGGTCATCGACTTCGGCGACCAGATCGGCCTGGCCGTTCGGATCGTCCGGGAGCATCCGGAAGTGGCCGAGGACTATCGGTCCCGATTCCAGGCCGTCCTCCTCGACGAATACCAGGACACGAATCATGCCCAGGCCGTGCTGATGGAGGGGATCTTCGGGCGTGGCCATCCCGTCACCGCGGTTGGCGACCCCGACCAGAACATCTACGGCTGGCGAGGGGCCAGCCTGCATAACCTCCTGCAGTTCCCAACGCAGTTCCCGAATGCAGACGGAACGCCTTCGGACAAGCTTCCCCTGTACACGAACTTCCGCTCCGGTGCTCGCATCCTCGGCGCGGCCGACGAGGTCATCGGGCCGCTCCCGGCGAACCAGCGCCCCGATCCCGACAAGGAGCTGCGTCCACATCCGCCGAACGGCCTCGGGTTCGTCCGGGTGGCGCAGTACGAGCACGAGGTCGCGGAGATGCAGGCCGTCGCGGACCACATCCTGACGCTGCACGAGGATGGGGTGTCGTGGCGGGACTGTGCCGTGCTGTGCCGGACCCATCGGCTGTTCGAGCCGCTCCAGCTGGCGTTCGCCGATCGTGGGGTCCCGGCCGAGTTCATCGGCCTGGCAGGCCTGATCAAGCTCCCGGAGGTCGTCGAGGTTCTGGCGTACGCGCGCGCCGCCGCTGATCCCGGCGCCGGCGTCGCGTTGGCCCGCATCCTGACCGGGCCGCGGTACCGGGTTGGCCCCGGCGACTTGGCACGGGCTGCGGCCTGGACCCGTGAGAGCGGCCTCGCCTTCCTCGACCGCCTGAGCGAGCGGCTCCCGGAGGACGAGGACCTGCTTGAGGACCAGCCGTTCCTCATCGCAGAGGCCCTCGAGCACCTCGGCGAGGTCGAAGGTCTCTCCGACGAGGGACGCGCTCGCCTGGAGGAGTTCGCCGCCGAGCTGGCGGAGCTGCGAGACGCGGCCCGTCGTCCGGTGGGCGAGTTCCTCGCCGAGGTCATCCGTCGCAGCGGGCTCCTCGCCGAGCTCGACGCGCAGGTTGATGTCGCGGCATCGACAGCCCGGCGGCGAAACCTCGCGGCGTTCCTCGACCAGGTGCATGCCTTCCAACCCGTCGAAGGCGAGCTCACACTTCGGGCGTTCCTCGACTACGTGGATTCGATCGAGGACGACCGCGAATGGTCGCCGGTGCAGCCGAGCGAGGACGACACCGTCAAGGTCATGACGGTCCACGCGGCCAAGGGCCTGGAATTCGACACGGTGTTCGTCCCCGGCCTGGCCAAGGACCTGTTCCCCAATGCGCGGATCCAGCAGAACCCCATGCGGAAAGGGAGCTCGCTCGACATCGAGCTCCGTCGCGACCGCGACCTCCTCCCCCGGTTCGAGGGGGTGATGAACCGCTTCGTCGACGCGCTTCGCGACCAGGAGGTGTTCGAGGAGCGCCGCACCGCGTACGTCGCGCTCACCAGAGCGAAGCGTCGCCTTTTGCTGTCCTCCGCCATCTGGTACGGCGAGAACATCAACGCGAAGACGGTCGGCAGGTTCTTCACCGAGCTCATGATGTGGGCCCGCCGAACCCAACTCGCCGATACCCACATCGAGGGGGAGGAACGGGAGGAGAATCCGCTCGCGGGGTTCCGGCAGCGTTTCGTCCGACCCTGGCCCGGGCCGGCCAGGCCGGACGAGGCCGACCCCCTGTTCCCCGAAGGGTGGCGACGAGCCGCACTGGAGGCCGCCGCGGCGGGCGAGATCAGCGTGAGCGCCCTCGCTACCCTGGATCCGGCGGAGCGTGCCCGGTTCGAGGACCTCGCGGCACATCGGCGAACGCTGGCCGGGCATCTCCTGGAGCGGGAGGCGGCGACGAACGACGAGATCGGGATCCCGGCCACCGTCTCGGTAGGCGGGATCGTGGACTACGGACGATGTCCCAAGCGCTTCTACTGGAGCGCGGTCAGGCCCCTCCCGCGGTTCTCCGGTCCGGCGGCCCGGATCGGGACCGACGTCCATGCGTGGATCGAGCGCCAGTCGTCCGGACAGACCACCCTGATCGAGTTAGAGGAAGAGCCCGACCTCACCGCGGAGGAGCTGGCCGGCCAGCCCGGCAAGGTCAAGCAGCTACGGGACATGTTCCTGGCCAGCCGGTTCGCCGACATGACCCCGCTTCACGCCGAGCGCGCCTTCTTGTTGTCCCTGGCGGGCTTCACGGTGAGCGGACGGATCGACGCGATCTACGGGGTTCCCGAAGGGCCATGGGAGGTCGTGGACTACAAGACCGGCCGGAAGCCCGAGGCCGATCCCCTGTCCCGCGTTCAGCTCGACGTCTACGCGCTGGCCTGCATCGACGTCTGGCGCAAGCGACCCGAGGAGCTGACGCTCACCTACCTGTACCTCGCCACCGGCGACGAGGTGTCGTTCGCCGTCGAGGACGCCGAAGCCATTCGCGACCGGGTGCGGGCGTGGCTCTCGGCGATCGGGGCCGGCCGATTCGAGCCCACGCCCGGCGAGCACTGCCGGTGGTGCGATTTCCTGTCCTTCTGCGACCCGGGCAAGGCGTTCGTGGCCCAGACCCAGACCTGAGGCCAGCTAACTCGACAGCCGTTCTACCTGTTCCTCGAAGCTCCGGTATTGCGACGCGGGATCGTACCCGCCCACCACGGTCTGCGAGACGAAGCGAACGGTCAGCCCGAGCTCAGGAGCCCGCGTGAGGAGGGCCGCCCGGAACCACTCGAGGTCACCCGGCTGGAGGACGACGGGCCCGGAGGTGCCGGGATGCCGGAGCGACGGGTCGTCGCTCGCGATCGGCGTGCTCCGCAAGATCCGGTCGAGACCTGGGACCGATGGATCCTTCACGTCGAGTCGGGCCCGCGCGCCGTCCCATGTCGCGGTGGCGACGACCGCGTCCGGGGCATCGGGTCGGTGGAGCTCCGCGCGCACGGGGTCGGCCTACCCGGCCAGTGAACGTTCTGCGCGTCGAAGTAGGGATGCGGTGTGCGAGAGGAGTTTCACTGCGACGTCGGGCTCATCCTCCACCATTCGCAGGAACTCCGTCCGCTTGAGCTCCAACATCGTCATGGGTGTCTCAGTGATGACGGTCGCGGTCCTGGCTCCTCCATCGAGGAGGGAGATCTCCCCGAAGAAGTCCCCGGGCCGCAGCCGGTTGACGGCCGTTCCCCCCGGGCCGACCACCTTCGCCTCACCCTGGAGGATGACGTAGAAGCTGTCGCCCTCGTCTCCCTCCTTCACTACCGAGGCCCCTTCCATGTATCGGACCTCTTGCATGGTGTCGGCGAGGCGCCGCAAGTGGCGCGACGAGAGGCCCGAGAACAGCGGGACCCGAGCCAGGGCTTCCTGCTCTCTCTTTGCCAACGCGTCGGACTCCCTCGCAACGATCCGGTCGACGGGTCAGCCTACTCCGGCGGCCGCGGCGATGTCGAAGCGGCTGGGATGTCACCGGCTCGCGCTAGGGTCCGGACATGGAGGCCCGCATCGTCGATGTAGCCTCCCCCGCTCGCCGGTTCGCCCACGGTCAGGCCCTCGTCCGGCAGGGTCAGGTCCCGGACTGCCTGTTCCTGGTGCGGGCTGGAGTGGTGCGACTGGCGGCCGCCCTACCGACCGGACACGAGGTGGTCGTGGGCTTGCTCGGACCCGGAGACGTGTTCGGGGAATGCGCGCTCCTCGGGGATCCCTCGCCGGTCGAGGCTCGAGCGGCCTGCCCCGTGCAGGTGGAGGCCGTGCCGCTGACGGCCCTCCAGGCGGTGCTGGAACGCAGCCCCGGCACCGCCACCGAGCTCCTGCGATTGCTGGCCTCCCGGCTGCACCGAACCACGGGCGCCTTGGAAGAGGCGCTGGCCCAGGACGTCCCCACGCGCCTGTGCCGAACGCTGTGCGAGTTGGCCGGTCGGCACGGCGTGCGGGATGGACGCGGCGTGCGGCTGGCACTTTCGATCACGCAAGAGGACCTGGGGCGGATGATCGGCGCGTCCCGAGAGACGGTGAACCGGACCCTGGCCACACTCTCGGCTCGGAAGCTCATCCGGACCGAGGGCCGTCGCTACGTCATCCCCGACGTCGACGCCCTGGCCAGAGCGACGGATCGGGAGGCGAAGACGACGGTTTGACATGGCCAGGCCGCCTTGATGAGCTTGGGCATGGACGACTACGGGCCCTCCACGTACGGCGACCGCATCGCCGATGTGTACGACGCATGGTTCCATCCGCCGTCGGATCCGGGCGCCGCGGTCGACTTCCTCGCGGAGCTCGCCGGCTCGGGCCCAGCGCTCGAGCTTGCCATCGGCACGGGACGCATCGCCCTTCCCCTCGCCTCGCGGGGTGTCGAGATCCGGGGGATCGACGCGTCCATGGCCATGGTGGACAAGCTCCGCGAGAAGCCGGGCGGGACGGACATCCAGGTCACGATGGGCGACTTCACCGACGTCGCGGTGGAGGGCCGGTTCCGGCTGGTGTTCGTGGTGTTCAACACCTTGTTCGCGTTGCTCACGCAACACGATCAACGACGATGCGTGCGGAACGTGGCCGACCACCTCACCGACGACGGCGTCTTCGTGGTCGAGGCATTCGTGCCGGACCTCGCTCGCTTCGACCGAGGCCAGCGGGTCCAGACGCACCGGCTGGACACCGGCCGCGTGTTCCTCGACGTGTCGCTGCATGACCCCAAGAACCAGCGGGTGAGCGTTCAGCTCCTCGTGTTCGAGAAGAGCGGATTTCGGATGTTCCCCGTCGAGCTCAGATACGTCTGGCCCTCCGAGCTCGATCTGATGGCCGAGCTGGCCGGGCTTCGGCTTCGAGAGCGCTGGGGGGACTGGAACCATGAGCCGTTCACGGGAGAGGGGAAGCACGTCTCGGTGTACGAACGAGCCCCAGCCTAGCCGGACTCCTGGAGAACGGCGACGCTGCACGGTCCGCACAGGAGTCCACGACCCCTCACTGGTCGCCCACACCGCACACAGGTCCGGGGCTCGAGCAAGGTCCACCGGACCGAGCCCATCGCGGTTCGCCGCTCGGCACGTCCCTCGTTCTCCAGCTTGAGCAGGTGGGCGAGGACCGACCGGGCCGCCAGTTCCTGCAGGTCGACCGGGTGGTCGCCGTAGATCGCCGGAACCATCTCCTCCGGCGTCCGGAGCCCGGAAGCGAGCGCGGCGAGGACCTGCTCCTCCCGGTCCGCACGATGCTCCAGGTACTCCTCCAGCTTCCCCGGGCCATCGAACACGACGGGGCCGTGGCCCGGGTAGATGACGCGGGGGGACAGCTCCCGCATCCGCCGGAGCGAGCGCAGGTAGGCCGTCAGGTCGCCCTCGGGAGGGTCGATGACGCTCGTTCCCCGCCCGAGAACCGCGTCTCCGGTGAACAGCGAGCGGTGCCGTTCCTCGAAGTACGCGACGTGGTCGGGGCTGTGACCGGGCGTGGCGACCGCGCTCAGCGTCAGCTCGCGAGCCGCGATGCGCTGCCCGTCCGTCATGCGAGTGCCGCCCTCGGGCGGGCGGGCCGCGTACACGGGCGCGCCCGTCGCGGCGGCGAGCGCTGCCGCGCCCGGAGCGTGATCTGGATGGTCGTGGGTGAGGAGGATCGCCGCGAGGTGGCCCGCCTCGCGGGCCACCTCGCGCACGTGTCCGGGATCGTCGGGGCCCGGATCGATCACCACGGTGGGCCCATCCCCCACGATCCACGTGTTGGTGCCCTCGAGCTCGCGGATCCCGGGGTTCGGGGCGAGGATCCGGAGGATGCGCATCAGTCCGCTTCGACCTGCGGGACATGGAGGGCGAGCACCTCGTCCACCGTGCGGCAGGCGGCCAGGGCCTCCATCGTCTTCAAGGTCGGCCAGTACAGGTCGCACCTTCCCTCCGCGAAGTCCTGGAGGACGTCGGCCGGCCGGGCCCACCAGGCATGCTCGGCCTCCGCGCCGTCGGGGATCGGCTCCAGTCCGGTGGGGGCGTCCACGGCGAAGAACCGGGCGTCGAACCGGACCGGTACCTCTTCGGGGGCGACCCAGTGCGAGATCTCTCGAAGGGCGTCGGCAGGTGGGGGCGAGGCGTGAACCGCCGTGAGCCCACGGTCCTCGCCTGTGACCGAGACCAGGCCCGCAGCCGTCAACGCAAGGCCGGCCTCCTCGATGAGCTCCCGGACGGCGCAGGCTCGGCCCGATTCGGCCGGGGAGCCGAACCATCTGGAGGCCAGCCCGCCGTCCTGCGGCTCGACCGCTCCGCCGGGGAAGGCCAGATAGCCGGGGAGGAACCGATGCTCGCTCCCCCGCTTCAGGACCAGCACCTCCACGCCGTTCGCCCCCCGCCGCGCGGCGATCATCGTCGCCGCCGGCCGAGGCTCGTCGGGGCCCTCGGGTCTCACCCTCGGGATTCTGCCAGGTGGACGCGGCTGGTCGCGCTCGCCACCGCACCGTCTCTCGGTCCTGCCGATACGCTGGTCGGGTTGAGCGCTACGGTCGCGGCACGCATCCGACGTGCCATCGAGGAGCGAGGGCCGATCTCGTTCGGCGAGTTCATGGACCTCGCCCTGTACGGGCCCGGCGGCTTCTACGACCAGCCTCCGGTGGGACGAGGGGGACACTTCCTGACCAGCCCGCACGTGCACCCGCTGTTCGCAGAGCTCCTCCTGCGCGCCGTCCTCGACCTGCGAGATCGTCTGGACAGGCCCGAGCCCTTGCCCATCGTCGAGGTGGGCGCCGGGGACGGGACCCTGGCGGCGAACCTGCTCCGGTTGCTGGACGAGCGAGAGGGTCCGGCCGTCGACTACGCGGTCGTGGAGCGGAGTCCCGGCGCGCGCGCCGCCCTTGCGGACCTGCCGGTGCGGGTCATCGAGCGCTTGAGTGATGCTGGGCACACCGATGCGACGGTGGTCGTGGCCAACGAGCTCCTGGACAACCTGCCGTTCCGCAGGGTTCGAGGAACGGGGGACGGGGCGGTGGAGATCCGGATCGACGCCGATCGCGATGGCTTCGTCGAGGTCGACGTGCCCTGCGATGCGACCGTCGCGAAGCTCGCGGCCGAACAGGGGCCGCTCACGCCGGGCCAAGAAGTAATCGTCCCGATCGGCGCCATCGGTTTCGTGGACGAGCTCGCGAAAACGATCCGTCGCGGCTACGCGCTCCTCATCGACTACGGGTCCGCGCACGGTCCCTCGAGCGACGTCCACGGATATCGGGACCATCACGTTCTCGAGGACGTCCTTCGCGATCCCGGTTCGGCAGATATCACCGCCGGCGTGGATTTCGGCTCGATCGTCCGGCGGGCGGAACGGGAAGGCCTTCGGTCGCTCGGGCTCGCGCGGCAGCGGGATGCGCTTCTCGCCCTCGGCTTCGCCGAGTGGAACGCGGTCCAACTCGATCGCCAGGGAACCCTCCTGGCCCGGGGCGAGGGCGGGCCGGCCACCCGGGTGTGGGAGGGTCGGGGTCGGGCCAGACTGCTGGTCGACCCCGGGGGTCTGGGGAGACAGAAGTGGCTGCTCCTAGCGACGCATCGTCTCCCCGCGCCCGCCTGGATCGGGCCGGGGGAATCCTTCGATTGATATGCCTGACGGTGGTCAGCGGTCGATGTCGCCGACCACGAAGAAGATGCTGCCGAGAATGGCGATGAGATCAGGGACAAGCGCCCCCGGGAGCATCGCCGGGATCACCGAGACGTTGGAGAAGGACGCGGTCCGCATCTTCATCCGGTACGGATATCGCTTGCCGTCGCCCACCAGGTAGTAGCCCATCAGCCCGAGCGGGTTCTCGGTGCGGACGTACACCTCACCCTGGAGGTTCAGGGTTTTGGGGAGCTTCGGAGCGATGTACTGACCGGCCGGGAGCTTCTCCATGCATTGCTCGATGATCTTGCACGACTCCCACATCCGCTGGACGAGCACCCACAGCCGGTCGTAGCAATCGCCCGTGGTTCCCACCGGGATATCGAAGTCCACTTCGGCGTACTTCTCGTATGGCTCGTCCTTGCGCGGATCCATCGGAACGCCCGAACCCTGCAGCACGGGCCCCGAGCAGCCGTAGGCGATAGCCGTCTGCGATGGGAGGATCCCAACGCCCTTGGTCCGGCCGAAGATGATCTCATTGCCCATGATCAGGTTCTCGAAGTCCTCGAGCTTCTTCCGAACCCACTTCAAGACCTCGGCCGATTCCTTTAGGAAGCCTCGCGGGAGGTCGTCCTTCAGCCCGCCCACCCGCGCGTACGAGTGGTGCATCCGCGCTCCCGTCGCCGACTCCATGAGGTGCTGGATCATCTCCCGCTCGCGGAACGCGTAGAACATCGGGGTCATCGCGCCGAGCTCGAGGGGAAAGGAACCGGTGAACATCAGGTGGTTCAGGATCCGGTTCCACTCCGCCATCATCGTTCGGATCCACTGGGCGCGTTCGGGGACCTCGATGCCGGCCGAGCGCTCAACGGCGATCACCCATCCGAGCTCGTTGTTGAATGCCGACAGCCAGTCGTGCCGGTTCATCAACACCAGGACCTGGCGGGCGTCCCGAAACTCCGAGAGTTTCTCGGCCGCCCGGTGCATGTAGCCGATCACCGGCTCGGCCCGGACGATCCGCTCGCCGTCGAGCTCAAGGACGATCCGGAGCACCCCATGGGTCGACGGGTGTTGGGGACCGATGTTGAGGATCATCTCCTCGGTCCGCAACGCCCTTGGGGAGGCAACCTCAACGTCGATGCCACCGCCGCGAACCATCCAGTGCTCGGCGACGGTCGAGAACGTCCGGCGCTCTTCGGTATCCACCGGCCCCTATCCTCCCACGCGACCGGCGGTCGCGCCTGGTGCCTCCTTCCGAACGGGCGACGAGCGGGCGGCCGCGCTAGGCTCGGACCGATGTCGGCCAAGCCCCAGCTTCCTCGACGGAAGATCCCCTCGCTCGACGCCCTGCTTCGCTCGGAGCCGGGGAGGCGCGCGGCAGAGACGTTCGGGCGCGCGCTCCTCAAGCGAACCCTGACCCAAACCCTCGATTCCGTGCGAGCCGCAGCGGAGCGTGGGGTCGACCCGCCCGAGCAGGACGTCATCATGGCCCGAGCCGCGGGCCTCGCATCCAGGGCAGCCACCGGCCTCAATCCGGTGATCAATGCGACCGGTGTGGTGCTGCATACGGGGCTTGGTCGGGCGCCGCTCCCGGACCGGGCGGCCAAGGCGGCGGTGCGCGCCGCCCGTGGCTACAGCGACCTCGAGGTCGACCGCGTGACCGGCGCTCGAGGCCGCCGGACGTCGCGAGCCGAGCTCATCCTCGCCTCCCTGACCGGCGCCGAGGGGGCCCTCGTCGTGAACAACGGGGCCGCGGGGCTGCTCCTCTCCCTTGCCGCACTGGCCCGGGGGAAGCAGGTGCTGGTGTCGCGAGGCGAACTGATCGAGATCGGTGGGGAGTTCCGGATCCCCGACATCATGGCCGCGTCGGGGGCCAAGCTCGTCGAGGTGGGGACGACGAACCGGACCAGGCCGTCCGACTACCGAGGCGCGATCACGTCGAAGACGGCCCTGGTGCTGAAGGTTCATCCGAGCAACTATCGGGTGGTGGGATTCACCGCCACACCATCCACGGCCGATCTCTCCGGGCTGGCATCGAAGGCGGGCATCCCGTTCCTGTACGACCTGGGTTCTGGGCTCCTGGACCGCTACTCGGGCGTTCCGTCGGACGAGCCCAGCGCGCGAGAGGCGCTGAGCGACGGAGCCGACCTCGTCGTCTTCTCGGGGGACAAGCTATTGGGCGGACCCCAGGCCGGGATCGTGCTCGGTCGAGCCGACCTCGTGGAAAGATTGCGCCGCAACCCGATCGCCCGTGCGGTCCGGGCGGACAAGATGCAGGTGGCCGCCCTCGAGTCCGTCTTGATGATGTACGCGACCGGCGCGCACGCGGACCTTCCCGTCTGGCGCATGCTGGACGAGCCGCGGGAGGGCGTGAGACGCCGAGCCGAGCGACTGGCCCAGCTCCTGGACGGCGAGCTCGAGGGCGCGCACGTTCGCCCGTCGGAAGCGACGGTGGGTGGAGGGTCGATGCCCGGGTACGCCATCCCGTCCTGGGCCGTGGAGGTCCGCGTCCCCGACCCGGAGGTCATGTCGGCACGGTTGCGCGCGGGGAGCCCTCCGGTGTTCTGCCGCGTCGACGAGAAAGGTGTGGTGTTCGACGTCCGGACGGTGACGGAGGAGGCACTCCCGGACCTCACGCGTGCCATCCAGTACGCCCTAGAAGGCGACGACCTCACCGATGAGTGAAGGATCGGCTCGACTGGTGCCGGCGGCCGAGGCGCCGCTGCACGTGGTTGCAACCGCCGGCCATGTCGACCATGGCAAGTCCTCCCTGATCCTCCGGCTCACCGGCATCGACCCCGACCGGTGGGCGGAGGAGAAGCGACGCGGTCTCACCATCGACCTGGGGTTCGCCTGGTGCACGCTCCCCTCGGGCAGGGAAGTCGGATTCGTCGACGTTCCGGGCCATGAGCGGTTCGTCCGCAACATGCTGGCCGGTGTTGGACCGGTTCGGCTCGTGCTGTTCGTCGTGGCCGCCGACGAAGGCTGGAAGCCACAGTCCGAGGAACACTTGGCGATCGTTGATGTCCTGGGCGCTGATGGTGGCGTCGTCGCACTTACCAAGTGCGACCTGGTGGACGAGGAGACCGTCGGGATGGCTATCGAGGACGTGCGCGACCGGCTTCGGGGAACCGTCTTGCGGGATGCACCCATCGTCCCGTGCTCGTCGCAGACGGGCGAGGGGTTGGACGGACTCGCCGAGGCCCTCGATGCGATGGTCGGCTCCGCCCCCGAGCCGACCGAGGACGAGCGTCAACGGCTGTTCGTGGACCGCATCTTCACGGTCACCGGCGCCGGGACCATCGTGACCGGCACCTTGACCGGAGGACGGCTGGTCGTGGGCCAGGAGGTCGAACTGCTCCCGGCCGGAGGCACCGGCAGGATCCGCGGCCTGCAGACCCACAAGCGCTCGATTCACGTGGCGCGTCCCGTCTCGCGAGTGGCGGCCAACCTGGTCGGGGTGGACCGGGAGGGGCTGGGCCGTGGGGACGTCCTGGGCCTCCCGGGGGAGTGGCGGCCGACCCGGATGTTCGAGGTCCGCCTCCGGCCGGTACGCGGGCTCGCCCATCCGCTCACCACTCGCGGGGCCTACAAGGTGTATGCGGGCTCGGCCGAGCGAGGGGCCCGGATCCGGTTGTACGGAACGGGGGAGCTCACGGACCCGGAGGGATGCTTCGCCCGCATCCGCGTGTCCGATCCGCTGGTTCTGGATGTCCACGACAAGTTCGTGGTCCGAGATGCGGGAAGGCGGGAGACGGTGGCCGGCGGGGTCGTGCTCGACGTGGAGCCCCCCCTCCGCCCAGGCCTTGCCGCTCCTCTCCGACTCGGCGGGCGCGAGCGCGCCGGGCGAGGGGATCTGCCCCCCCTCCTCGTCTCCGAGGCAGGAGCGGTCCGCGCCTCCGACCTGGTCACCCTCACCGGGACCCGACCGTCGGCGATCGACGGAGCCGAGCGGACAGGAGGCTGGTGGGTGGCGAAGGGTGTGGTCGACGAGGTGAGCGGGGCGCTCGAGGCCGCCCTGGCGGCGTTCCACCAGGACAATCCCCTCGACGAGGGCCTCGAGCTCGCACGGGCCCGCGCCCTCGTGGTTCGCAGGCTCGAGGAGACGGGGGCCCCCGGGAATGGATCCCTGGCCGACGCCCTGCTGAACGGCCTCTCCGAGACCGGGCGCGTCGTGCGGGAAGGCTCGACCGTTCGCCTGGCCTCCCACGCGGCGTCCCTGGCCGGACGCGAGGAGGAAGCTGGCCGGTTGGTCCGAGCCGTCGCGGACGGGGAGCCGACGCCTCCGACCGTCCAAGAGCTTACCTCTGCCGGATTCGCCCTCGAGGTGATCGACGCGGCCGTCAGGGCCGGGATGCTCGTCCGGCTGTCCCGCGACCTCGTGATGACTCCCGGGCTCGTGGCTCGGGCTGAGGCTCTGGTCCGGGGTTCGGGGAAAGACGGCATGACCGTGAGCGCGTTCCGAGAAGCCATGGGGACCTCGCGCAAGTACGCGTTGCCCCTCCTGGAACACCTCGATCAGGCGAAGGTCACGGTTCGGCGCGGGGACCTCCGTTTCCCCCGGGACCCCGCTCCCTCCGCCTAGTCCACCTTCGCCAGGACGGCAACCTCGACGGGGGCTCCGAGCGGGAGCTCGGCCACTCCGACGGCGGCCCTGGCGTGCTTGCCGGTCTCGCCGAACACCTGGACCAGCATGTCGCTCGCTCCGTTTGCAACTTTCGGCTGGTCGGTGAAGCCCGGCGCCGATGCCACGAACACCATGACCTGGATGATCCCGCGCACCCGGTCGAGCGAACCCAGGGCCTCCTTCAACGCGGACAGCGCTTGGAGGGCGCATTGCCGGGCCGCCTCCTGCCCCTGCTCCAGAGTGACCCGGTCACCCAGATGGCCGGGGTGCAGGATCTCTCCGTCCACCATGGGGATCTGCGCGGACACGTAGGCCAGCTCCCCGATCATCCGAACGGGGATGTACGAAGCCACGGGTGTCTGGGCCGGCGGCAGCTGTAGCCCCTGGGTGGCGAGCAGGTCCTCGATCCCCATGGTCGGATTGTGACAGAGGGCCGCCCGGAGGCGCAGACATCAATCGACGTCGACCGGATCAGCCGGCCCGAAGGGCCCGTTCTCGGAGGAGTTGCCGTCGCTCCAGCTCGTTCAGCCCACCCCAGATGCCGTGGCTCTCGCGGATCTGGAGGGCGTACTCCAGGCACTCCTTACGGACGGGGCACCGGGCACAGAGGGCCTTTGCCTTGGCCTCCCGCCCTTCCTTCTCATCGCGCTTCTCAAAGTAGTTGGGGGCGAAGAACAGCGAGGAATCCTCGCCGCGACAGGCGGCGTCGAACTGCCAGCCCCACATCCAATCGACAGCCATGGCGTCGGTCGAGACGGCCCATCCCTCCTTCGAGGACCCCTCACTTACAGTCTTCGTATCTGGACGCTCGGAGGATTCCCCCCGTTTGACCCGGGGTCCAGGAGGCACGGAAAACGCACGATTCGGCCGGCCTCCGCTGCAGGGAGGTCAGGCCGAGGCCCGAGTCAGGCCTTGGCCGAGGTCAGGCAACGTCCGAGGGTGGGTTCTCGCCCGCTCCGGGGTCGGGTTCGACCCGAAGGACCAGACCGTCCACCCCCCGGACCCGGACCCGGGTCCCAGGAGGGATCGGCCCGTCGTTGCTCCGCCCGCGCCACAGGGTGCCCTTGACGTAGACGGGCCCCTCCGGCTTCAGCTCGCCCCTCGTCTCCCCGAGCAGTCCCACCAACCCTCGCTGGGTCGAGGCGATCCGCTCCCGGGACCGCTGGGCCACCGTGAGGGCGAAGCCGTAGTAGAGAACGCTCCCCACGGTCAGGAGGCCGATCAGCCACGGCGAGATCCCGATGGCGGGGGCCACCCCCCGAAACGACAGGAACGACCCGATCAGGAACGCCAGCACGCCCGCCGCGGTCAGGACACCGAGCCGACGGAGCAGGACATCTGCGCAGAGCAGGACCACCCCCGCCACCAAGAGCCCGATGCCCGACCACGAGGCCGGCACGACGGTCAGCCCGTAGACGGCCAGCGCCAGCATCCCCAGCCCGGCGAACCCGGCAAAGCCGAAGCCCGCCTGGGTGAGCTCGAACGCCAGCCCGGCCAGCCCCAGTACCAGGAGGAGGTAGATGGCGGCCGGCGAGGCCGCCGCGTGCAGGACCCGGTCGAGCGGACCGAGCTCGGTGAAGCGAACGTCGACCGGCTGCTGCGCGGGGCTCTGAGCGATCTTCGTGTGGAGGATCACCGGACCGCCGGCCGTCTGCACGGTCGATCCATCGATCGTTGAGAGCAGGTCCGGCAGCGACGTGGCGACCTCTTGGGCGACGTGATCGTCGAGGGCTTCCTGTGCGGGAACGACGGACGAGGGAAACGTTGGTATGGGCCTTCCGCGGGTCTCCGCCCATTCCGAAGCCATCCGTTCTAGGGCCGCGTCGTTCGGGAGCGTCGCGTTCGTCGCATCGACCAGATCGATCGGCTGGAGCGGGCCGACCCCCACCCCGGGGGCGACGGCCGCAAGGCTAGAGGCGTACATGAACAGGAGCGCGGCCCCCTGGGCCTTGGCCGGTGCGGGCCCAACCCACACGATCACGGGAACCCTCGATCGGAACAACCGCTCGGCCAGGTCGACGGCCGGCTGATCGAGCGTCCCCGCCGAATCGAGCTGGATCACGACAGCTGCCCCGGTGCGTTCGCCCTCGGCCAGCGAGTCGGTGAGGTAGTCGGCGACGGTCCGGTCGATCGAACCATCGACCTTCACAATGAGGACCTTCGACGTGGTCGGGGCCTGGGCCGACGCCGTTCCCACCCAGAGCAGGGCAAGGGCGCTGACGGCGAGCGCGATCGGGAGTGCGGAGCGGCGCATGGTTGGGCTCCATCGTATCGGCGGCGGGGTATCCTGGGCCGACGCTCATGGAGGCTCCGCCGAAGGGACAACCGCGGACCGCCCTCGCCGTCACTCTGGTGCTCGTGATCGCACTCGCGGCCAGCGTCGTGGCGGTGATGCTCTTCCTGTTGATCGATCCCCTGGAGGAGGGGACCGCGGCGCTGAACGATCGGCTCGAGGCCGCGGGCGCCTCCTTCACCCGGATCCCCCACCCGCCGGAACGCTCCACCATCTATGCCGCCGACGGCTCGGTGCTCGCCACCCTGTACCTCGACGAGAACCGGAGGATCGTCGGCCTCGGCAAGGTCGCGCCGGTCACCCGTCAGGCCGTGCTGGCCATCGAGGACGACGGCTTCTACACCCACGGCGCGATCAACGTCCCATCTGTGTTCCGCGCGATGGTCGCCAACCTCGTCGCGGGCCGGGTCATGCAGGGCGGGTCGACGATCACGCAGCAACTCGTGAAGAACGCGGTCATCGGCAGCGGCGAGCAGACGTTCGCCCGCAAGTTTCAGGAGGCCGCGCTGGCCATCCGGATGGAGCAGCGGTATTCCAAGGACAAGATCCTGGAGATGTACCTGAACGAGGTGTACTTCGGCAATGGCGTCTACGGGATCGGCACGGCCTCCCAGTATTACTTCCAGGTGCCGGTGGGGAAGCTCAGCCTGGGTCAGTCCGCCCTCCTGGCCGGGCTCATCTCCGCTCCAGAGGATTACAACCCGGTCACTCACCCCAATGTCGCCCTGAACCGGCGGAACCAGGTGCTGGACCGGATGGCCCAGCTCGGCTGGGCCGACCAGAGCAAGGTCGAGCGGGCCAAGAGCGAACCCCTCGACCTTGCGCGGACGGCGGGTCGGACCGTGCAGGTCGTGCCGCCGTTCTTCGTGCACTACATCACGCAGTCGATCCTCGACAACGACCGAGGCCAGTTCGATGCCTTCGGGAAGACCTACAACCAGCGCAAGCACACCCTGTTCCAGGGTGGGCTGAAGATCTACACGACACTCCGGCCCGACTGGCAGCGCTACGCCCAGGAGGCCGTGAACGAGAGCCCTGCGATCGAGAAGACCACCGGTCCCGACGTCTCCCTCGTCTCGGTGGACGTGCGGACCGGGGCCGTCCGGACCATGCTCTCGGGGAAGGACTACCGGCGGGACGAGCTCGACCTGGTGTGGCACGGGCGCCGCCAGACCGGCTCGGCGTTCAAGCCGTTCACGCTTGTCGCGGCGTTCCAGAACGGGTTCACGCCGGCCAAGGTCTACTCGTCGAAGTCACCGTTCTGCTCTCCGCTCTGGCAGAGCAAGACGGGGTGCGTGTCGAACGCCGAGGGGGCCGGGGATCAGGGATATATCGACCTGTGGACGGCCACGCAGGATTCGGTGAACGTCGTCTTCGCCCAGCTGGCGCTCGACGTGGGGGCGGAGGCGATCGTCGAGGCGGCCCGAACGATGGGCGTCACCGCCCCGCTGTCCGCGGTCCCGTCTATCACGCTCGGGACGATCGACGTATCCACCCTCGACATGGCCTCGGGCTATTCGACCCTGGCCAACAACGGCGTCCACTGCCAGCCGTTTGCCATCACCAGTGTGGTCCTCCCAGGTGGCCGGAAGCTGTACCAGCATCACCCGCAGTGCAGGAGGGCCATCGAGCCGGAGATCGCCCACCTGGTCACGGCGATGCTCCAACGAGTGGTGTGCTGCGGAACCGGGACCGCGGCGAACATAGGACGGCCCATCGCCGGCAAGACCGGCACCGCACAGGACTACACGAATGTCTACTTCGCCGGGTACACGCCGCAGGTGGCCACCGCGGTCTGGGTGGGATTCCCCCAAGGACAGGTTCCGATGGACTCGTACTACGGCCAGTCCGTGTACGGCGGCACGGTAGCCGCCCCGATCTGGCACAACTTCATGGTCAAGGCGGTGGCCGGGATGCCGGTCGAGGGGTTCCCCGGGCCTCCCGTCCAGCTGCGCGGGACCATCCCGAACGTGGTCGGCCTGCGCTCCGCGGAGGCACAGCAGGTGCTTATAGGCGCCGAGTTCACGCCGCTCGTGAAGAAGGTGGACTCCTCGGCGCCGGAGAACACCGTTCTGGAGCAGTCGCCACCCGGCGGCGCGACCGCTCCATTGGGGAGCGCCGTGACGCTCACCGTCAGCAACGGCACAAGCAAGGGTAATGGGGACGGCGGAGGCACCGGCCGGCGCGTGCACGTTCCGGATGTGACCGGCATGGCAGAAAAGGACGCGGTGAAGGCGATCGAGGGCTTGGGGCTCGTTCCGGCCGTTCGGTACGAGGAAGTCACCGATCCCAAACGGCAGGGGATCGTCCTCACGCAGTCGCCGCCCGTCGGCGAGCGAGTGCCGTCGGGGTCAACCGTCGTGATCGTGGTGGGACAACACCAGGTAGGCCCGAACCGGCGCCTGTAGCGCTTCAGCCTCCCAGGCGAGCCCGCACCCTCACCTGCACCGCGGTCCCGTCCACCTTCCCCTTCGCCTTGCCCATGACGAACCCCATGACCTTGCCCACGTCCCCCGGCCCTGAGGCCCCGGTCGCGGCGAAGGCCTCGTCGATCAGGGCGTCGACCTCGGCATCGGACAGCGGCACCGGGGCGTACGCGTTGAGGACCTCGCGTTCCGTGGTCTCCTTCTGCACCAGGTCGGCCCGGCCTCCCTTCTCGAAGGCCTCGATGGACTCGGTTCGCCGCTTGACCTCACGGACCGCGACCTCCCTGACCTCGTCGTCGGAGAGCTCCCGGCGCACCTCCTTCTCGCGGTTCGTGATGGCCGCGGACAGCATGCGCAGGGCTCCCAACCGGATCTTGTCGCCGGCCTTCAGCGCCTCGTGCATCTCGCGCTGAACCTTGGCCTTGAGTGTGGAGTCACCCACCGTAGACTGCCTCCGTGCTCCCCTGGCTCATCGCGGTCGCCGCCCTCGCCGTGGCATGCGTGGCCTATGGGATCCTCGTCGAGCGGCGATGGTATCGGTTGGTCCGGCGCCGCATCCCCATCCTACCGACCGACGAAGTTGCGGCCCTCACCGTTCTGCATCTCTCCGATCTCCATCTCACCCGGCGATCGGCGTCGATGCGCCGATTCCTCTCCGGGTTGCCGGCGTGCGACCTCAGCGTGGTGACGGGCGACGTCGTGGGCGAGCCCGAGGCAGTCGAGGCCGCGGTCGAGGCCCTACGGAACCTCCGAGGGGCCCGGGCCTCGTTCTTCGTCTTGGGATCGAACGACTATTTCGTCCCCCGGCCGAACAACTACCTCCACTACTTCCGCAAGAGCCGCAGGCACCGGCGGGCCAAACGAGGCCGTTCTCCCGACCTGGTGGCCCAGCTCGAAGCGGACGGCTGGGTCCACCTCAGGAACACGCGGCAGGCGATCTCGCTGGACGGACTGGAGGTGGAGGTGCTGGGGCTCGACGACCCGCACATCCGCCGCCAGGACCTCCGGGTAGCACCCCGCGAGCACCCGCGCGCCTTCGGGCTCGCCGTCGTGCACTCACCCGATCCCGCGCCGGAGCTCGCAGCGCTCGGGTACGACCTCATGGTGTTCGGCCACACGCACGGGGGGCAGGTGCGCTTCCCGCTCGTCGGGCCCCTGGTGACCAACTCGTACTTGCCGAGGCGGATCGCGTCGGGATTGGTGCGGATGGGGACCGCTTACGCGCACATCTCGCCGGGTCTGGGAACGAGCAAGTACGCGCCGTTTCGGTTCCTGTGCCGGCCCGAAGCCACCGTCCTCGAGCTCGTCCCTCGGGCCGCTACTCCGGACCGACCATCTTCTCCGGTCGCACGAGCTCATCGTATTCCTGCTCCGTGAGGAAGCCCAGGGCCATCGCCGCATCCTTCAACGTCGTTCCCTCCCGGTGGGCCTTCTTCGCGATCTCGGCCGCCTTGTCGTAACCGATCTTCGGCGACAGGGCCGTCACCAGCATGAGCGACCGATCGACCAGTTCGGCGATGCGCTCCCGGTTGGGTTGGATCCCCGCCACGCAGAACTCCCGGAACGTCCTGCACGCGTCCGTCAGGATCCGGGTCGAGTGCAAGAAGTTCCGAATGATGACGGGCTTGAACACGTTGAGCTCGAAGTTGCCCTGCGAACCGGCCACGGCGATGGCCACGTCGTTGCCGAGCACCTGACAGGACACCATCGCCAAGGCCTCGGACTGGGTGGGGTTGACCTTTCCCGGCATGATCGACGATCCCGGCTCGTTCTCCGGGAGCGAGAGCTCGCCCAGGCCCGAGCGGGGACCCGACCCCAGCCACCGGATGTCGTTCGCGATCTTCATCAGCGACACGGCAAGGGTCCGGATCGCACCGTGGGCGGCCACCAGTGCATCGTTGGCGGCGAGCGCTGCGAACGGGTTCGCCGCGCTTTCGAACGCAAGCCCGGTCAGCTCCGCGATCTTCGCGGCCACGGCCCGACCGAACCCCGGAGGGGCGTTCAGCCCGGTCCCTACGGCCGTCCCTCCGATTGCCAGCTCGTACAGGTCCGCGAGTGTCTGCTCGATCCGCGCGATGTCGGCGTCCAGCTGCGCGACATAGCCGGAGAACTCCTGACCGAGCGTGAGGGGCACGGCGTCCTGCAGGTGAGTCCGGCCGATCTTGACGATCCCGGCGAACTCCTCCGACTTTCGTTGGAGGGCGTCGCGTAGGGCGCCAACCGACGGGAGAAGCTCGTGCACGATCGCCTGGACCGCCGCGATGTGCATGGCAGCGGGGAAGGTGTCGTTCGACGATTGGGACATGTTGACGTCGTCGTTGGGGTGGACCGGCCGCTTGCTCCCCAGGTCCCCACCCGCCAGCTCAATGGCCCGGTTCCCGATCACCTCGTTCGCGTTCATGTTCGAATGCGTGCCGGAGCCGGTCTGCCACACGAACAGCGGGAAGTGCTGGTCCAACCTGCCCTCGACGATCTCGTCGGCCGCCCGCACGATGAGGTCGGCCTTGTCCTTCGGCAGAAGTCCCAGCTCCGCGTTCACCAGGGCCGCCGCCTTCTTCAACACGCCGAAGGCACGTACGATCTCGACCGGCATCCGGTCCTCCCCGATCGAGAAGTGGTGAAGCGACCGCTCGGTCTGCGCTCCCCAGTACCTGTCTGCCGGGACTTCGATATCCCCTAAGCTGTCCGACTCCACGCGACTGCCTCGGTCAGGCATCCCGCCCACCACGTCCGTGCGCGACGACGCGCTCGAAGACCCGTTCGTACCCGGCCACCATCGCTTCCTTCGAGAACAGCCGCTGGACGCGCTCCCTGCCCGCTTGGGGATCGATCTCGTCCAGATGCTTGAGCTTCTCTGCCGCCTCCTGAGCGAAGTTCTCAACGCTCACGATCCATCCGGTGACGCCGTCCTCGATGACCTCGGGAACAGAGCCTCGCGGCGTGGCGATGACCGGCGTGCCGCACGCCATGGCCTCGGTCATGACCAGACCGAAGGGCTCCGGCCAGTCGATGGGGAACAAAACTGCCTTTGCCCGCCGCAACAGGTCGAGCTTCTCCTCCTGCGAGATCTCGCCCATCACCGTCCAGTCCTTCGGCAGGATCGGCTTGACGTTCTTCTCCCACTCCTCCTCTTCGGTGGGATGAGCGATCTTCACGGCGGACACGAGGTGCTCGCCGGCGGACTTCGCGGCCTCGACGGCCCGGCGCCATCCCTTCTCCGGCGCGGCACGCCCCAGGAACAGGACGAAGTCCTCCTTCTGCATGTTGAACGAGTAGAAGGCCATGTCGATCCCGTTGTAGACGACCCCGCCATACCGGAGCGACTCGTGGAACCGCTTCTGGGCCTCGCTGATCGCAACGAACCATGCGCGGTCGCCGACCAGGTCGTACAGCCGGATCATCTCCGGAGTGAAGGACCCGTGCAGCGTATGGATAGTGGGCAGGCCGGTCTCGATGGATGCGGCGAGCGCCGAGAACGGGGAGTGCACGTGAAGGACCTCGAACCGCTCACGGACACCGCGCAACGAGAAGAGCGTGTGGGTGGTGTCGAGGATGACGTCGTTGATCGCTTTGGAGCCGGGACCGACCTCGAAGACGTACTCGAGCTTGGCTTTGGTGATGGAGTCGCCCGTGGCGAAGAGCGTGACGTCGTGGCCGGCCTCGGCCAGGCCGTCGGCCTCCAGGGCCACGACCCACTCGATCCCACCGTAGCCCTTCGGGGGGACGGCGATCCACGGCGGACAGATGATGGCGATCCTCACGCCGTGGCCTCCTCCACGGCGGGCCGGATCCACGGAACGAACCGGCGATGCTCGAACTCCTCCGCGTAGCTCATCTCCCAGCGGTGGATGATGACCTCGTGCTCGGGATGGTGCTCGAACGCCCGGACCTGTTCGACCTCGTCCCATTCGGAGATCACGACGTATGTCCGGGGGTCCCAGGGGTCGCGGCCGACCTCGCTCCACCGGTGACCGGGCTGCGTCTGAGCCAGCTCCCGAACGGCGGCCAGATCGTCCTCGAACCGGTCGCGGTCGGCCGCATCGGCTAGGACGAATCGCAGGTAGGCGAGCACGGACATCCGATGGCGGCTCCTCGTCGGTCCCAGGGAAGCCTACCCGCTCGCGAGGTGGGCCAGCCGATAGACTGGCCGGGTCGGGACGTGGCGCAGTTTGGTAGCGCGCAGCGTTCGGGACGCTGAGGTCGCGGGTTCAAATCCCGCCGTCCCGACCTCTTGATTCAAATCGCCTTTCCGTCACTGGGGCCAGTCGGGCTTCTTGGGTTTCTCGGCCAGCAG
>JBIOXZ010000001.1:0-41262 GCA_044869895.1 Actinomycetota bacterium | reverse complement strand
CGTAGCCCCGGGCCCCCGAGCGAACCGCCTCCACCACGAACTGTCGGTCGTCGTAGGCGGTGAGCATGATCACGCCGACCTTGGGGAAGCGGTCGCGGATCAGCCGGGCGGCCTCCAGTCCGTCCATCTCTGGCATCCGGATGTCCACCAGGGCGATGTCGGGCTTCTGCTGCTCCACGAGCTCCAGGAGCTCCTGACCGTTGGAGGCCTCCCCCACGACCTCGATGCCGTCCGCCATGTCGAGATAGCGGCGAAGGCCCTGGCGGACCAGCGAGTGGTCGTCCGCGATGCCTACCCGTATGGTCACCCGAGGCTCCCTCCGCCCACGGCCCGACTCCCTGCCCATCCTATATGTCGGTCCGGCCGGCCTAAAGATGTAGTAACAATCTTGGCGAGCCCCTGACCAGGGGAGAAGTTCATCCTGCCAACCTGCTGCCAACCGGGTGACCGCGAGAGCATCTCGATCATCTCGTGATCTCGGAGCTCGGATCCGAATGACTCGTCGGTGAAGCGCATCCCGTTCGTCCGCCGCAAGGATCGGTCTTTTGCAGGTGATTCCTTTTAGCCGAATGACCTATCCCAGGAACGAGAGTCCGCTGCTACCCTCGGGGGACAGAAGAATCCCCCGAATGGGGGAGCGAAAGAAGGGAAGGCACAGGGTGAACACGTATCTCCCCGTCCTGCGGATAGCATTCGGCGCGGTTGCGGCGGTCGTCATCTTCCTGGTCGTCCACTCCGCCCTGGAAGCCTTCTCCCAGACCACCAGCGTGCTGGCGGGCCCGTAGCCGCTTCGAGCCTTCCTGTAGGGTCTCCAGCCACCGCGCGGATCGCCTCGCCTCTTGGTCGTCCAGCGCTGGACGATCGCGTGCACGCGATCATGACGCGCAGGCCGGCGGATCAGTCGGCCCCATTGCCCAGCGTCTGCTATCGGAAGCTCCGAGATCCGGCTAGAAGATGTAGTACCAGTTCACGAACAGCACCACGAGGAGCGCGAGCCCGGCGGCCCCCACGGCGGCCACGGCCTTCTCGGGGATGCGCCAGCGCTCGGTGAGCTCCGCCAAGGCCCAGAACGCCGGAAACAGGGGAAGAACGAACCGGGGCATCGACATGAGCGGGCGGTCCGCGAACACGAACGTGAGGGGGATCAGCAGGCCGCCCCACAAGTACACCGAATACGAGGGCCGGTAACGGAGCAAAGCGAAGACCGATGCCCCGACCACCGGCACAACGATCAACCAGTCGATCAGCCAGTACCCGCCGTTCGCGTTCCCCAGGTACCGGAACGCATCACGCGTGCCATCGACAAGGGTGGCCCACGGCCAGGAGAACGTGCGCTGCCAATTGGCCTGCTGGTCGACGGGGGCCAGCCAATCGCCCACTTTCGCCCACCAATATGCGAGGTAGGCCAGCGCCCCCAGCCCGACGGCCACCGCCGCTCCAAGACCCGGCAAGACCGAACCGCGACCCTCCGCTCGCTGATGGAAGGCCTCCACGACCAAGGCAGGCGCCAGCACGATCCCGACGTTCCTGGTCAGGGCTGCCAGCGCCCCGGCGGCACCGGCCGCCGCCCATCTCCGGGATCTCGCCGCCCAGTAGGTCGTCGCCGCTAGGAGCAGGAACAACGACTCGCTGTAGGGAGCAAAGAAGAAGAAGGACGTGGGGAACAGTGCGACGAGCAGGACGGTCCGTCGTGCCGTCGCGATCGAGCGCTCCGACGCCGTGAGGGCGAAGACCACGCACAGCCCACAAGCGGTCGCGGCGTTCGAGACCAAGAGCGAGGCCGCGAACGGATGGCCCCCCATGACCCACGAGACCGCTCGGATGGCCAGTGGGTACAGGGGGAAGAAGGCAGCACTCCCGTCACCTGTCCGGTACCCGCTCGAGGCGATCCGCAGGAACCACAGCGCGTCGAACCGTTCGAAGCTGGTGAACGCGTTTTGCCATCCGGGGTCGGGAAGGGGGTGCGCTCGCCAACCGGGTACCGATACGGGCTTGATCGGGGGAAACAACTCGACGGCCACGAGCCCGAGGATCAGCAGCCCCAAGCGCACCACGAGGAAGACCGTCAGGCTGTAGCGGATCCCCTCCCGTGACTCGGGCCTCACGCGGGCACGTCCGCCAGCGCGGGGGCGGGAGACTCGCGCACGTCCTCCGACTCCGGCCGGCGAACCCAGGCGACCAGGCACCACACCAGGATGAGTGCCCGGACCAGGACGGCCACTTCGAACGCGCCGATGGGAAGTCCGCCCAGGCCCGTGTACCGACCGAACCAGGAAAACCGGGTCAGGAACACCGCTACGTCGATGGCTTCGAATGCGGCGAACAGGCGAAGGTTCGGAAGAGTCAGGGCGAACCAGGGGAGCAACCACAGCCCGTACTGAGGCGAGTACACCTTGTTCGTTAGCAGGAACGCCACCAGGAGGGCGAACCCGAACGTCCACCGGGGGAAGTTCGGCACTACCCTACGACGGAGCCGGTAGAGCAGGATCGAGGCCGCCGCGAACAGGACGAGCGAAAGGACGTTGATGAGAGGCGTGTGGCCGCAGTACAGCTCGCCTGTGAGGCGATGGCAGGCGCTGAACCACAGGCTGTCCCAGTCGGCCGGACGGTCACGGTTGAAGGCGAAGAACTGCCACCAGCTCTTGGGGGCGGCCAACGCGAACGGCAGGTTCACCGCCACCCACGCGCCGGCCCCGGCCCAGGCGAGATGGATGCCCCGGTCCGGTTCGCGATCCCGGAACCGTCCCAGGACGAACGGCACGAGCAGGAGGGCGGGATAGACCTTGGCCGCGGCTCCCAAGCCCAGCAGCGCGCCGGCCCAGACGTCGCGCCGGTTCAGGTAGGCGAGCGTCGCCGCCGTGGCGAACGCCACCGCCAACAGGTCCCAGTTCATGAAGCCGTAGATGAGGAGGGTGGGAGCGAGCGCGAAGTAGAGGGCCCGGGACCCCACGAGCAGGTACAGGCACACGAGCACGACGAACGCCGCGATCGAGAGCAGCAGGACGTTGGAATAGAAGAACCCTGCGAAACCCACCGACATCCAAGCGGCCACGCGCATGGCGTACATCGAGAGCACCGGGTACTCGTCGCATTTCTGGCCTCCATCAGGGACGCAGGCGTCCAGGTAGGGGAGCCGGCCCCCGGTGAGCTGCTCGGTTCCGTACAGGGCCACGATGTCCGAATAGCAGTACGAGCGATACTGCCGGCCGTCGCCCCAGTCGCCGCCCGCGCAGGGAGCCTTCAGCGTGATCCCCAGCGCCAGCGTCCCCGCGAGGCAGGCCATGGCCAGCCCCAGTCCGATCTGCTTCGCGGGCAGCGTCACGAGGCCGATTATCCGCCCCGGCGAGGTCGCGGCGGGAGGTCGTCATCCCCGACGTGGGTGCGGGGCCGCCGAGGGGGAGGTGGCCCCGCGGTCACCTGTGAGCGCAACGGCGAGCCGGCGTCCATGCCCCCAGCGGGGTAGGCGGTCGGGGGCTGGGCGTCTCCTAGATCGAGATCCAGCCGTGCTTCACGGCGAAGGCCACGGCCTCCAGCTTGGAGTGAACCCCAGCTTGGCCAGCAGGTTCCGGACGTGGGTCTGGACGGTCTGGGGGCTGATGAAGAGCTTGTGGGCGATGCCTTCGTTGCGCATCCCCTCGGCCAGGAGTTGGAGGACCTGCCGTTCCCGTTCGGTGAGCTCTCCCAGGAGCGCTTCGGCATCGCGACGAGCTTCCCGCTCCATCGATACCTGGTGCAGGAGCCGGGTAAGGGTCGCGGGGTCGATCAGCACCTCCCCCTCGGCCGCGGCCTTGGCCGCCGAGAGGACCTCGCCGGCGGCCTCCTCCTTGCCCGGGAACCCCGAGGCCCCCGCCTCGACCGCCTCCACCAGGAGGCGGTCGTCGTCATGGGCCGTCATGATGACAACCTTCGTCGCCGGCGAGGCCTCCTTGATCCTGCGAGTGGCCTTGATGCCGTCCATGTGGCCCTTGAACACGATGTCCGTCAGCACGACATCGGGCTGATGCTCACGGCACAGTTCGATGGCCTCCTCGGGCACGTGAACGGGGGCAGCGATCATCCGGAGGGAACCGTCCCGCTCCACCACCATGGCCAGAGCGACGGTGAGGATCTTGTGGTCATCGCAGATGAGCAGGGTGATCGGCCGGTTGGCATCGCTCGACACGACTGTCACCCTCCTGGCAGCGTGACCCTGAGCACGGTTCCCGTGTCCCTTTCGTCATCGATATCGATTCGCCCGCTCATGGCCTTGAGATGCGCCCGGCAGATGAACAGACCCAGCCCGGCGCCGGGAGTCTCCTCGTAGCCGGGGGGGCGCCACTCGTTGAACTCCCCGAAGACCTCCTCTCGGAGCTCGGCGGGGATCCCTGGGCCTCGGTCGGCAATCTCCACGACGGCCTCCCCGTCCGGCGACCGGAAGGACCTGACCTCGATGGGCGCGTCGGGCGGCGAGAACTTCGACGCGTTGTCGAGCAGGTGGGTGATCACCTCGGACATGCGCGTCCGGTCGAGCGGCGCGGTAAGGCCGTCCTCCACCTCCACCACCATTGCGTGCTGGCCGCTCGGCGTGCGCCACGCGACCTCCTGGACCAACGCGCCCAGATCCTCGTCTCGGACCTGGTAGGTGAGCTGGCCCGCGTCGATCCGAAGGGCGGTGGAGATCTCATCGGCGATGAGCTTGAGCCTGTTGGCCTCCGCGTCGATCAGCCGGAAGAACTCGAGTCGCTCTTCATCGCTCATCGCCTCGTAGAGGCGGATGCCGGATGACGCCAGGCCCTTCACGGACATGATGGGGTTCTGGAGCTCGTGCCCGATCTTCGAGGTGAGGTCGGCGCGGCGTACCACATCCTCCGCCGGTCCGGCCCTTCGGCGCCCGCGGGCTCGGGCCCACGCGAAGGCGGCGACGGCGAGGGCAGTGAGGCCCGCCCCCACGCCGAACAGAATGGCGCCGGCTGTGTCGCTCACCGAGGCGGAGTGTAGGGCCTTCCGGCTGCCCGGCCCGGAAGGCGTGCCCACACTCCGGACGTCCTATCCGCGGCGGCTACTCGTAGGAGTGCTCGGGGTCGGGGAAGGTGCCCGCCTGGACCTCGCCTGCGAACGCCCCCGCGGCCTCCGCGATCTCCTCACGTAGGTTCGCGTATGCCTTGGCGAATTTGGGCGGCTTCCCCTCCGACAGCCCCAGCAGATCGGTGATCACGAGGACCTGCGCGTCGCATCCCGGCCCAGCCCCGATGCCGATGGTGGGAATGTGCAGGTGCTCGGTGATCCGCGTTCCGAGCTCTGCCGGGACACCTTCCAGGACGATCGAGAACGCACCGGCCTTCTGGAGGGCGCTCGCTTGCTCGAGGATCCGGGTGGCAGCCTCCTCACCGCGGCCCTGCACCCGATAGCCTCCCATCCCGTGGACCGATTGCGGGGTCAGGCCCACGTGCGCCATGACCGGTACACCGAGCTCCACCAGGCGATGGGTCAGCTCGACCTGGGGACCCTCGAGCTTGACGGCGTGGGCCCCGCCCTCCTTCAGGAATCGACCGGCGTTTCGGACACCCTCCTCCCCAGAGACCTGGTACGACAGGAATGGCATGTCGGCCACGACCATCGCGCTCCGGGCGCCCCGGGTCACCGCGCGGACATGATGGAGCATCTCCTCCATAGTCACGGGCAAGGTGTTCTCATAGCCCAGCACGTTCTGGGCGAGTGAATCGCCCACCAAGAGCACCGGGATACCTGCCTGGTCGAGGATCCGGGCGGTGGGGAAATCGTAGGCGGTGAGCATCGCCCACCGCCTCCCCTCCGCCTTCCATCCACGCAGGTCATGGACGGTCACGGTCATCGCTCGCGCCTCCTTCTGCATGAGTGCACGGCTCTGGAAGTGTAACGCGCGGCGGATGGGCCACCTTCACCCCGACCCGGTGGCTGTCGGTGGCCGATGCTAGGTTCGCGACCGTGGAACAGCGGAGAACGTGCCCGGTGGCCTGCGGGTGGACCGCCGGTCGACCCGGTAGACTCTGGAGGCCAGCCACGTCCTGCTCCCAGTGGGGGCCGTCCAGACCAGAGGAGGTGGGGACCTGAGGTCCTACGAAGTGATGTTCATCGTTCCCCCCGAGGCCGACGAGTCGGTCGTCGGCGGGGTCATCGATCGGATCACCAAGATCGTCTCCCAGGCGGGGGGCGAGGTGAGCAAGGTCGATCGATGGGGACGGCGGCGCTTGGCCTACGAGATCGCCCGGCAGAGCGAGGGCTATTACGTCGTCGTGGCGTTCACGGCGGAGCCGTCGGTGATCGCCGAGCTCGAGCGGAGCCTGCACCTCGCCGACGAGGTGCTGCGGTTCAAGGTGGTCCAGAGAGCCGCCTAAGTGACTTCCCCCTCCCCGGCAGGCCATCCGCCGGGGGGTGGAAACGGACAGGTAGGTGATGGAGATGGCGAGCGACAACCAGATCACGGTCGTCGGGAACCTCACGGACGACCCGGAGCTTCGGTACACGCCGAATGGTGCGGCCGTCGTGAACTTCTCGGTGGCCGTCACGCCGCGGATCCGGGACGAGGGCGGTGGCTGGAAGGACGGCGACACGTCGTTCTTCCGTGTGAACGCATGGCGAACCCTTGCCGAGAATTCTGCCGAGTCCCTCACCCGGGGCTCGCGGGTGGTCGTGGTGGGCCGCCTCCGCCAGCGCTCATGGGAGACCCCGGAGGGCGAGCGGCGATCGGTGGTCGAGATCGAAGCCGACGAGCTGGGGCCGAGCCTTCGGTGGGCCACGGCCAAGATTGAGCGACAGGGTGGGAAGGCCGGTGGCGACTGGTCGGCCAAGGCCCCCGCCCCGGTCGGCGCACGCCAGAATTCAGACGAGGAGACGCCACTGGATGCCCCCTAAGACCAAGAAGCGACCACCAAGAAAAGAAAAGGAAGAGAAGGCCTGGCAGAAGAAGCAAAAGCGGAAGGTCTGCATCTTCTGTAAGGACCGGATCGAGTACGTCGACTACAAGGACGTCATGACGCTGCGCAAGTTCGTCTCCGAGCGGGGCAAGATTCGGGCCCGCCGGGTCACCGGCAACTGCGCTCAGCATCAACGCGACGTGGCCGTGGCGGTCAAGAACGCGCGCGAGATGGCGCTCCTTCCGTACTCCAGTCGATGAAGGTCATCCTCCAGAAGCCTGTCGACAAACTCGGCGTGCCCGGGGACGTGGTCGACGTCGCCGATGGGTACGCCCGTAACTACCTGATGCCCCGGGGCCTGGCGGTCAGGGCTTCCAAGGGCGGCGTGAAGCACGTCGAGAGCCTGAAGCGGGCGCACACCAGCAAGGTGTCTCAGGCCCAGGCTGAGGCCCAGGAGGTCGCCGACCGGCTGACCGCGAGTCCGATCAAGGTGAGGGCTCGGGTAGGCGAGGAGGGCAGGCTATTCGGGAGCGTGACAGCGGCCGAGGTCGCGGAGGAACTCGAGCGCCAGACCGGGGTGAAGGTTGACCGTCGCAATGTTCGCCTGGACGAGCCAATCCGAAGCGTCGGGGTGCACCAGGTCACGGTGCACCTGTTCACGGATGTGGACCCCGTCGTCCCGGTCGAGGTCGAACCCACCGAGTAGCGAGTTGTGCCGGTCGTCCCCCGACTCAGAGCCATGACACCGTGCGCCCATGCGCGCCGGCCGGTTCCTGACCTGCCAAATTACATGTGTGTCACTGTGGGGTTGTACACACGTGTCCACGGCGTTTTCCACAAGTCCAGTGGCAGGTGGACGTGAGTCTGACAACAAAGTTTCCGACCCCACCTGGGGCGGAGTTGTCCCCACGCGATTTCCCCTTCCCTCGTGGGAGGCGGGCGTCTACCGTCTGCACCTCGCCGCGCGTTCGGGAGAGGGGGATCGTTGGCGACGAGAGCTGACGATGTCCGCCGTCTCAGGCCCGAACGGGTACCGCCCCATAACCTGGAAGCCGAGGAGTCCGTTCTCGGCGCCATGATGCTCTCGACGGAAGCAATCGCCGACGTCGTCGAGGTGGTCAAGCCCGAGGACTTCTACAAGTCCGCGAACGGCACGATCTTCGACTCGCTGCGGGGGATCTACGCGCGGGGTGATCCGGTCGATGCCATCACCGCTGTCGAGGACCTCCGGCGGCACGGTGTGCTGGAACAGGTCGGCGGGCACCTCTATATCCACGAGCTCGTCGAGCAGGTGCCGACACCGGCCGCGGCGGGCAACTACGCACGAATCGTGGCGCAGCACGCGCTCCTGCGGCGGCTGATCCAGGCGGCCGGCGACATCATGGAGATGGGGTACTCCGCTCCCGAGGACCCCGAGCGGGTGGCCGACGAAGCCGAGCAGCGCATCTACGATGTGGCCCGCCACGACGAGAAGGACCAGGTGGCCTCCCTCCGGGAGCTGGTGGACCAGGCCATGACCGACCTGGAGCAGATCCAGAACCGGGAGTCGGCCTTCGCCGGCCTGCCCACCGGGTTCCGGGACTTGGACGAGCTGCTGTCGGGCCTGCAATCGGGCAACCTGGTGATCGTGGCGGCCCGTCCCGGCGTCGGGAAGTCCTCGTTCGCCACGAACGTCGCCAGGAACGCAGCGGTCGAGTCCAGGGTGCCCGTGGCGATGTTCTCACTCGAGATGTCGAGGTGGGAGATCGGGATGCGCCTCCTATGCGGCGAGGCCGGGGTCCCCTGGGATCGGATCCGGGGGAGGCGCGTGGGCGCCGATGACTGGTCGCGGGTCGTCCAGGCCGCGGAGGTCCTGCACGACGCGCCGCTGTCGATCGTGGACTCGGGCAACGTCACGATCGTCGATATCAGGGCCAAGGCCCGGCGGCTCTCAGCCCGGAGGCAGGGCCTGGGGCTCATCATCGTGGATTACCTCCAGCTGATGTCGCACCACCGAAGGGTGGACAATCGCCAGCAGGAGATCGCCGAGATCAGCAGGAGCCTCAAGCTCCTGGCCAAGGAGCTGAAGATCCCGGTCATCGCCGTCTCCCAGCTGAACCGGGACCCCGAGCGGCGGCAGGACAAGCGCCCCCAGCTCTCGGACCTGCGGGAATGCGTCACGGAGGACACCCTCGTCCTGCTGGCCGACGGTCGCCGGATCCCTATCCGCGAGCTCGTGGGTACGAGACCCGAGGTACTCGCCATGTCACCCGCCGGCCGGATCGTTCGGGCCGAAAGCGACCTCGTGTGGCAGGTCGGCGTCCGACCTGTCCTCAAAGTGAGGCTGGCAAGCGGTCGAACGATCCGAGCAACTGCAAAGCACCGACTCTATGGCTACGACGGCTGGGTTCGAGTTGCTGATCTGAAGGCGGGTGATCGGGTCGGTATCGCCCGCCAATTGCCCGAACCGGTTGCAGCCGTGAAATGGCCGGAGGCGAGGATCGCCCTGTTGGGCCAATTGATCGGTGACGGAAGTTACCTCGTCAATGCTCCGATGAGATACGCGACTGCATCTGAAGAAAATAGTCGGCTGGTGGCTGAGGCAGCGCGATCTGAGTTTGGAGCGAAAGTCACACGCTACCGTGGACGCGGAGAGTGGCACCAGCTGCTCATAAGCGGGAACGGAAATAGGTGGCATCCCTGCGGCGTAAACGGATGGCTTCGCGAGCTGGGTATCTTCGGCCAGCGTTCCCACCACAAGCGGATCCCAACTGATGCGTTTCGTCTCTCCACCAGGCAGACGGCCGTTCTTTTGAGGCATCTTTGGGCAACAGATGGATGTATCCACGTGCGACGCAACGAGGCACGTGGAGGGCACCGCGTCTTCTTCTCAACCTCAAGTCGTGCGCTGGCAGACGGTGTAGCGGCCCTGCTTCTCCGCTTTGGGATCGTCGCGCGCATCCAAGGCGTGTCGAAGCTCGGCTACCGACCATGGTGGCGTGTAGAGGTATCTGGTGCGAGGGATCAGCGCTTGTTCCTCCGCAAAGTTGGGGCTTTCGGTCCACGGGTTAGGCCGGCGCGCCAACTGCTTGCGGCTCTAGAGGGTGTTGTCCCGAAGACGAACGTCGACACGCTACCGATCCAGGTGTTCGACCAGATTCGAGGTGCGATGCGGGAGCAGAACGTCACGCACCGGAAGATGGCCGCAATGCGGGGTACGACATACGGTGGCCGTGCGCATTTCACGTTCGCCCCCTCCCGGGAACTCCTGTCCGAGTATGCGGAGCTCCTCGATGATGATGGGTTGAGGAGCTGGGTCGATGCTGACCTGTTCTGGGATGCCGTCGTCGGCATCGAGCAGGACGGTGAGGAGGCCGTCTTCGACCTAACCGTTCCTGGGACGGCGTCGTGGCTGGCGGACGGTATCGTCTCCCATAACTCTGGTGCCATCGAACAGGATTCCGACGTCGTCATGTTCATCCATCGCGATGACTCCGATCCGGCGAAGAAGGGACTCGCCGATCTGATCGTGGCCAAGCACCGGAACGGGCCGACCGATACCGTCCCCGTGACCTTCCTTCCTCATCTCACGCAGTTCCGGAACTACGCGCCGGCGTCCGCCTAGTCCCCTTCCTACCATAGGCTGCCGAGCATGACAGCCAGCGTCCGTCGTGTCCGCGCCATCCACCGTCGGCTCCTGAAGCACTTCCGCTTGCTCGAGCCGCCCCGGCGCAGCGATCCGCTCGAGGAGCTCGTCCTCACCGTGCTCTCGCAGAACACGAGCGACGCCAACAGCTTCAGGGCCTACGAATCGCTTCGGGCCAGGTTCCCGACGTGGGAAGCGCTGGCCGTGGCACGGCCGTCTGAGGTTGTGGCCTCGATCCGCTCGGGGGGCCTGTCGAACGTGAAGGCGCCGCGCATCCTGGCCATCCTGCGAGCGATCCAGGAACGCGAGGGACACCTCGACCTGTCCCTCCTCCGCCGCATGAGCGACGCGGAGGCCCGAGACTACCTGACGTCGCTTCCGGGGGTCGGGCCGAAGACAGCTGCTGTCGTGCTGGCCTTCTCGCTCGACCGTCCGGCCCTCCCTGTCGACACGCACGTCCATCGGGTGGCGGGCCGGTTGGGCCTGATCGGGCCGAAGTCGTCCGCGGCCAAGGCGCACAAGGTCCTGGAGGCGATCACACCGCCGGACATCCGGGTCGCGATGCACGTCGGACTGATCCGCTTGGGCCGGGAGATCTGTAAGCCTGGCCGGCCAAGGTGCGAGGTGTGTCCGCTCGTCGACCTGTGCCCCACCGCGCCGACGATCCTCGGCGCGAAGCCCCGAGGTGCTGCCTGAGACAGGTGGACCCGCGTCCGGCCCTTACCTGGACGGAGCGGGCGAGGGGAATCGAACCCCCGTCTCGAGCTTGGGAAGCTCACGTTCTGCCATTGAACCACGCCCGCGTGGCGCAATACCGGCAGGTCGCCGGCCTCGATCGGCCAGTGTATCGATGCCTCGGGTGCCCTGCCTCGAGGCGGATTCGGGCTTCGGGCTCTAGGCGACCTGTTAGCGTTCCTGCTCCCATGCAGGACCAGGTTGCCGGGCAGGACCCCACTTTCTGGCCGTCCCTTCTCATGCGGCTGACCGGCGGGCAATCCCTCTCGTCGGAGCAGGCCGCCCGGGCCATGCTGGCGATCATGGAAGGGAACGCCACACCGGCCCAGGTCGGCGGATTCTTGTTGGCCCTTCGCACGAAGGGTGAGACCGTCGACGAGATCGAGGGCCTGTCGCGCACCGCCCTGGAGCTGGCGCAGCCGGTGCGGTCATCCGAGCCCGTCGTCGACACCTGCGGGACCGGAGGAGACCGCTCGGAGACGTTCAACATCTCCACGCTCGCCGCCATCGTGGCGGCGGGCGCCGGGGTCGCCGTCGCCAAGCACGGTAACCGAGCGGCCTCGTCGCACTGCGGGTCGGCGGACCTGCTCGAAGCTCTCGGCGTTCGGATCGACCTCGGACCAGACGGAGTCGAGCAGTGCCTTGCCGAGGCGGGGATCGCGTTCATGTTCGCCCCCGTCTTCCATCCTGGCGCCGCGCATGCGGCACCGGTCCGCCGGGAGCTCCGCGTGCCCACGGCGTTCAACTTCCTCGGTCCCCTCACGAATCCGGCCCGGCCGCACGCCCAGGTGGTGGGGGTGTCCGACCAGCGGATGCTGCCGCTCATCGCGGAGGTTCTGGCCCGGCGGAGGATCAGAGCCAAGGTCTTCCGAGGCCAGGACGGCCTGGATGAGCTCACGACCACCGGGCCGTCCACGGTCTACGAGACCGCGAACGGCGACGTCAAGGAACGGCTCCTCGACCCCGGAGACCTCGGACTCGCCCGAGCAACGGATGCCGACCTGAAAGGCGGCGACGCGGCGACGAATGCCGGCATCGCGCGGTCCGTGCTCGCGGGCGAGCACGGACCGCCGCGCGACGTAGTGGTCCTCAACGCCGGTGCTGCCCTGGAGGTGGCGGGGCGCGCGACGAGCGTGAAGGACGGGATGGCCGCCGCGTCCGAATCGATCGACTCCGGGGCCGCTGCACGAGCGCTCGAACGATGGGTCGAGATCTCACAGCGGGCCGCGGGGTGAGCCCCGACGCAGGTCTCCGGTTCGACCCGGTAGCATCGCGCCGATGATCCTCTCGGACGTCGACATCCGAAAGGAGATCGAATCGGGCCGCATCGTGATCGACCCGTTCGACCCGGCCGCGATCCAGCCGTCCTCGATCGACCTCCACGTCGACGACCGATTCCGTGTGTTCGCCAACTCACGGTATCCCTACATCGACGTGAAGAAGGAGATGCCGGGCCTCACCGAAGTGGTCGAGGTCGCCGACCCGGACCCGTTCATCCTGCACCCCGGGGAATTCGTGCTGGGGTCGACCCTCGAACGCGTCACCATCCCCGACGACATGGTCGCCAGGCTGGAGGGCAAGTCGTCTCTCGGTCGACTCGGTCTCCTGATCCACTCGACCGCTGGGTACGTGGATCCAGGGTGGGACGGATTCCTCACCCTCGAGCTGTCGAACGTGGCCAATCTCCCCATCACGATCTACCCGGGAATGAAAATCGGACAGATCTCGTTCTTCCGGCTCTCGACCCCCGCCGAGCGGCCCTACGGGTCCACCGAGACCAGGAGCAAGTACCAGGGGCAGCGCGGTCCGACGGCCAGCCGATTCTTCGAGGAGTTCGGCGAGCCCGGATCTGGCTGACGCCGGGACCCGCTCGCCGGTCAGCCGATCTGGGGCTCGCCCGACCGGGCGCCCAGCCGGTACAGAGCTCCCTCGGCCGCGGCCACGACCTCCGGAACGGGGTCGTTGAGGACCGCCGCGACGATCGCATCCGCACCGCGCGGATCCCCTAGCGTTGCCAGGAACTGCGTGGAGCGGAGCCGGATCCGCTCGTCCGGATCCGAGAGCACCCCGATCAGGGCGTCGACGGCCTCGGGGCCACCGATCGCTCCGATGGCCTCGACGGCCCGTAACCGCACATCCGCTTCCGTGGAGGCCAGGCGTCCCGCAAGTCGGGCCACCCCGACGACGTCCCGGAGCAAGCCACCCACGATGGGCACCACCTCGGGAGTCCCATGGAGCAACACGTCGATGAGCAACTCCTGCGACGAGGGCCCGATTTTCCTCAGAAGGTCGGTGGCGGCATCGCGCAGGTTGGGAACGGCCAGCACACCCGCCAGCCGCTTGGCAACCGCGGGCGAGCTCCATTGAGTGAGGACCTCGCTGGCAACCGTTCGCACCCCTGCATCGTTGTCCTGGAGCGCGGCCACCAGGAAGCCGAGCACCGCCTCGTCGTCGATGACGCCCAAGGCTCGCACGGCCTCCACCCGAACCTCGGGGAACGGGTCGCCGATCGCATTGCCCAGCGCTTGCACCGCGGATGTGTCGCGGAGGCGCCCGAGAGCCGACGCGGCCGCCGCCCGAACCCCGGGGACCGGATCTTGGAGGGACTGGATCGATGCCTCGAGGCAAGCCTGGCTCCCGCTCCATCCGGCCAGCTCGAGGGCGAGCACCCGCTCCTCCTGGTCGGGCGAGCCGTAGTGCTTGAGCGCCAGCTCGGTCAGGGCGGCCTCGTTGGTGTGGGAGAACACCGAGCCGAGCTCGGTCCGCTCCTCGGGTCGACACTGGCGAAGGGCCGACCACACGAACTCATGATCGTTGTCCTCCCTCGTAGCGAGCTGGTTCATGGCCGCGCGCCTGACCGATTCTTCCCCATCGGACAGTCCCTGGAGAACGAAGGGATCGGCCTCCCGATCCAGGCCCGGCGCGAGCTCATCGATGGCCGCGGCCCGAACGACTGGATCGAGATCGGCCATCGCCCGGGTCATCGCAGCGGAGGTATCGATGTTGGCCCGAGCAATCACGTGGACGGCTGCGGCTCGAAGGGGCGCCGACTGATCGGTCTCCAGCACGAACCGGGCGATGTCCACGTAGCTCGGGTCGCCGGATTCACCCATCACCTCCAGGACCGCCATGCGGACCGGAACCGACGAGTCGTCGAGATGTCCCCGAAGGTAGGGCATCACGGTCGGACCCGACGCGCTCCAGAGCACTCGGATCGCCTCGGGTTTGCGAGATTCGTCCACCTGCCCCAGGAGGCCGATGAGGTCCTCCAGCCGCACCCGCGCGAGGGCCTTCAGGAACGGATCGCGTGCCTCGAGCGGAAGCTCCATCGCGCGGTTCAGGATGTCCAGCCCAAGCTCGTAGAGGCGGAGCGCGCCCACGGTCTCCGCCGCGGCGGAAGCCGTTTCCACGTCACCGGTGCGCACGGCCTCGCGGGCCCACGCCAGGACGCGGCCTCGCTCGACCCCTCCCAGGCTCGACCGTGCCAGGTAGCGAACCGCCTCGTCTGCATCGTGCAACGACCGGGCGAGTGAGGCGATGCGTTCGGCCTCCACCGGAGCGAGGGCCGCGTCGTCGGCGAACTCGGATCCGGCGACCGCGGACTCGTCGGTTCGGGCGATCGCATCGGCGGCGACCTCCGCCACTTCGCGGATCTCGTCCAGGGGGTCCGAGACCAGGGTGGCCAGGGCCCGGAGGATCTCCGGAGCCTCTTCGCCCTCCACGAGGATCCGGACGGCCCCCAGACGCCTGACGTCGGGCAGCGACAGGCTACCGACCAGTCGCGAGATGCCGATGGCCCGGCTCAGCCTGGCGATCGATGTGCCTTCTGCGGTTGTGGGTGGGGAATCCATCTCGCCGATCGAGGTGAGGAGCAGATCGAGCTCGTTCTGATCGAGGGTGGACGTCGATGCCAGGAGCTCGGGCAGCAACTCGAGCGCTGCCGCCTGGGTGAGCGGCCAGCGCCGTGCCCCGACCAACGGAGCGAGGAGCACGAGATCCCGAGAACCACGTTCAGCTGCAAGGCGAACCGCCGCGGCCCGAACCTCGTCGGCCGGGTCTATGAGTGCCTGCTTGATCGTGGCGTCGTCGACACGCTCGGCCCGGTTCGACAGGACCTCCAGGGTCAACCGGCGCACCTCCTGATCCGGGTCGAGCAACAAGCCAACGAGCTGCTCCAGCTCCCCCTCGCCCGGGCCCCTCTCGGTGAGCTCCCTGAGGGCACGGCGCCGTTCGTCCGGATCGCGTGCGGCGAGCGAAGGGCCGACGGACTCCGGCTGGGCCTCCGGCGCCGGCTCCGGACGCGGCCCGTACGCTTGGCTGGGCGCAACTTCGGCTTTCCAAGTGTGGGGTTCGACAGGTTCGACGGCTTGGGCAGGTTCGCCCGGCTCGGCCGCGACGGCACTATCCGGTTCGGCGGGCTCGGGGCTGTGGGGAGCCTCGGGCTGAGCCGCCCTGAGCGCAGTCAGCCGTCGCTGCAGGATCTCCACGGCCGAGGGCTTCGGTACATCGGCCGGGGGTTGCTCGAGCTCAACCGGGGCGGGCGGCTCGGGGATCTCGGCGGCAGGTTGCTCGAGCTCAACCGGGCCGGGCGGCTCTTGCTCGGACGAGCGCTGAGCAGGCGGATGGGAGGCGGCGGCGGCCTCCTCCTCCTCTTCCTCCTCGGCGATCTGGGCGCGGCGCTCGGCCAGCGCCTTCAAGCTCCGGTACCAATCCTCCTCGTACGCGTCCATCTGTTTGCCCTTCGGAGGTGAGCCATCCGCCTCGGAGCCCCCGGCGGTGCCGGAGGAGGCGTCACGGTCCTCGGATCCGTCTTCTCCCTTCTGGCCGAGGAAGCCGCCCATCAGACCCTGCTTGCGTTCCATCTATCCGCCGCCTCCGGCCGTCCCCTTCCCGCTCCGCGATGCGGGCGCCCGTCGTCCATCCCCGGCCGGGCCCCAGGCCCTCCGGGCCCGCCCGGATCCACTCCTCACAGCCGCCGGCAACTCGGTGACCACGGGGCGGTCACCGCTTCGTCGTTGCGTTGGAGGGCTCCACATGCTCCGGGTCCATCGCGAACGGCGTCGGACCGATCCCCATCGAGACCGCGGCCATCGCCGCCTGCGTGCGGTTGCTCACGCCGAGCTTCCGGAAGACCGCTGCGAGGTGCGCTTTCACGGTCTTCTCGGACAGGAACAGCGCCCGGGAGATGTCTCGGTTGCTCTTTCCCTCAGCCAGCAGAGCCAGGATGTCGGTCTCTCGCTGCGTGAGGCTGGTCGACGGACGGCTGTGCGTCTCGCTCTTGTCGCCGCTTCCTACCTCCATGGCGTCGAACAGGTTCTGGATGACCCTTGGTGACAGGACGTTGCCGCCACCCGAGATCGCCACCTTGATGGCTTGCTCCAGGTCCTCCGGCGTCGCGTCCTTCAGCAGGTACCCCGCGGCGCCCTCGGCCAGGGCTCGCCGCACGTAATGCGCATGGTCGAACGTGGTGAGCACGATCACGGGCACCTTGGGCCATCTGGTCCGCAGGTCGTGGAGCAGCTCGAGCCCGTCGGTGTTCGGCATCCGCACGTCCACGAGGGCGACGTCGACCGGATCGGCCTCCATCACTCGAAGGGCCTCCTCCGCCCCGGCAGTCTCCTCGACGTCCGCTTCGCTGAAGCATTCGCGCACGACGTGAGCCATGCCGCGACGCACCAGGGCGTGATCGTCAACGATCATGATCCTCAAGGTTCGTCTCCTTGCTCGTCGAAGGGTAGCCGGGCGACCACCCGAGTCCCGCGCCCAGGGGACGACTCGATGTCGAGGGTGCCGCGCACCTCCGCCACCAGGCGTCGCATCATCTCCAGACCCAGATGGCCCTCCCCCGGCTCCTCCGGAGAGGCCTCAAAGCCCTGTCCCCGGTCTTCGACCTGCACCTCGACGCGCTGTGGCGTCGCCTCAACCCTCACGGCCACGTCCTTGGATGCCGAATGCTTGGCCGCGTTCGCCACCCCTTCCCGGATGACGGAGGAGGCCGCCTGGAGGATCGGACCGTGGACGGCGCCGACGTCGCCCTCGATCGACCAGGAGGCGGGGAGCCGCCACCGCTCCAACACCTTCTGCACGACCAGCTCGAGCGATTCCTCCTGCCGCGATCCGTCCTCCGGCGATCCTTCGGGCGACAGGGCGGCCAGCATCCGCCGGATTTCCTCCAGGGCTCGGCGCAGCTCGGTCGCAGCCTCGGCCAGAGCCGCCGTGGCCTGCGTGTGGTCGAGCTCGACCCGTCTTGTCATCCACTCCAGTTCGAGCACCGACGCCGTCACGACCTGCGTGAGGCCGTCGTGGATCGCATAGGCCCACCGGGTTCGTTCCTTCGCGTACGGATCGTCGAGACCGTCCGAAGCGGAAGGTCTCCGGCCCGCGAGCGACGAGAGCATCCCTCGCAACGCGGCGACCGAACGGACGGAAGACTTCGGCGTGAGCCGGGCGAACACCAGGTCGTCACCGCGCGGGCATGCGATCCACCCCTCGGCCCGTCCATCGAGCACGTCGTCGAGGTGAAGGGGAAGCGGTCCCGACCCGGGTGCGGCCCACCAGGCGATCCTGCGAGAGGACTCGCCGGATCGCATGATGCCCACGGTGTCGAGGTTCAAGAGCTCGGCGAGGCGCCGGCATTCCGCGGCTTCGTCGGCCTCGTGGACGACAGCTGTCTCCACCCGTTCCCTTCCTTCTCGGCCGGCACGGCCCACGGTCGTGCTGCCTGCCTCTCGCCCTCGATATCGCGGACGACCCCGGGGGTCGTCCGTTCGACCAAGCCAAGCCGTTCGGTCTAGTTCTTCCTTCGGACGGTTCAGGGGCGCGCTTGAACCGGTGCCCTGAGGGAACCGCTGCGATGGGAGCCGCCGGGGGTCGACGAGCGCGACCCGTCCGTCCAAGAAGACCAGTGAGGGGGCTACTCCGAAGGGACTAGGCGATCCCTCGACTTCGCCAGGACCTGCGCGACGTCGGCCACTTCCACGTCGTCGCCCCGTGCCCGGGCTCCGTCATCCAACATCACGAGGCAGAAAGGACAGGCCACACCAACCATGTCCGCCCCGGTGGAGGCGGCCTCGTCCATGCGCTCCCGGTTGATGCGCTTGCCGATCCGCTCCTCCATCCACATCCGGGCTCCCCCCGCACCGCAACACAGGCCCCGGCTCCCGTGGCGGGGCATCTCAACGGTCGACAGGCCGGGGACCGAATCCAGGACCTGCCGCGGCTCCCCGTAGACGCCGTTGTGCCGCCCCAGATAGCAGGGGTCGTGATAGGCGAGCAGCGCCCGCACCGGGCTCGTTAGCCGGAGCCGCCCGTCCTCCACGAGTTGGGCGAGCAGCTGGGTGTGATGGAGCACCTCGTACCGACCACCGTAGTCCGGGTACTCGTTTCGGAGCACGTTGAAGCAATGGGGGCAGTTGGCCACGATCTTGGTGACTCCCGAGCCGTCGAGGGTGGCCACGTTCTGCTCCGCCAACGTCTGGAACAGGTACTCGTTCCCGATGCGGCGAGCCGGGTCGCCGGTGCACAGCTCCTGTGGGCCGAGGATGGCGAAGGACACTCCGGCATCGCCGAGGAGGCCGGCCACGGCACGCGAGATCCCGCGGGCTCGGTCGTCGAACGAGCCGGCGCATCCCACCCAGTAGATGAACTCCGGAGCCCGCTCGCCCGGGCCGAGCTGCGGCACATCCATCCCCTCGGCCCACGCCGCGCGCTGTGACTGGGGCTGACCCCACGGGTTCCCGGCGGTCTCCAGGTTCCGAAGGAGCTCGGCCGACTCGGGAGGGAATCGTGACTCACCCATCACCAGGTTCCGACGGAGGTCGACGATGTGGTCGATGTGCTCGATGTCCACGGGACACTCCTGCATGCACGCGCCGCACGTCGTGCAGGCCCACACGACTTCCTCGTCCACGATCTCCGGAACCAGCGGGGTCCTCCGGGTATCCCCGGACGGCGTTCCCGCCTCGAGGATCTTCGGTCCTTCCTCGAACAGGTGGTCCCGAAGGTTCATGATCAAGAGCTTCGGCGACAGCGGCTTGCCGGTGTTCCAGGCCGGACACGCGCTCTGACATCTCCCACATTCGGTGCACGCGTAGAGGTCCAGGGCCTCCTTCCACGTGAGGTCCTCGACCGTCGCCGCGCCGAGCCGGATCTGGTCGGAGTCGGGCGCGTCCACGTCGATCCGGAGCGGGGTCAAGTACCCCCGGGGTTTGGTGTTCGAGAAGAACACGTTGATCGAACTGGTGAAGATGTGCAGGTGCTTGGAATACGGGATGTAGACCAGGAACCCCAGGATGAGCACGAGGTGTGTCCACAGGAAGAACGGCTCGTAGAGGCGCAGCACCGTCGGGGTCATCGGCTCGAACGCGCGAGCGAGCCCGCGGGAGATGGGCGTCCACGTTGGGTCGGCCTCGGCGATGCCTCGGGCGATCCGGATCGCGTTCAGTGCGAAGAGCGTGAGCATGATGCCGAGGATCCACACCAGGATGAGATCCGCCTCCTGCATGTGGCTGCCCACGAACCGTTCCGGGCGTTGGACCTTACGGATGGCGAAGGCCATGAGGACCCCGATCACGACCAGGAGGGCGAACAGGTCTTGGAGAAGCCCGAGCCACCCGCTGCGGCCGATCAACGGCAGGGCGAAACCCGGCTCCACCGCCTGCCCCATGGCTTCGATGATCGTGGTCAGAAGGACCAGGAAGCCCCAGAAGATGAGCGCGTGCATCACCCCGGGCAGGAGGCGCTGGAGCAGCTTTCGCTGGCCGAGCACCACGGTCACCTCGCGCTCCAGCCTCGCCGGTACGTCGCGCGATCGGTCGACGGGCCGGCCCAGACGCACCAGCCCGTACAGCAGGCCGGCCCGCCGGGCGAAGAGTCCCGCCGCAGCGCCAACGAGGGCCAGGAGGATCGCCGCAGGCAGGAGCATCAATTGGCGAGTGTATATGCGGAGCCCACGGCAGGTTCACCCCCTTCGGGGGGCTCGCCGGGCGGCTTTCGGCACACCTGACGTCCCGTGCCCCCGCCGGGTTCCCTGCTCAGACCGTACGCCCGATATCGTCTGGTCATGCTCAACCTTGACACTAAGGGACTCAGACTTTATCCTGCGATTCAGATCAAGAACGTACTCAGGAGGGTTCGCTCATGCCACGAGCCGTGGGAATCGATCTGGGGACGACCAACTCCGTGGTGTCCGTCTTGGAGGCGGGCGAGCCGGTGGTCATCCCCAATGCGGAGGGTTCCAGGACCACCCCATCGGTGGTCGGGTTCTCCAGGAACGGCGAGATCCTAGTCGGTGAGGTCGCGAAGCGTCAGGCCATCACCAACCCGGACCGAACCGTCCGTTCCGTCAAGCGGGAGATGGGCCGGAAGGATTGGAACGTCGAGGTCGACGGGAAGCATTGGACTCCCCAGGAGATCTCCGCCCAGATCCTGACGAAGCTGAAGCGGGACGCCGAAGCCTACCTGGGCGATTCGGTCGCACAGGCTGTCATCACCGTCCCCGCCTATTTCGACGACGCGCAGCGCCAGGCCACCAAGGAAGCGGGCCAGATCGCAGGCCTGGAGGTCCTTCGGATCATCAACGAGCCGACCGCGGCCTCCCTCGCCTACGGCCTGGACAAGCAACACGACCAGACCATCCTCGTGTTCGACCTGGGCGGCGGAACGTTCGACGTGTCCCTGTTGGAGATCGGCGAAGGGGTCTTCGAGGTCAAGGCGACGCACGGTGACACGCACCTGGGTGGCGACGACTGGGATCAGCGGGTAATCGACTGGATGGTGAGGGAGTTCAAGAACGCCCACGGCGTGGACCTGGCGGCCGATCGCATGGCCCTGCAGCGGCTGAAGGAGGCCGCCGAGAAGGCGAAGATCGAGCTGTCCCAGGTGGCAGAGACCACCATCAACCTCCCGTTCGTCACCGCGACGGCGGAGGGTCCGCTGCACCTGGAGATGAAGCTCACCCGGTCGGAGTTCGAGCGCATGACCGCCGACCTGGTCGAGCGGACGGAAGGGCCGTTCCGCCAGGCCGTGAAGGACTGGGGCAAGGACGTCTCGGCCATCGACCACGTGATCCTGGTCGGCGGGGCCACGCGCATGCCGATGATCCAGGATCTGGTCCGCAAGCTCACCGGCGGCCAGGAGCCGCACAAGGGAGTGAACCCCGACGAGGTCGTCGCCGTCGGCGCCGCCGTCCAGGCAGGCGTGCTGAAGGGCGACGTCAAGGACATCCTGCTCCTCGACGTCACGCCGCTCACGCTCGGCGTGGAGACGAAGGGCGGCATCTTCACCAAGCTCATCGAGCGGAACACCACCATTCCCACCCGCAAGAGCGAGATCTTCACGACCGCGGACGACAACCAGACCACTGTCGAGATCCACGTCCTCCAGGGCGAGGCCGAGACCGTGTTCTCTCCGGGCGTGCGCTCGCTCGGGAAGTTCCATTTGATGGGAATCCCGCCGGCGCCCCGCGGCATGCCGCAGATCGAGGTGGCGTTCGACATCGACGCGAACGGGATCGTGAACGTCTCCGCCAAGGATCTGGCCACTGGTAAGGAGCAGCAGATGACGATCACCGGGGGAACGGCCCTGTCGAAGGACGACATCGACCGGATGGTCAAGGACGCGGAGAAGTTCGCGGCCGAGGACCACACGCGGCGCGAGGCGGCCGAAGCCCGGAACGCCGGGGACCAGCTCAGCTACCAGATCGACCGGTCGCTCCAGGAGTGGGGCGAGAAGGTGCCCGAGGGCGACCGCGAAGAACTCATGAAGTCGAACGAGGAGCTGAAGGAGGTGCTGAAGGGGGAGGACGTGGAGAGGATCAAGTCCGCAACCGAGGCCACGATGCAGGTCTTCCAGCGCGTCGGCCAGGCCATGTATCAGCAGTCGCAGGCCGAGGCCCGGCCGGAGCAGGCCGGGGCCGGGGGCGCGCCCGAGGGCGGCGAGGAAGACGTCGTCGAGGGCGAGGTCGTCGACGAAGGAGGTGCTTCGTAGATGTCGATGCTCGAGAGGTGGGATCCGTTCCGCGATCTCATGTCGATCCAGAATGAGTTGAACCGCTTGTTCGGCCGAACCTATGGCGGCGGCGAGCCAGCGTCCGGTCAGGCGGGTTCCTGGGTGCCGGCGCTGGACGTCTACGAGACCGTCGACAAGTTCGTCGTGACCGTCGAGCTTCCAGGGATCGAACCGGGAGACGTCGACGTGTCCGTGGAGGACTCGACGCTGACGGTCAAGGGACGGCGAGAGTTCTTCTACAAGGATGCGACGGAGGACTCGTTCCAGCGCATCGAACGGCGATACGGGGCCTTCTCGCGAACCCTGTCGATGCCGACGATGGCCGACACGGAGCGTGTCGAGGCGTCGTTCGACAAGGGCGTCCTCACGATCGAGCTGCCCAAGCGCGAGGAGGCCAAGCCCAAGAAGGTCACGGTCAGGACGACCTGATGAGCGAGAAGGATCGCACCGACGAGGGTCGGGTGAACCGGCCAAAAGTCAAGGTCTCCGACCGCCGGCGCGTCCATGTCTCGGGCGACTCCCCGGAGAAGGCCGGAGCCTCCTCCGGGGAACCCCGGGGCGATGCGGAGCATGAGCAGGGGAGTGGGGTCGAAACAGAAGTGGAAGCTGCGAAGCAAGAGGCCGCCGAGTATCGGGATCACCTGATGCGTCTGCAGGCAGAGTTCGACAACTACCGCAAGCGGGTTCTGAAGGAGCAGACGCGCGCGGTGGAGCTCGCTTCGGAGCCGTTGGTGCGCCGCCTCCTGGAGGTGCTGGACGAGTTCGAGCTCGCCCTGATGGCGGCCGAGCAGCGGCCGGACTTCGAAAAGTTCCTCCACGGCGTCGAGCTCGTGTACGCAAAGCTCGTCGAGACCCTCAAGTCCGAGGGACTCGAGCGGATCGAGGCGGTGGGAAAGTCCTTCGACCCCGAGCGGCACGAGGCGCTGATGGGATCGAGCTCGGGCGAAGGTGATCCGCTGGTAGCGGACGTCCTCCGCCAGGGCTACGTGCTGAGGGGTCGGGTGGTCCGCCCCGCGGGCGTGCGCGTCACGCACGAGCGCTGAGAGGGTCGCCGATGAACGGCGACGTCCGGCGCGAGTGGTTCGACAAGGACTACTACCAGATCCTCGGCGTGGCGAAGAACGCGTCGCAGGCGGAGATAAGGAAGGCATACCGCAAGCTCGCGCAGCAGTACCATCCCGACGCCAACGCGGGAGACAAGTCCGCCGAGGAGCGGTTCAAGGAGATCTCGGCGGCCTACGACGTCGTCGGCGACGAGGACAAGCGCAAGCAATACGACCAGGTCCGGGACATGGCCGCCTCGGGCTTCGGAGCCGGCGGCTTTCCCGGCGGGGGCCGCCCGGGACCCGGAGGAAGGGTCCGGGTCGAGGACTTCGGGTTCGGCGACGTCGGCGACGTCGGCGACCTCGGGGACCTGTTCAGCGTGTTCACCGGTCGGGGCCGAGGGGAGCGGCAGGCCGCACGCGGCGCCGACCTCGAGACGGAGGTTCGGGTCTCCTTCGACGACGCCATGCGTGGGACCACGGTTCCCGTGCGCATCCAGGGGCCCGCGCCATGTCCAACCTGTGGGGGGTCGGGCGCGGAGCCGGGGACGACGCCCGTCACCTGTCCCCAGTGCGGTGGACTGGGATCGGTCAGCGTCAACCAGGGGTTCTTCCAGATGTCGCAGACGTGTCCTCGGTGCCGGGGTGCCGGTCGCATCGTGGAGCACCCCTGCCCGACGTGCCGCGGTTCGGGCAATGTCCGGACGACGCGCAGTTTCCAGGTGAAGGTCCCGGCCGGCGTGAGGGACGGAGCCCGGATCCGGCTCTCGGGGCGCGGCGAGGCAGGACCCCCGGGCGGGTCTGCCGGCGATCTGTACGTCGTCGTGCACGTCGCGCCGCACAAGCTGTTCGGACGGAAGGGCAGCGATCTCACCCTCGCGCTCCCCATAACGTTTGCGGAGGCGGCCCTGGGCGCGAACGTCGACGTTCCCACCCTGAACGGGCCCGTGACGCTCAAGATCCCCTCGGGCACGCAGTCGGGCAGGACCTTCCGGATCCGGGGCAAGGGCGCGCCGAAGAAGGGTGGCCACGGCGACCTGCTGGTCACGGTGAACGTGGAGGTGCCGCAGCGGTTGTCGCGCGATGAGAAGCACCTGCTGAAGCAGCTCCAGGATGCGGGGCGAGACTCGCCGCGCCGGGGCCTCGGGGTCGACGCGTAAGGGAGGACGGAGTCCATGGGAGCGCGAGGGAATCGAAGCGACCGGGCAGAGGACCGAGCGGTCTACATCATCAGCGTGGCGGCAGAGCTCGCGGGTGTGCATCCACAGACGCTTCGCATCTACGAGCGGAGGGGCCTGCTGAGTCCGAAGCGAACGTCGGGCAACACCCGACGGTATTCCGAGCGAGACATCGACAGGCTCCAGATGATCCAGGAGCTCACGCAAGGCCAGGGGATCAACCTGGCTGGTGTGAAGATGATCATGGAGCTCGAGACGCAGTTGGAGGACCTTCGGCGGCGGGCGGTGGAGCTGGAGGCCGAGCTCCGGCGGGTTCGCCGGGGGCGTCCCGTCGCGCTCGGCCCGTCCTCAGCGACCGTGGATATCGTGCCGCTTCGCACGATCTCGGCGTTCCCCTGGCTGAGCGGGAGCCCGTCGCGGTGATCGTCATTTCGGGAGGGCCCGTGCGCTTGCGTCCGCTTCGGTCCGAGGAGTTCGAGGTGCTGCGGGCCGCCAGGCACCGGGCGGAAGCCAGCGTGTCCCCCGCAAGCTTGGGCGACGAGGAGCTCCGCGAGCGCATCGAGCTCTCCGGAACGCTGACAGGCTGGGGTCTGGTCCTGGGTATCGAGGCAGATGGTGTCCTCGTCGGCCAGATCCAGGCGTACCGGGCTCAGCTGCCGCGAGGGGTATTCGGCATCGGCATCGAGCTGTTCGACCAGGACCACCGGGGCAAGGGATATGGCACGGAAGCCGTGGCCATGCTCGTCCGGCACCTGTTCGACCGAGAGGAGGCGCGGCGGGTCGAGGGGGGCACCACGCCGGAAAACGCCGCCATGCGCCGCGTGTTCGAACGTGTGGGGTTCGTCGAGGAAGGCGTACAACGCCAGTTCCTCCCGGCGGCCAACGGTGGGGGCGCCGATTGCGTGATGTACGGGATGACCAGGAACGATTACGAGGGAGTGAGGGACCGTTGGATCCGAACAAGCTGACGATGAAGTCACAGGCCGCGCTGGAGGCGGCGCGTGAGCAGGCGGTCGCCCGCAGCCACCAGGCCATCGAACCCGAGCACGTCCTGTTGGCGCTTCTCTCGGACGCCGACGGGGTGATCTACCCGCTCTTGCATCGCCTGGGGATGTCGCCCCGCGCACTCAGGGACCAGGTCGACGAGGCGCTGGACCGGATCCCGAAGGTGTACGCGCAGGGCGCCGAGGTTCGGGTGTCGCCGGCCACAGGGATCGTGCTGGAGCGAGCGTTCGCGGAAGCGAAGAAGCTGACGGATGAGTACGTCTCCACCGAGCACCTGTTCCTGGCCCTCCTCGATGGGGACACGGGATCCGCCCGGCTGCTCCGCGAGGCTGGCTTGACCCCCGACACGGTCCTGACGGCCCTGGCGGAAGTGCGCGGCCGGCAGCGCGTGACCGACCAGACCCCGGAGGAGAAGTATCAGGCCCTCGAGCGGTACGGACGAGATCTCACCGACCTCGCGCGGCGTGGGAGGCTGGATCCCGTCATCGGCCGGGACGACGAGGTGCGCCGGGTGATCCAGGTGCTCTCTCGAAGGACGAAGAACAACCCGGTGCTGATCGGCGAGCCCGGCGTGGGGAAGACCGCCATCGTCGAGGGACTGGCTCAGCGGATCGTGGCCGGGGACGTCCCCGAATCGTTGAAGGACAAGCGCGTGGTCGCCCTGGACATAGGGGCACTGATCGCGGGCTCGAAGTACCGGGGCGAGTTCGAGGAACGGTTCAAGGCGGTGTTGCGGGAGATCGCCGAGAGCGAGGGCCAGATCATCACGTTCATCGACGAGCTGCACACGGTCGTGGGCGCCGGCGCGGCGGAAGGTGCGGTCGACGCCGGCAACATGCTGAAGCCGATGCTCGCCCGAGGCGAGCTCAGGGCGATCGGCGCGACCACGCTCGATGAGTACCGCAAGCATGTGGAGAAGGACCCGGCGCTGGAGCGCAGGTTCCAGCCCGTCCTGGTGGAGGAGCCCGCGGTCGAGGACACGATCGCCATCCTTCGGGGTTTGAAGGAGCGGTACGAGGTGCACCACGGGGTCAGGATCCAGGACTCTGCCCTGGTCGCGGCAGCCGTGCTTTCCAGCCGGTACGTGAGCGGTCGGTTCCTCCCCGACAAGGCGATCGATCTCATCGACGAGGCCGCGTCCAGGCTTCGGATCGAGATCGATTCCATGCCGACGGAGATCGACGAGGTCGAGCGGCGGATGAAGCAGCTCGAGATCGAGAGGGCCGCCCTTCGGAAGGAGACGGACGACGCGTCGAAGGACCGGCTGGCCCGGCTGGAGCGAGACCTGGCCGACCTCCAGGAGCGTTCGGCCGCCATGAAAGCCCACTGGCACCGGGAGAAGGACCATATCGACCGGATCCGGAAGATCGGCTCGGACATCGAGGCGGCCAGGACAGACGCCGAGCGGGCGGAACGCGACGGGGATCTGGAGCGGGCGGCCGAGCTCCGATACGGAAGGCTCGTGGAGCTCGCGAGCTCGATGGACGAGGAGAACGCGAAGCTCGCCGAGATCCAGCGGGAACGCAAGATGCTGAAGGAGGAGGTCGACGAGGAGGACGTGGCGGAGGTCGTCTCGACGTGGACCGGCATCCCCGTATCACGCCTCATGGAGGGCGAGATGCAGAAGCTGGTCCGGATGGAGGAGGAGCTGCACCGGCGGGTCGTCGACCAACACGAGGCGGTCGAGGCCGTGGCGAACGCCATCCGCCGCACTCGGGCCGGGCTCTCCGACCCGAGCAGGCCGATCGGCTCGTTCGTGTTCCTGGGGCCCACCGGGGTGGGAAAGACCGAGCTGGCACGAGCGCTCGCGGAATTCCTGTTCGACGACGAGCGGGCCATGGTGCGGATCGACATGAGTGAGTACCAGGAGCGGCACACCGTGTCGCGGCTGATCGGGGCACCGCCCGGATATGTCGGTTATGACGAGGGAGGGCAGCTCACCGAGGCGGTGCGGAGGCGCCCGTACTCCGTCGTGCTGCTGGACGAGATCGAGAAGGCGCACCAAGACGCGTTCAACGTGTTGTTGCAACTGCTGGACGACGGTCGCCTCACCGACGGGCAGGGCCGGACCGTCGACTTCCGCAATACGGTGGTCATCATGACGTCGAATCTCGGCGGGTTCCTGTTCGCCGATCCGGGCTCGTCCGCTGAAGAGCGGACGGAGAAGGTGATGGCCGAGGTCCGCGCCACCTTCCGACCCGAGTTCGTGAACCGGGTCGACGAGATCATCGTGTTCCAGCCGCTCGGGCGGGACGAGATCGCTCAGATCGTGGACATCCAGGTCGGCATGCTCCAGCGCCGGCTGGAGGGTCGCAAGCTCGTGATCAGCATCACCGACGCCGCTCGCGAGCACCTGGCGAACAAGGGCTTCGACCCCGCCTACGGGGCGCGGCCGCTGAAGCGGCTCCTCCAGCGGGAGATCCAGGATGTCCTGGCGGTCAAGCTGCTGTCCGGCGAGCTCGCGGAGGGGGACGAGGTGGAGGTCGACGCCGAGGGCGGCGCCCTCACGTTCGGCGTGCGGCGCGCGTAAAGGGCGACGCACGCCGTCCCGATACTCGCCCCATGAAGGGATGGGGCCTCGTCATCGGACTGCTCGCTGCTGTCACGCTGGTCGCGGTGGCCTTGAAGGCTCTGCCGCCCGGCATCGTGGTGGTGGCGGCCTTGGGAGGTTGCGCCTACGGTAGCTACCGGTTCAACTTGAGCAGGAAGGCCGCGAAGGCGAACCTGGAGCCCGGGGCGCTGGGGTTGCAGCGCGCCGATGGCGACCCGTTCGGCCTGGCCGGGCTGCCGCTCGAACTCTTGAACCGGGGATCGGGCGGCGGGAGTGTCGACAACGTCCTGTGGGGGAGCTGGCGCGCCGAGGACGTTCGGGTGTTCGACTTCCGATACAGCTCGGATGACGACGGCGACCGCCGGTTCACTTGCGCGCTGACGGCACTCGAGCGCGACGTACCGCCGATCGTGGTCGAGCCGAAGATGTTCTTCACGCCGCACGCAGAGCGTGGGCAGCTTTCGGTCGTCGAGATGGAGGACCGAGGGTTCGGGGGGACCTTCGACGTGCGGGCCCAGGACCCGAGGCTCGCCGCCCGCCTCCTCGACGACGACACCAGGCAGTGGATGGAACGTCAGAACGATATGGCGTTCGAGGTGAGCGGCCGGATGCTGCTCACGTACGTGCAGTGGGAACGTCGGGACCTGTTCGCGCTCCTCGAGGCCGCGGCGGAGCTCGGGCGGCGTCTTTCGGCCGGGCTCGTCCATGTGTCGGGGCGGCCGCGACCAGAGCGGCCGACGGCATCGAAGGAGTCCGAGGGATCGCCTGACGTTCCGGCTTGAGGCCCCGTCCGACGGGCCGTAGGGTGGCCGGGTGGCCGACGCACCGGGCAGCACGAGGCTCCTTCGCCGAAGCCGCACCGACCGCGTCATCGCCGGCGTGTGCGGCGGCGTCGGCCGCTATCTGGGCGTCGACCCCGTGCTGATCCGGGTCGCGCTCGTGGTGCTGGCGATCGTGGGGGGCGGTGGGATCCTGCTCTACATCCTCGGGTGGATCCTGATCCCCGAGGAGAAGGAGGGGGAGCACCTCGGTCAGGCCCCTCCACCCAGCGCCGACATGGCGCGGCTGGTGTTCGGTGGGGCCCTGATCGCGATCGGCGTGATCCTGTTGCTCGGCCTGTCGCTCCCGAGGATCGGGAAGTACTTGTGGCCGCTCGCCCTGATCGCGGTCGGCGTGGCCCTGATCGTTCGGGCGTCCTCCAGGCGATGAGCGACCTTCCGGACCCTCCTTCGCCCCCGCCTTCATCACGATTCCACGCCGGACGGTTGGTGCTTGGCCTCGTGGTCGTGGTGATCGGCGTGACGGCGTTTCTCCAGGCCGCGGGGGTCAGCGACGTGCCGTGGAAGGCCGTGCTGCCCGGCTCGTTGATCGCCGTCGGGCTGGGATTGGTGATCGCCGGCCAGCGGTCCGAGAGCGGTCAGGGCGGCCTCATCGCCATCGGGATCGTCCTCACGGTCCTGCTTGCGGGAGCGTCGGCCGTGGACATCCCTGTGGAAGGAGGGGTGGGGCAGCGGATCGAGCGCCCCGTTTCGCCATCCGAGGTGAAGTCCGAATACCGGCTGGCCGTCGGGCAGCTCACCCTAGACCTCACGAGCGTATCGGTGCCCGTCACGGGCACGGCGCGCACGGTCCGAGCCCGCGTCGGCGTGGGCCAGCTCATCGTAGAGCTCCCTTCAGACCAGCTGGCCGTGGTGCGGGGACACGCGGGGATGGGTCAGGTGACGATCTTCGGCCAGAGCGACGAGGGCTTCGGCGTCGCCAAGGACATCACCCCGAGCGCGCCGTTTCATCAGCCCATCGTGTTCTCCCTCGACCTGTCGGAGGGCATCGGGGAGGTGCGCGTCCAGCATGGGTGATCGCGGGAACCGAACGGCGGTCGTGTGGGGCCTGTTCTTCATCGCGGCCGGGATCGCCTTCCTGCTCGACCGGCTCGACGTCTGGACCCTCCAGGCCCGGTACGTGCTTCCGGTCCTGCTGATCGTGCTGGGGGCGGCGATCCTGCTCGGTGGGCGAGGTTGGGCGCGCGGCGGGCGCGACTAGCGGATCGCTGCTTCAACACGCGGTTCAGCCTGAATGCACCGCCGATCGGAATCTGCTCGGTCATGGCGGCACCAAACCGTTCATCGCCAGCGCGCCCCGTAACGTCCTCGAGCTGTACGGGACCGGAGCGGACCAGTAGGCTGTGGCTCGTCGATCAGGGGATCGCTCGCAGAAGGGACGTCATCGTGGCCTGGGTGTGGATCGTCCTCGGCGTGGTGGCACTCGTCGTCATCCTCGGCATCGTCTCCTACAACCGCTTCGTCGCCGGACGCCAGATCATCCGGGACTCGTGGGCCAACATCGACACGGAGCTTCGCCGACGCTACGACCTGATCCCCAATCTGGTCGAGACGGTGAAGGGCTACGCCGCGCACGAGCGTGGGGTCTTCGAGGAGGTGACCCGGGCCCGCGCGGCGGCTGTCTCGGCCACCGGCCCCCCGGCGGAGCAAGCTGCGGCGGAGGGACCGTTCGTCGCCGCACTCCGCCAGCTGTTCGCCGTGGCCGAGAACTACCCGGAGCTGAAGGCGAACCAGAATTTCTTGGCCCTGCAGTCCGAGCTGTCGAACACCGAGGATCGGCTCCAGACGGCGCGCCGCTTCTACAACGCGAATGTGCGTGAGTTCAATCAGCGGGTCCAGTCGTTCCCGTCGAACGTGGTCGCACGGAGCTTCGGATTCAAGGAGGAGCAGTTCTTCGAGGTGGAGGAGACACTCCGGGAGGCCGGCCCGCCCCAGGTGAGCTTCGCTCCCGGAACCCCATCGGTGTCGTTCGGGTCCCCGGGCGGCTCGTCGTCCCCGCCGGCCGCCCCGCCCTCCACGGGGGGCCCGCCGCCACCGCCTCCACCCCCGCCCCGCGATCCGACCCCACCGGCAAGCTCCGCTCCTTAGGCCGCTTCCCTCTCGGTCATCGCCGTTCCGCAACCCTCGAGCAGGGTGGCCCTTCTGACGTCGGTCGTGAGGAGCGACCAGACGGCGGCCCACCCCATGGCCACCACGCCCATGCCGGCGGCGGTGACTCGGGGGCCGAAGGAGTCGGCCAGCCACCCCGTCAGCAGGCTCGAGAGTCCGAACGTGAGCGTCACGAGCATCCCGTCGAAGGCGAAGATCCGTCCCCGGATGCGGTCGGGGACGATCCGCTGGAGCCCGTAGGAGGAGAGCGTCCACTGCGCGCCCCCGCCCACGTGCGCGAGGGCAACGGTGGGCATGGCCAGCAACAACCCCGGGACCAGCCCGAGGAGGGCGTAGCCCAGACCGAAGATCGCCAGGGCGAGGGCGATCGCGCCGAAGATCCGCCGATCCTGCGGCCCGAGTGCCGACCTCCCGACGAACGGACCGATCAGCGCACCCACCCCACGGGAGGCCATGAGCAAGCCGATGCCGACGTCGCCGGCGTGGTATTGGCGATGCGCGAGGAGCGGGATCAGGACGAGGACGCCCCCGGCGATTCCCCACCCGAACTTCACGGCGAGCAGGGCCAGCACCCGGTGATCCCTCCGCGCGTACCGGATGGTCTCCACCGTCGCCTCCCCGACGCCGGCGTGATCCTCCGCCTCGCGCTGCTCGGCGAACGGCCGCCGGATCCGCCAGATCAGCCAGGCCGAGGCGAGGAAGGACACCGCATCCAGGATGAAGGCGGTGTCCCTGCCGAACGCGGCGGCCACGACCCCGCCGAGCGCGGCGCCAACCGCGAGCATCGTGCCCCACAACGAGCCCGACAGAGCGTTGGCCGTGGCCAGGTCCTCCTCGTCGACCAGGTTGGGCAACGCGGCCAATGACGCGGGCTCGAAGGCGGCGCTGAACGAGGCCATGACGGCGAGCAGCACGAACGCGAGCCATAGTACCGAGTCGGTTCGGATCAGCAGGAAGCCGAGGCACACGACGGCCCGGGCCAAATCGGCGCACACCATCAACCGGCGCCGGTCGATCCGGTCCGCCAGCACACCGGCGACCGGCGAGAGCAGGAAGTACATGAGGTCCTCCACGGCGATGACCAGGGCCACGGCGATGGCTGAGCCGGAGAAGTGAAGGACCAGCCCGAACAGGGCGACGAGCAAGAACCAGTCGCCCCCCAGCGAGATCAGGGAGGCCACGTAGAGCCGCCGGAAATCGCGGTTTCGGCGAAGCAGGGAGAGGCTGGCCCGAAGGCCTCCCTGGACGTCGACCGGTTCGCGCGCTGACACGGCGATTTGCCAGACTACAGGGGTCACGCCGTCACGGAAGAGGTGAGCGCAGTGCTCGAACGGGTCACCTGGTTCAGGAACTCGGCGTTCCGGTGGCAGGAGGAGGGCCTGACGGTCTACGTCGACCCATGGGGCATCGACGACCCGACACCAGCCGATGTCATCTTGGTCACCCACGCCCATTACGACCACTTCGTTCCCGAGGACATCGACAAGATCCGCACGGAGCGAACGAAGCTGGCCGGCCCCCGTGACGTCGCGAACGAGCTCCGTGGCGACGTCACGATCGCGTCGCCCGGGGCCACGCTCGACGTCGGGGGCGTGAAGGTGCAGTGCGTTCCCGCGTACAACATCGCGGAAGATCGGCTCGAGTTCCACCCTGACAAGAACGGTTGGGTCGGGTACATCCTGGAGTTCGGGGGTCGCGTGTACTACCACGCCGGCGACACGGATCACCTCCCCGAACTGGAATCGATCCGGAGCGACGTCGCGTTCCTGCCGTGTGGGGGGAAGTTCACCATGGACCCGCAGCAGGCCGCCGGGCTGGCGAAGGCGATGTCGCCGGGGCTCGCCGTGCCGATGCACTACGGGTTCGTCTCTGGATCGTCCGCGGACGGCCGAACCTTCAAAGATGCGGCCGCCCCAGTGCCCGTCGAGGTCCTCGAGCCCACCAACGCGTTCGAGAGGCCCTAGAAAGGAGCAGGCGCATGGAGCTGGGGTACGACAAGTCGCTATACATCTTGGCGTTCGACCACCGCGGCTCGTTCCAGAAGAAGTTCTTCGGGGTCACGGGAGAGCCCACGGCGCAGGAGAGCGAGCGGATCTCCGATGCGAAGCACGTCATCTTCGAGGGATTCCTCCGGGCGCTGGATGAAGGGGAGGACCGGGCGAGCGCCGGGCTGCTCGTCGACGAGCAGTTCGGCGCTTCGATCGCCCGCGCGGCCAAGGGGGATGGGCTGATCCTGGCGATGCCCGTGGAGAAGTCGGGGCAGGACGAGTTCGACTTCGAGTACGGCGACGAATACGGCAAGCACATCGAGGAATTCGAGCCGGTCTTCACCAAGGTCCTCGTCAGATACAACCCCGCGGGGGACGGGGCGATGAACGAGCGCCAGACCGAGCGACTGCGAGATCTGTCGGACTGGCTGCACGAGCGGGGCCGGAAGTTCCTGTTCGAGCTCCTGGTCCCGGCCACGAAGGAGCAGCTTGGAACGGTGAGCGACGACGCCGACCGATTCGACAAGGAGCTCCGTCCCCAGCTCATGCTGGCGGCCATCGCCGAGCTCCAGCAGTCCGGCGTGGAGCCCGACGTCTGGAAGATCGAGGGGATCGACCGGCGGGAGGACTGCGAGGCCATCGCCACGCAGGCCCGAATGGGCGGCCGCGACGAGGTGGCCTGCGTCGTCCTGGGCCGGGGAGCCGACGAGGCCGCCGTGGACCACTGGCTCCGAACGGGTGCCGGCGTTCCCGGATACATCGGGTTCGCCATCGGTCGGACCATCTGGTGGAACCCGCTGAAGGAGTTCGTGGACGGCACGGCCACACGCGAGGATGCCGCGGCCCGCATCTCCGCGAACTACCGGCGGTTCGTCGACGTGTACACGGGAAGGTAGAAGGGAGATTCGATGGCGGTCATCAAGACGATCGACCTGGTCGGCGTGTCCTCGGAGTCGTGGAGGGACGCCGCGCATCAGGCGCTGAACGAGGCGTCGAAGACGATCCGCGGGATCGAGGGGATGGACATCCTCGGAACCTCGGCCGTGGTCGACGGCAACAAGATCACCGAGTACCACACGCACGTCGAGATCCGGTTCCGCCTGGAGCGATAAGCAGGGCGGTCATGCCGGCTTCGATCGTCGTCGGGACCCAATGGGGGGACGAGGGCAAGGGCAAGGTCACCGACTACCTGGCCGACCACATGCGGTTCGTGGTTCGGTACCAGGGCGGCAACAACGCCGGACACACCGTGGTGGCCGAAGGGCACCTGTTGAAGCTTCACCTCGTTCCGTCCGGGATCCTCTATCCCCACCTCATCTCGGTGATCGCCGACGGCGTGGTCGTGGATCCCGGCGTCCTATTGGAAGAGATGGACACGTTGTCGGGCCTGGGGATCGACGTCTCGCGCCTCGTGGTGTCGGGTAACGCGCACCTGATCATGCCCTACCACCTCGAGCTGGAGAAGGTGACCGAGCGCCACCTCGGCAAGCATGCGCTGGGGACGACCAAGCGCGGCATCGGGCCCGCCTACGCCGACAAGGCGGCTCGGATCGGCCTCCGACTCCAGGATCTGTTCGACCCGAAGATCTTCCGGGAGAAGTTGGAGGTCGTCCTCAAGGAGAAGAACCTCCTCCTGACCAAGATCTACAACCGGCTGCCGCTCGCCCCCGACACCATCGTCGAGCAGTATCGGGCCTACGGGGAGCGACTTCGACCGCACGTGGCCGACACGTCGAGGCTCCTCTACGAAGGCCTGCGAGCCGGGGAGAACGTGCTGTTCGAGGGGGCGCAGGGAACGCTCCTCGACCTAGACCACGGGACCTATCCCTTCGTCACGTCCTCCAACCCCGTGGCCGGTTTCGCCCTGGCCTCGGCCGGTGTGGGCCCGATGGAGGTGGACCGGGTGATCGGCGTGACGAAAGCCTACGTGACCAGGGTCGGATCGGGACCCTTCCCCACCGAAGATCCGGGTCCCGACGGCGAGCGTTTGGGGGAGGCGGGGAAGGAGTTCGGCACCACCACCGGACGCAAGCGACGGTGCGGATGGTTCGACGCCGTCCTCGTTCGGTACGCGGCGCGCCTGAACGGCCTATCCGAGATCTTCCTCACCAAGCTCGACGTGCTTTCGGGGTTCGGCGCGATCAAGGTCTGTACCGGATACGTCGCCGATGGCGAGACCTTCGAGGACGTCCCGCCGCACCAGTCGCTGTTCCACCGGGCGCAGCCGACGTACGAAGAGTTGGAGGGGTGGGACGAGACACTGTCCGAGGCTCGCTCGTTCGGCAACCTTCCGCCGGCGGCCCGCAAGTACGTGGAACGTCTCCAGGACCTGGCCGGGGTGCGGATCGGGGTGGTCTCGGTGGGCCCGGCCCGCGAGCAGAGCCTGCCCGTGGCATGAGGATCCTCGTCGTCGGCGGGGGAGGGCGGGAGCACGCCATCGTGTGGCGCCTGGCCCAGAACCCGACGGTCGACCGGATCTTCGCCGCACCGGGCAACACCGGGATCGCCGTCGATGCCACCTGCGTTCGGGTGGATCCGGACGACGTGCGCGGGATCCTCGAGCTTGTCGAGCGGGAGTCGATCGACCTGACCGTCGTGGGCCCGGAGACGCCGCTCGTGAGGGGCCTGGTGGACGAGCTGGACGCCGAGGGACACCGGGCGTTCGGCCCTACCAAGGAGGCGGCCAGGATCGAGGGATCGAAGGCGTGGGCCAAAGAGCTGTGCCACAAGTACGGGATCCCCGCCGGGCGCTCCCGGTCGTTCAGCGACATGGACGAGGCCGTCGCATACCTGGACGAGCTGGCGCAGCCCTACGTGATCAAGGCCGACGGGCTTGCCGCCGGCAAGGGCGTGGTCATCGCGGACGATCGGGGCGCCGCCGTCGCCGCTCTCCGAGCGTGCCTCATCGAGCGGGCCTTCGGCGAGGCTGGTGCGGTCGTGCTGGTCGAGGAGCACCTCGCCGGCAGGGAGGTCTCGGCCTTCGGGCTGACCGATGGCCGAGAGGTGGTCCCACTCGTCCTGGCCCAGGACTACAAGCGGGTCGGCGACGGCGACTCGGGACCCAACACCGGAGGCATGGGGGCCTACTCCCCGGTCCCCTGGATCACCGAGGCAGTGGAGCGGCGCATCTGGGACGACGTGCTCGTCCGCACGGTACGGGCGATGGAGTCCGAGGGAGTCCGATTCGCGGGCCTTCTCTACGCCGGGCTCATGGTCACCGAGGAGGGTCCCAAGGTCCTCGAGTTCAACTGCCGGTTCGGCGACCCCGAGACGCAGGCCATCGCGCCCCGCCTCCGCTCGGACCTCGGTGAGATGCTGCTGGCCTCGGTCGAAGGCAACATCGGCAACTACAAGGCGCTATGGACCCCCGACGTCTGCGTGACCGTCGTGCTGGCTTCGGGGGGGTACCCGGGGCCGTACCAGACCGGCTTCGTGATCGATGGCCTCGACGAAGCGGGCGCGATCGAGGACGTCGTCATCTTCCACGCCGGCACGGCGGAACGACGGGGTAGAGTGGTCACCGCGGGAGGACGGGTCCTCGCGGTGAGTGGTCTCGGGGCCACGGCGAGGGAGGCGCGGGATCGCGCGTACCGGGCGTGTTCGCGCATCTCTTTCCCCGGGATGCATTTTCGCAGGGACATCGGGGCGGACGTGACGGAGGCTGGATGAGAAGGGACACCGCGGTGGTCGGCGTGCTGGCCGCATCCCCCGCCGAGCTCTCCGTCATGCAGCAGGCCACGGCGATCCTGGAGAAGCTGGAGCTCCCCCACGAGATCCGAGTGATGTCCTCCTCTCGCAACCCCGACCTCGTGGACGAGTACGTGCGAACGGCCTTCGATCGTGGGCTGAAAGTGCTGGTCTGCACAACCGGAATCACAGGCCACCTGGCCGCCGCCGCCGCCGCGCGCACGGTGCTCCCGGTGATCGGTGTCCCCATCGCCAGCGACCAGATGGGGGGCGAGCAGGCCCTGATGGTGACCGCGCAGATGCCGGCCGGCGTACCGGTGGCCGCCGTGGGAGTGGATGCTGCCGTGAACGCGGCCGTGCTGGCGGCGGAGATCGTGGGGGTGGCCGAGCCGGAGATCCAGGCCCGGCTGTGGAAGTTCAAGGACGACCTGGCGGAGGGCCTCAGGCTGTGAGGGCCGGCTCCCGCCTGCTGCGGGGTGGGCGGCCATGATCCCTCGCTACTCCGTGCCGGAGATGGTGGCCGTCTGGTCGGATGAGGCTCGCTTCCGCCATTGGCTGGAGATCGAGGTCCTGGCGGTCGAGGCATGGGCCGGCTTGGGCACGGTGCCTCCCGAGGATGCCCGGGTCGTCCGCGAACGCGGATCCTTCACCGTCGAGCGGGTCCGCGAGTTGGAGGAGGTCACCAGGCACGATGTCGCGGCATTCGTCCAGTGCGTGGCGGAGTCGGTTGGGCCGGCGGGGCGGTGGATCCACTTCGGTCTGACGTCCTCGGACGTGCTGGACACGGGCTTCGCGCTCCAGCTCCGCCAGGCGGCCGACCTCCTGCTCGCCGGAATCGAGCGGCTGCTCGGCACGGTGAAAGGCATGGCGCTGGAACACCGGGACACCGTGATGGCGGGACGGACCCACGGGGTACACGCCGAGCCGACCAGCTTCGGACACAAGCTCGCCCTGTGGGCCTTCGAGCTCGATCGAGACCGCGAGCGGCTGTGGCGAGCTCGGGAGGCGGTATCGGTTGGCAAGGTCTCGGGAGCGGTGGGAACCTACGCCCACCTCGACCCCCGGATCGAGGAGCACGTGTGCGGTGAGCTCGGGCTTCGACCGGCCGAGGCGAGCAGCCAGGTGGTGTCGCGCGATCGGCATGCCGAGTACATGGCGGCCCTCGCGGTCCTCGCCTCGTCGCTCGACGCGATCGCCACCGAGATCCGCCACCTGGCCAGGACCGAGGTCCTGGAGGTCCAGGAGCCCTTCGCTGAGGGGCAGAAGGGCTCGTCGGCGATGCCCCACAAGCGCAACCCCGTTCGCTCCGAGCGGATCACCGGGCTGGCGCGAGTGGTTCGAGCCGACCTCCAACCCACCCTGGAGAACGTCGTGCTGTGGCATGAGCGCGACATCTCGCACTCCTCGGCCGAGCGGGTGGTCTTCCCCGACTCCACCACCGCGCTGCACTTCATGCTGGCCGAGATGGGAGAGGTGCTCGGCGGGCTCGAGGTGTTCCCGGAACGGATGCGGGCGAACCTGAACCTCGGTGGCGGCCTCGTGTACTCGCAGGGCGTGTTGCTCGCGTTGGTGGAACGGGGCATGCCTCGGGATGATGCCTACCGGATCGTCCAGGTCGCGGCGGCCGCGGCATGGGACGAGGGCAAGGACTTCATGGCGGAGCTCCGAGATCAACCCGACGTGGTTCGGCTGCTGAGTGCCGAGGATCTCGAGGCGCTGTTCGACCCGGGCCGCAACCTCCGAAACCTCGACGTGGTGTTCGATCGGCTGGCCAAGCTGACCGTGAGCGGGGAGCGGTGACCGAGGCTGCGAACCTCCGGACCAGGGGCAAGGTTCGCGACATCTACGACGCGGGGGACGATCGCCTGTTGCTCGTGGCCACTGACCGGATCTCGGCGTTCGACGTCGTTCTTCCCAACCCCATCCCCGACAAGGGCAGGGTGCTGTGCGGGCTCTCGCTGTTCTGGTTCGGCAAGACAGTGGATGTCGTCGGCAACCACCTCCTGAGCGCCGACCGGCAGGACTTCCCAGAGCCGTTCCGGGGCGACCCGTCCCTCGCCGGCCGGTCCATGCTGGTCCGCAGGGCGAAGGTGGTCCCGGTCGAGTGCGTGGCCCGGGGGTACCTGACCGGGTCGGGGCTCAAGCAGTACCTGGCCGAGGGCCACGTGTGCGGGGTGCCGCTCCCGCCGGGCCTGGGTGAGGCCGATCGGCTGCCAGAGCCCATCTTCACGCCCACCACGAAGGCGGCGGAAGGGCACGACCTGCCGCTCACGTTCGAAGAGATCGTGGACCTGGTGGGCCAGGGCCTCGCCGAGCACCTCCGCGAGCTGACGGTCGGCATGTACGAGCGAGGGGCGGAGATCGCCCGGGAGCGCGGCATCATCGTGGCGGACACCAAGTTCGAGTTCGGGTTCGCCGGCGGCGATCTGATCCTGGTCGACGAGGTGCTCACCCCGGACTCGTCCCGCTTCTGGCCGGCCGACGGCTACGCGCCCGGCACGCCCCAACCATCGTTCGACAAGCAGTACGTTCGGGACTGGCTCGATGCCAGCGGTTGGGATCACGACCCGCCTCCCCCGGATCTCCCGGCCGACGTGGTCGAGCGGACCGCGCACACGTATCGGGAGGCCTACGAGCGGATCACCGGCGAGCGGTTCGACTGGTACCGTCGGCGCATGGGAGTGCCGGACGGGGGATGAAGTACCGATTCCAGGTCGTCGTGTCGTTGAAGCCGGGGCTCCTCGATCCTCAGGGCAAGGCCATCGAAGGATCCCTTCCCGCGATGGGCTGGGCGAATGCCTCGAACGTGCGCGTGGGAAAGTACGTGGAGCTCGTGGTCGACGCGGAGACGGAAGCGGCGGCCGCCTCCCAGGTGGACGAGATGGCGCGGCGACTCCTGTCGAACCCGGTGATCGAGAGATATCGCATCGTAGGGTCCACCTCCGAGCTTCGGTTCGAGGACGTTCCATGACCGCGGCCACGCCCAGGGTGGGCGTGGTGACGTTCCCCGGCTCCCTGGACGATCGGGACGCCGTTCGCGCCGTTGCGTTCATGGGTGGCGTAGGCGTGCCGTTGTGGCACGCCGATCGGGACCTTCGCCGCGTTGATGCAGTCATCCTGCCCGGCGGGTTCTCCTACGGTGACTACCTGCGGACCGGCGCGCTGGCCCGATTCGCCCCGATCATGGACGAGGTCCGAGCCTTCGCCGACCGGGGCGGGCCGGTTGTCGGCATCTGCAACGGCTTCCAGATCCTGTGCGAGGCCGGGCTGTTGTCGGGAGCGCTCATCCGCAATCGCCAGCTTCGGTTCGTGTGCCGGTTCGTGGACATGAGGGTCGAGACCTCGCTCTCCCCGCTCACCGAGGGACTGGTTCCCGGCGAGGTGCTGCGGATCCCGGTGAAGCACGGGGAGGGGCAGTTCACCGCTCGCCCCGACGACCTCGCGCGGATCGAGGCCGAGGCGCTGGTCACGTTCCGATACTGCGGTCCTGGCGGAGAGGTCGATGACGAGCACAACGTGAACGGGAGCGCGGGCTCCATCGCGGGGATCAGGAACCCGCAGGGCAACGTGGTTGGGCTCATGCCGCACCCGGAGCACGCCGTCGATCCCGACGTCGGGTCCACGGGGGGGCAACCCCTCTTCGCCTCGCTCCTCGCGTACGCGCTCGCCAGGGTGTGAGGTGAAGGTCGACCAGCCCCTTCATCGGGCCCTGGGCCTGACCGACGAGGAGCTCGACCGGATCCGCGCCACGCTCGGTGGGGACCCCACCCGAACCGAGCTGGCGATGTATGCGGCCATGTGGTCGGAGCACTGCTCGTACAAGTCGAGCAAGGTCCACCTTCGCACCCTGCCCACCGAGGGACCGCGGGTGCTGGTGGGCCCGGGACAAGACGCCGGGGCCGTGGACATCGGGGACGGCCTGGCCGCGGTGTTCAAGATGGAGTCGCACTCGCATCCATCCGCCGTCGAGCCATATCAGGGCGCCGCCACTGGGGTCGGCGGCATCGTCCGAGACATCGTGTCGATGGGTGCTCGCCCCGTAGCGCTCCTCGATACCCTCCGGTTCGGGCCTCTCACCGAGGTTCGCAACCGGGTCGTGTTCGCCGGCGTGGTCGCCGGGATCGGCGGCTACGGCAACTGCATCGGGGTGCCGACCGTGGGGGGCGAGATCCACTTCGCCGAGCCCCACTCGGCCAACCCGACGGTGAACGTGATGTGCGTGGGGGTGGCGCCGGCCGACCGGTTGGTGACGACGGGGCACGAGCTGCGCGAGGGATCGCTGTTGGTCCTGATCGGCGCGGCCACCGGCCGGGACGGGATCGGGGGCGTGTCCGTGCTCGCGTCCCGTACCATCGAGGACGACGCGGCGGACACCAGGCCGAGCGTGCAGATCGGCGACCCCTTCGCCGGGAAGCTGCTCATCGAGGCCTGTCTCGAGCTCGTCGAGGCCGGACTGCTGCTTCGCCTGCAGGATCTGGGCGGAGCCGGTCTGACCTGCGCGGCCAGCGAGTCCGCGGCCGGGGCCGGAATGGGGGCGGAACTGGACCTCGACGCCGTTCCCCTTCGTGAGGCGGGCCTCGAGGCGACAAGTAGCCGCTGCCGGCGTAGAGCGTCTTGATCAGC